>NZ_JBWLKL010000018.1:0-144686 GCF_059026065.1 Streptomyces sp. A18 | reverse complement strand
ACAAGGGGAGGTAGTCATGCCAACTCCGAAGGCCGGAAGCCCCGTTGCGGGGCTACGAAAACGGTAATGGGGGGGGGCTCAGCGCCCGAAAGGTCTGCTCAGTAGATGTTGGCCTCCACCGCCGGTCCATCGCCCCGCGTGCCGTTGATCTGAGCGCGCAGCGAGATCTCGTCGTAGACACGGAACTCCCGCACGATCCGGCCGTCCTGGATCAGGAACTGGGAGACGCCGAGCATGGTCACCGGCTGGTCGGTCAGCGGGCCGAAGTGTGGTGTGCCGCGGTAGGTGCCGTGCATGGTCCAGGTGACGGCCACCCGCAGGCCGGCGTACCGGGGCGAGTAGTTGGTCTGTACGTCCCGTACCTCGAACCGTGCGTCGGGGAAGGCGCCGACCATGGCCATCAGATCGCTCTGGTAGCGCTCGGGGCGGATGACGGTGCGGTCGCCGGTGGTGTGCAGGAAGAGGTCGCGGACCATGAAGTCGTTGACCTTCTGCAGGCGGCGCTGCGTCCATACCTCGTCGATGAACTCGAGCACCATCTCGCACTCGGGCCGGAACTCGTCGGGCCGCGGTCCGCTGACACCGGCCAGCAGGACGTCCTTGGGCGGCTCCTGGGTCATCGACCCGCTGTAGCCCTGGAACCGCAGCGCGCGGGCGGCTTCATCCGGGTCCTCGCCGCGCTGGAGGCAGGTGGCCAGCTCGTCGCGGACGACCCATTCCTCGACCATCCGGCCGCGGCGGTAGAGGCAGTTGGCGACGGTGCGCTTGCGGACGCGGATGTTGCGGCCGTCGACCAGGTGCTCGTCGGCGGAGAAGACGAGGTGCGAGCTGAGGAAGGCGTCGTCCCCGCGCGCCTCCCACACCACGTCCTCGGCCTGGCCGATGTGACCGGGCGCGCTGCCCATGCGCATCGTCGTGCCTTCGATCACTCCGTCGCGGCCCACGACGGTGCCGAGGCTCGTGTGGACGATCGAGTCCGGCTCGTAGTTGTCGGCGATGTAGGAGATGTCCCGGCCGACCCAGATGCGGTCGGTCACCTCACGGATGAAGTCGTCGGGGTCGTTGTAGGGCAGGTAGGCGACGGGGTCCAGTGACATGGTGGTACCTCTCTCGGTCTGAACGTCTCGGTCTGAACGAGCCTGTACAGGCGGGCGGGCTGTGTAGGCGCGGTGTGTATGCGTATGTTCCGGGGTGATCAGCCTGCGAACTTGTCCGCCCCCAGATGCGTCCGGTACGTCTCCGTCATGAAGGCGCTCACGACCACGAGGGCCACGACCGCTGCCGCCGCGAGGTAGACCCACACGGCGTAGATCGTGTCGAAGCTGGTGACGAGCAGGGCGGCGACGAACGGCGTGATCCCCATGAAGATGGAGAACGAGCTGTTGTACGCGATCGCGCTCGCGCTGAACCGGGTGCGCGTCGCGAAGAGTTCGGCCGTGCAGACCGTGACGATGCCGGTCAGGAAGAACTCGGGGATGATGTAGATCAGTTGGCTGGCTACGGCCGCGCCGAAGGTGCCGTACTCGCCGACCCAGAAGGCCAGGGGGACCAGGACGATGCACGCCACGGCACCGGAGATCAGCATCGGTTTGCGGCCGATCCGGTCCGAGATGATGCCGGCCAGGGGCAGCAGCGGGATGAGCACGGCGACGGAGATGGCGTTGGACGTCAGGGCCATCCAGCGGGGCAGGCCCAGCGTGCCGGTCAGGTACTCGGGATAGAACGTGACCCAGGTGTAGGACAGGATCGCGAGCATGACGGAGACGCCGCAGAACACGAGTATCGGCCGCCACTGCGTGCGCAGCGCCTCCCTGATCGGGGCCTTGACGACATCGGCGCCGCCCTCCGTGGCTCGGACGAACTCGGGTGATTCCTCGATGCGCCGCCGCAGCCAGATCCCGACCGCGCTCAGCGGCAGCGCGAGCAGGAACGGAATGCGCCAGCCCCACGAGTCGAGCGTGGGGCCCTGGAAGATCCAGCTGGTGAGGGCGGCGGTGCCGGCCCCGGCAAGGATTCCGGCGAAGCAGCTGTTGGAGGCGTACGAGGCGTAATAGCCGCGCCGTTTGGGCTCCGCCCACTCGACGATGAAGGCCACCGCCCCGACGTACTCTCCGCCCGACACCATGCCTTGGACTACGCGCAGGAGCAGGAGGAGCAGGGGCGCGAAGATCCCGATCTGCTGGTACGTCGGCAGGGCGCCGATCATCGCGGTGGTCACGCCCATGAACACGATGGTCCACAGCAGGGTCTTCTTGCGGCCCACTCGGTCGCCCCACCGGCCGACGAGCGTCCCGCCCAGGGGGCGGAACAGGCAGGCGATCGCGATGATCGCGTACGTGCTGAGCACGGCCACGGTCTGGTTGCTCTGTGGGAAGAAGGCGGGGGCGAGGATCGGCGCCATGTAGCCGTAGAGGCCGTAGTCGAACTGTTCGACGAAGTTTCCGATGCTTCCCGCGCCGATGGCTCGGCGTATCGCATTCCGCGTCTCCGCGTCGACCTCTGGGGTTTCGACTGCGGTGGTGGGCGGCGCTACAGCGGACATGGCTTCTCCGTTCGCGCGGTTTCCTGGGTGTGCATACGTATGAACTTCCGCCGAACACTAAGGAGCGTGACGGAGGCCGTCAAGAGGTGGACGAGAGGGTTCCGGTGACGTGTGCGCCGGTGGGCCGCAAGGGCCCGTCGGAGCGTGCGGGCGCAGCCCGGACGGCTCCTCGGAGGGGATGAGAGGAGCCGTCCGGGTCGTGCGCCCTCAGGCGCGGCTGACCGGTCCATCACGCGGCGGGGGCGGCGCCAGGGACCTGAAGGTGTCCATCAGGACCTGGGCCATGTTGTAGAGCACCAGCTGTGCTCCTGCTCGCTCGGCGGCCCTGGCGCCCTCGGCGCCCGGCACGATCGTCATCACCGACCGGCCCGCCTCACGCGTGGCCCGTTGGGCCTTCGTGACGAGCGCGTCGACGACGTCCTGCCCGGGAAAGGCGCAGTCCGCCGCCAGGTCGGCCGGGCCCACCAGGACCGCGTCCACCCCTGGCGTCGCGACGATCTCCGTAGCGGCTGAGCAGGCCCGCTCCGTCTCGATCATCACCACCACCAGAGCGTCCCGGGAGGCGGCCACGTGCGCGGCCGCCGGGACCGTGCCGAATCGGCCGGCTCTGCTGTATGTCGCGAACCCCCGTCTTCCCAGGGGCGGGTAGTGGACCGACGCCACCGCACGCCGCGCGTCCTGCGCGTCGTCGACATGCGGATGGATGATCCCTGCGGCCCCCAGGTCCAGGCACCGCAGGGCGAGAGCGGGTTCGGAGGTGCCCACGCGAACGAGGACCTCGATGTCCTGCGCCGCCGCGGCCGTCAGATGGTGCTGGAGCAGCGCCGTGTCGGCAGGGCCGTGCTCGCAGTCGATGACCACGTAGTCCAGGCCCGCGACCCCCGCCATCTCCACCAGGGTCTCCGATGGAAGCCGCAGCAGCGCGCCGTACAACCGCTCGCCGGCCGCGAGCCGCTCCTTGAGGGAGCGGCGTTCCGCATCTCCCGGAGCCGCCCCTTCCCCCGCCGTCACCGCGCGACCATCCCCGCCGAGAGGTCGATGTCGGCGCCGCACAGGCCCGGCATCCGGAGCATCGCACCGACCGCCGCGCCTACCTCGTCCTCGGTGACCATGCGACCGAGGGCCGACCGGGACACGAACGCCTCCTCGGCCTGCGCGTAACTGCCGCCGGTGCGCTCCGCCTCCAGGCGGAAGTTCCGTTCCATCCTGGGGCCCGCAACGGGGCCCGGGGACAGGGAGTTGACGGTGACCCCCAGGGGCCCGACCTCGCCGGCCAGGGTGGCGGTCAGGCCGATGACCGCCATCTTGGACGCGCAGTACGGCGTGCGCCGCAGCAAGGGCCGCTTGCCCGACACCGAGGCGATGTTCACGACATCGCCCGCGCGCCGCGCCGTCATGGCGGGCAGGAACGCCCGGCACATCAGGAACACCCCGCGCACGTTCACGTCGAACACCTCGTCCCAGTCCTGGGGGGAGATCTCGGTCAGCGGCGCCACCGGCCCCGCGATCCCGGCGTTGTTGACGAGCACCGAGATCTCTTTCTCCGCCAGATCCGCCGCGAGCGCCTCGACATCGCCGGGCCGCGACACGTCGCAGACCCGGTGGACGACATCAGGACCCAGACGCGTGGCGGTGTTCTTGAGGACCTGCTCGTTGCGACCGGTGATGACCACCCGTGCCCCGTCCGCCAGCAGGGCACGTGTGATGGCTGCGCCGAGTCCGCTGCCGCCCCCGCTGACCAGTGCGGTGCGCCCGGCCAGGGGCGCCGTGCCGCCGCTCATGCGCCTGCCTCGTCGTTCCACGGCAGTGCGGCGTCGCCGTACTTGGCCGCTCGTACGTCTCCGGAGCGGGCGTGTCCCTCGAACAGCTCGACGCGCGCCGCACGCCCGCACACCTGGCCGAGCAGCGCAGAGGAGGAGGTGTCCGTGACCTCTTGGTAGGTCACGGTCTTGAGGTACTTCCCCACCCACAGACCGCCGGTGTACCGCGCGGCGCCCCGGGTCGGCAGCACGTGGTTGGTGCCGATGACCTTGTCCCCGTACGAGACGCAGGTGCCTTCCCCGAGGAAGAGGGCGCCGTAGTCCCGCATCTTATCCAGCGCCTGGCGCGGATTCTCCGTCAGGACCTCGACATGCTCGCTGGCGTAGGAGTCCGCGATCTCGAAGGCCTCGTCCAGCGAGTCGGCCACGACGATCTCGCCGTGGTCGCGCCAGGCGGGCCCGGCGAAGTCCTTGGTCGGCATGCCGGGCAGCAGTCGCTCGATGTGGCGCTCGGCCGCGCGGCCCAGCTCCTCGGACGTGGTGACGAGCACCGCGGGGGAGTCGGGGCCGTGCTCGGCCTGCGAGAGGAGGTCGACGGCCACCACGAACGGGTCGGCGTGCTCGTCGGCGACCACCAGGATCTCCGTCGGGCCCGCGAACAGGTCGATGCCGACCTCGCCGAACAACTGGCGCTTGGCCTCGGCGACGTACGCGTTGCCGGGACCCGCGATCAGCGGCACCCGGCCGACCGTCTCGGTGCCGATGGCCAGGGCGGCCACGGCCTGGACGCCGCCAAGGAGGTGGATCTCGTCGGCCCCGGCCAGGTGCATGGCCGCGACCGTCGCGGCGGGGATCTCGCCGCGGATCGGCGGGGTGCAGGCGGCGACGCGCTCCACGCCCGCCACCTTCGCCGTCACGATCGTCATGTGCGCCGAGGCGGTGAGCGGGTAGCGCCCGCCCGGTACGTAGGCGCCGGCGCCCGCCACGGGGACGTGCCGATGCCCCAGGCGGACCCCGGGCAGGGTCTCTATCTCCACGTCGTGCAGTGAGTCGCGCTGCGCCTGGGCGAAGGTGCGCACCTGCTCCTGGACGAAGCGGATGTCCTCCAGGACCGTGTCCGGGACACCGGCGACGATCTTCCTGATCTCGTCCGGGGCAAGGCGGAAGGACGGCGGGCTCCAGCCGTCGAACTTCTCGGAGTACTGACGGACCGCTTCGTCGCCCCGCGTGCGGATGTCGTCGAGGATGGCGCTGACACGGTCCGCGACATCCGCGCGGGCGGCGCTCACCGCACCTGCGGATACAGGGGACTTGAGGAAACGAGGCATGACGGCTCTCTTCTCGGGCTTCGGGGATCGGGTGTATTCGAGGTGTGCAAGGACGGCGGAAGGGGGTGGCTCAAGCGGTCGGTGGCGCGGCGGCGTCCACGGAGGTGGGGCGCACCTGCGGTGGTGTCTCGCGCACCCGCGCGATCAGGTCCCGCAGCGCGGCGGAGACGGCGGAAGGCTGCTGCCAGGGCAGGAGATGACCCGCGCCGGCCACCTCGCGCAGCTCGGCGTCCGGCAGGGCCCGCGCGATGACCTGGTGGAAGTCCGGCGGGCACAACGCGTCGCGGGACCCTGACAGGACCACGGCCGGGCAGCGGGCGCCGCGCAGTGCGTCCCTCGTGTCGCGGCGGCTCGCCTGGGCGGCCAGCTGGGCGCGAGCGGCCCTGGGGCCCACGGCGTGGGCCATGCGCCGGTAGCGCTCGGCGGACCCGCTCGGCGGCCGGGAGGTGGGGAACATGCCGGGCAGCGTCTGTTCGACGACATCAGCGAACCGGCCGTCGGTGATCAGGGCGTCCATCGCGCGCCAGGCCTCGTACTGCTCGGGGCGCGGCGCTCCCGCGTTCGTCGACATGACGCACAGTCCCGCGATCCGCTCCGGGGAGCGGCGCAGCGCCTCGAAGGCGACGATGGCGCCGAGGCTGAGCCCGACCACCACGAACGGGCCGGACACCGAGGACAGCAGGTCCTCGGCCAGGGCGCCGACGTCCGGCTCGGCCGACGTGAGGTGACGCACCGCGTGGTCCTCGGGGAAGTCCACCTCCGCCCACAGGTCCGCGTCGCACAGCATGCCGGGGACCACCACCAGCGGCAGCGGGGCGGGTGATCCGGTGCGGGGCACGGCGCTCACCAGCGGCGCGCGGAGCGGGGGAGCAAGGCGTACGGCGCCACGTAGCCGTTGTGGTCGATGCCGAGGCCCGCGTCGGCGGCGCACTTGGCCACCTCCTCGTCCCAGTCCAGGCGGACGCGGCCGTCGCCCGAGTTGACGACCATGAGGTCGCCCCGCTCGTCGCCGACGTTGCGCAGGGTGCGCCAGGCGTCCTGCGGTACGGAGAGCATGTCCCGCGGGCCCAGGCGCACCGAGACGGGGTCGGTGCGGTTGAGGGTGATCTCCCACAGGCCGTCTTTGACGATCAGCGTCTGTGTCTCGTGCTGCCGGTGGAGGGAGACGCCCTGGCCCGGTTCGGCACGCAGCCAGGCGACGTTGTGTCCGTGCGGGTTGAAGATCCGGGGCTCCTGGTGCAGGTCCTCGGTCATGCCGAATCCGATGACGCAGCTCAGCCGTACCCCGCCGCCCGGCAGGGTGCTGTCGAGGAAGGGCCGCTCGGACCAGACCAGTTCGTCGGCGGCGGCGACGCGGCGCTGCATGTCGTCGACGCTGTAGTGGAGCAGCCGGTCGATGTGTTCCTGGGCCATCGGCTCGGTCAGTTCGGTGTCGGGAGTGATCTCGTCGCCGGCCACCGTGTCGATCAGTTGGTTGTCGGCGGTCAGGTACAGGCCATGGCCCTGGGCCTCCCGCAGGACCGAGGGGCCCCAGATGATGCCGCCGGTGTGGTCCATGCCGAGCACGGTGAACATCCAGCCGTCGTCCGGCCCGGTGTTGGTGAAGCCGCGGAAGATCCAGGTGGGGATGGAGGCGATGTCCCCGGCCCTGAGCAGGAGTTCTCCCTGGGTGCCGTCGGCGCCCCAGCGCAGCAGGTACTCGCCCTCGGTGCAGACGAACACCTCGGCGGTGTAGTGCAGGTGGAGATTGTTGGTGATGCCGTGGGGCATGGCGGCCGCACCGATGTTGTAGCCGTGCGGCAGACGGAGGTTGACGTGCTGACCGGCGGCCTGCGAGACGCCGGGCCCGATCATCGCGTAGTTCTCCTTGCGGTCCGAGCCCGGGGTGCGGCAGTCGATGAAGGCCTGGTTGCAGGAGACGAAGTCGCTGCGGCGGACCGTGCGACGTCCCAGCTCGGCGGTGGACACGACGACATGGTTCATGGCTGCTCCTCGCATTGGAATACGTATGCATTCAATGACAGTTTCCTGACTGCTCAATGTCAAGGGGTAAGGCATACGTATACTGAGAAGCCGGTCGCCGGAGGGGCGCGCCGGGCGACGAGGAGAGGGCCGATGGCGATCACGAGTCACGACGTGGCGAGGCTGGCCGGCGTCTCGCAGCCCACGGTCTCCCGCGCCCTGCGGGACGACAGCCGGGTGTCCGCGGCGACCCGCGAGAAGGTCCGGCAGGCCGCGCAGGCGCTGAACTACCTGCCCAGCGAGGCGGGCCGCACCCTGTCGACCCGCTCCACCCGGCGCATCGGGGTGATCGTGACCGACCTGACGAACCCCTTCTACCCGCATGTCATCGCACCCCTGCACGACGAGCTCCAGCTCCTGGGCTACCGGATGATGCTCCTCACCGAACGCTCCGACGAGGCGGTGGCCGAGGAGAAGCTCCTGGACCAGTCCCTGGACGGCGTGGTGCTCGCGACCGCCACCACCGACTCCGCACTCCCGGCCCAGCTCGACCGCCGCGGCATGCCCTACGTCTTCCTCAACCGCGACACGGGCGCCCGCGGGGACTATGCCTCCGTCGTCGACAACGAAGGCGGCGGACGCCTGGTCGCCCACGTGCTCGCCGAGCTCGGGCACCGGCGGATCGCCGGCATCTTCGGCGCGGCCAACACCACGACCGGACGCGAACGCGAGCTGGGCTTCCGGCTGGCCCTGGCCGACGCGGGCATCGGCCTGCCCGAGGACCGGGTGGCGCGCGGCGCCTTCGAGTACGACACCGGGTACGAGGCCCTGCCGCACCTGCTGGACGCGGCCGAGACGCCCACGGCCGTCTTCTGCGGCAACGACGTGGTAGCCATCGGTGTCCTGAACGCGGCGCTGGCGGCCGGACTCCGGGTTCCCGACGACCTGACCGTGATCGGCTTCGACGACCTGCCCATGGCCGCCTGGGAGGTGTTCAAGCTGACCACGGTCCGCCACGACCTGCGGGAGTTGTCGCGTCAGGCGGCGCGCCTGCTGGTGCGGCGCATCGACAAAGACGCCGACCCCAGCGGTGAACGCCTCGTCCTGCCGACCGAGTTCGTGCCGCGGGCCACGCACGCCCGGCTCCCCTGACCCTTTACCGCTGACCCATCAGGGCGTCCGCCCTGGCATCGGTCCCACCGGCGGGCCGGTCGCCGTGCCGCCGCTGCCTCAGGACCCCCACGGTGACCAGGGCGGCGGCCAGGGCGAGGGAGAGCCACAGTTCGAGGCGGTGACCGGGCAGCACCGCCATGAGGACAAGGACCCCCGCGATGAAGGCGATCGTGGCCAGGGTCAGATAGGGGAACGCCCACATCCGCACCTCGCTCGGCCGTGGACCCTTGCGTCGTGTGGCGTACTGAGTGATGGCGATGACCATGTACATCATCAGGGCGATCGCGCCGCTGGAGGCGATGAGATAGGTGAAGACGCTCGGCAGAAGGTAGTTGGCGATCACCGCGGCGACACCGATGACGGTCGAGGCGAGGACCGCGTTGCGGGGCACGCCGGACGCCGAGGTGGTCGCGAGGGCCGCCGGGGCGTCCTGGCGGCGGGCGAGGGAGAACGCCATGCGTGAAGCCGTGTAGATGGCCGAGTTGAGGCAGCTGCTCACGGCCACGACGAGGACCACGTCCATGATCAGCCCGGCGCCCGGGATGTTCATGCGGTCGAGGACCGCCTGGTAGGAACCGTCGGCAAGCCCGTGGGAGTTCCACGGAACCAGACTGACCACGACGAAGATCGAGCCGACGTAGAAGAGCCCCAGGCGCCACACGACGGCGCGGACGGCCTTCTTGATGTTCTTCTTCGGATCCTCGGACTCGGCGGCGGCGATCGTGACGATCTCACTGCCCTGGAAACTGAACATCGCCGTGAGGAGACCGGCGAGCACGGCCACCCCGCCCTTGGGGGCGAACCCGCCCTCGCTCCACAGATGCGACACCCCGTGGGCGTCCGACCCGGGCAGGATCCCGAAGATCGCGAGCGCGCCGAGCACGAGGAAGGCGACGATCGCGACGACCTTCAGGAGCGCGAACCAGTACTCGAACTCACCGTAGTTGCGCACGGCGAGGAGGTTGCTGCCCGCGAGCAGGGCGATCATGGCGAGCGCCGGAATCCAGCTCGGCACCGACGTCAGCCCGGCGATCACCTCGCCCGCGGCGATGGCCTCGATGGGAATGACGAGAATGTAGAACCACCAGTAGAGCCAGCCGATGGAGAAGCCGGCCCAGCGGCCGAGGGCCCGGTCCGCGTACGTGGAGAACGAACCGGTGTCGGGATGGGCGACGGCCATCTCTCCGAGCATCTGCATGACCAGCACCACCAGGGCGGCGGCCAGCAGGAAAGAGATCAGAACGGCCGGACCTGCCGCCGCGACGGCGGTGGACGAGCCGACGAAGAGTCCGGCACCGATCACGCCGCCGATGGAGATCATGGTGATCTGGCGGCCCTTGAGGCCTTGTTGGAGGGCGGTGCCCCCGGCAGCGGGGGCCGGGTCGGGCGAGGGGTGGTGCATGGGGAGATCCTCGGGGGAGTGGGAGCGCGGATGCCCTCGGTACAGGACGGTACTCACTCGTCCCGGGCGGCCGACAGCGGCGGCCCGGAGGGACCGGCCGAGGCCGGAGCGTGGTGCTCCGGGCCCCTCGCCCCCGGCCGGGAACCGGGCACGGAGGCGAGGCGGAGGAACTGATCAGAGCTGCTCGCGCAGCGCCTCCGGGATGGCGTCGAAGGCGCCGGACGTGCGGCCGATCCGGTCGATCCGGATCGTGGCGGTCGCCCCGTGGGCGGCGAGGCCCTCGAAGGCGGAGATCCGTTCGACGGCGGGCGCCAGGGAAGCCGTGCCCTCCTTGACGGCCCGCTGGTACGTGAGGGGCTTGAGGAAGCGGGAGACGGAGAGCCCCGCGTTGTAGCGGGCGGTCTTGCCGGTCGGCAGCACGTGGTTGGTGCCGGCGATGCCCTTGTCGGAGTAGGCGACGGTGGACCAGGGGCCCAGGAAGACCGAGCCGTAGTTGGTGAGGTTCTGGAGGTAGAAGTCGTCGTCCTCCGTCTGGATCTCCAGGTGCTCCGGGCCGAGGATGTCCGACACGGCGACGGCCTGGTCCCGGTCGCGTACGACGATGACGGAGCCGAAGTCGCGCCAGGCGGGTCCAGCGATGTCGCGGGTGGGGAGGGTCGCCAGCTGGCGGTCCATCTCCGCGACGACCGCCCGGCCCAGCTTCTGTGACGTGGTGATCAGCGCGGCCGGTGAGTTCGGGCCGTGCTCCGCCTGGCCGAGCAGGTCAGCGGCGACCCAGACCGGGTCGGCGGTGTCGTCGGCGATGACGGCCACCTCGGACGGACCGGCAAGGAGGTCGATCCCGACCTGCCCGAAGAGCTGCCGTTTCGCCTCGGTGACGAAGGCGTTCCCGGCACCGACCAGCATGTCGACGGGGGCTTCGCCCAGCAGGCCGAACGCCATCGCACCGAGGGCCTGGACGCCGCCGACGGCGAAGACCCGGTCGGCCCGGGACAGGTAGGCGCCGTAGAGCACGGCCGGGTGGGCGCCGTGCTCGCCCGACGGCGGGGTGCACGCAAGGACGCTCGGCACGCCGGCCGTCTTGGCGACGCCCACGGTCATGAAGGCACTGGCAAGGAGCGGGAAGCGGCCGGCTGGGAGGTAGGCGCCGACCCGGGAGACCGGGACGTAGCGCTGTCCGCCCGCCACCCCGGGAGCGAGCTCGATCTCGAAGTCGGTCAGGTGCTCGCGCTGCGCGGAGGCGAAGCGGTGTGTGCGCTCGTAGCCCATCTCGAGGGCGGTACGGACGTCGGCGGGCAGCGCGTCCGCCGACTTCTTGAGCTCGGTGGCCCCGATCTCCAGCTCGCCGGACCAGCCGTCCAGCTCCTGTCCGTAGGCGCGGACCGCGTCCATGCCCTTGCTCTCGATCTCCTTCAGCATCTGGGAGACGCGCTCGACCACCTTGGGGTCGCGCTGGGCGGGGGGACCGTCGACCTCCGGCTTCTTGAGCCACTGGAAGGGAGCGAGGGTCTTCTGTTCGTCGTGCGTGATCTGCATGTCCGGGACGGTAGACGGGGCTGTTCCACAGGACTAGAGGGGCGATTCCTGCACCTGCCGCAGGGTTTTCCTGTGGCACTGGCCGGAGGCCGGAGAATCCGCCCGCCGCGATCAGGTCAAGAGGCCGTTGCCGATCTCGCGGATGGTGTCCTCGGCGAGGCGGGCGAGTTCCCGGGTGGCGCGGGACAGGGGGCGACCGCGGCGTCTGACGAGCGCGATGGTGTCGTAGAGGGGTTCGGCGAAGGGAGCCGTATGCAGTCCGGCGGGGAAGGCAGGACTGGAGATCACCGCCCGGCTCGCGATCGTGTCGCCGACTCCGGCCGCCGCCAACTTCACTGCTGCTTCTACGTGTTCGAGCTCGATGAGGGGGTCGATGCGGGCTCCGGCGAGCTGGGCGCGCTCGGCGAGCTGGCGCCGCGTCGGGTCCTTCCAGCCGTAGTGCGCGTCGTACAGGACCAGGGGCGCCCGGCAGAATGCCTCGATGCTCACGGGGGTGCGCGTGCGCTCGGCGCTCGCGCTGACGTAGAACACCTCGTCGCGCATGAGGGGTGTGATGGCCAGCCCCTCGTCGTCGATGGGCAGCACGACGAGGCCCGCCTCGATCTGCCCCGCCGCGACGGCCAGGGCGGTCTCGGCGGAGTTCTGGCCCACGAGCCGTACGCGGACCGCCGGGTACCGGGCGTGGAACATCTGCACGAGGTTGGAGAGGAGGTAGTAGTCGGCGTTGCGCAGCACCCCGAAGGTGGCGGTGCCGCCGCCCAGTGACCCAAGGGAGCGGACGGCCCGGGTCCCGCTGTCCGCCGCGGCCAGCGACTCCTGGGCGTACGGCAGGAGTTCGTGCCCGGCGGAGGTCAGGGTCAGGGTGCGGCTGCCGCGCAGGAACAGCTCCGCCCCCAGTTCCGCCTCCAGCCGCCGGACCAGTTCGGACGCGGATGCCTGGGCGATGTCCATGGCCTGCGCGGCGGCGGTGAAGGACCCGAGCCGTTCCGCTTCGACGAAGGCCCGCAGCTGATTGAGCGTCATGACGCACTTCCGTGGGGGAGCGGGAGGCGGAGGACAGGAGCAGGGCGGAGGGTGGTTCTGTGCATGCTCGAACCTTAGGAAATCAGGATGCTCCTTGGGGACATGGGACGGTGAGGCTCCGTCGCCGGGAGCCCGGTGCTTGACCCTCACGTGGCGTGAGGTCGCATAGTCGGGGCTGTTGGAGAATCACTGGACCGTGGGGCGGGTGGCCGAGCTGGGTGGCGTGAGCGTCCGGACGCTGCATCACTACGACGAGATCGGGCTGGTGCGTCGAGGAGCACGTGCGCCGCGCGATGTCGGTATGGACGAGGGTCGGGCCGAAGGCCGAGCAGCGGGCGGTGCGTTGCCTGGCCGACGACCTCGCTTCCGGCCGGTGGGCCGAACGCGACCGCAGCCTCGCCGACCTCATGCGGCGGATCTCGGGCTTCGCCTGCTCGTAGCAACTTGAACCGGATGGCTTCTGCGGCCGTGCGCGTCGGGCTCCTTCTGATGCCACATGGGTGAGCGGTGGCGTGATCTACTGTGTGGAACATCGTGAAAGCATCAAGATCGGTTCTGGTGCCATGCCCCATCCCGTGATGTTCGAGGACGACGATCCGTACCTGGTGCGGCTGCGCCGCGTGGCGCTGGCGTTTCCCGACGCGGAGGAGCAGATCGCGCACGGTCGGCCGGGCTTCCGGGCCGGCAAGTACTTTGCCTGGTACGGCGGTTCGACCAAGGGCTCGGCTGATGCCCGTATCCCCTACGACCAGGCTCTGATCGTCCTGCCGGACGACGCCGATCGGGCGGCCCTCGCCGAGGACGAGCGCTCCTTCACACCCGCCTACCTCGCCCCGTCCGGCTGGATCGGCATCGACCTCGCCGCCGGCGGCGCCACGGCCCCCGACGACGTGGACTGGCAGGAAGTGGCCGAACTCCTGGACACGTCCTACCGCCAGGTCGCGGGCGTCCGGCGGGTGGCGCGCCTGGACGAGGCAGGCGGCCCGGCGGGGCTCCCCGAACCGTGAGGACGGCTCTGTCGGCGGATGGCGTGTGGCAAGCCGGGACATGACGGCGAGGGTCCGCCTGGACAGGGCGTAAGCGGTCGATGGTTCCGGTGCGCCAATCAAATAAAAACACACACTTGTCACCATTTGCGCCGGTCTGGGCGATCATCTCCATCGCGATCGGTCTCTTCGTCATCTGGGCGCTGTGCACTGATCGCTCTGACCGGGCCGCACCCTGACGGCGGGACACAGTGTGCGGGGGCCGGTACGAAGGGGGCGGCGCTGGGAAGCCCTGCTCCCTTTCGAGGAGCACACCGATGAGTTTCCGGTGCGGAGCCGGTCTGCACGGTATGCAGACTCACACACTCAAGACAGCCGGCGCGGACCTCGTCTATGACGTTCGCGGACCGCAGCCGACCACCGACGGGAACCCGCCGTTGTTCATGATCGGGCAGCCCATGGACGCCTCCGGCTTCGTCGCACTCGCGACGCGCTTCCCCGACCGGACCGTTGTCACCTATGACCCGCGCGGACTCGGTCGCAGCACCCGTAAGGACGGGCGGGTCGACCACACGCCGCAGACCCAGGCCCATGACGTACACGCCGTCATCGAGGCGCTCGGGGCCGGGCCGGTCGAGATGTTCGCAAGCAGTGGGGGAGCGGTCACCGCGCTCGAGGTCGTGGCGGCGTATCCCGCGGACGTGACCACCCTGGTCGCGCACGAGCCCCCACTCATCACCCTCACGCCGGACGGAGAGGCGGCCGTGCGGGCGCGGGCCGGTGTCCGGGAGACGTACGAGAAGCGGGGGTGGGGTGCCGGGATGGCCGCGTTCGTGGCCATGACCTCGTGGGAGGGCGAGTTCACTGACGCCTACTTCGCCCAGCCGGAGGCCGATCCCGCCGCGTTCGGTCTGCCCACGGAGGATGACGGCTCGCGTGGCGATCCGCTGCTTTCCGACCTGTCATGGGCGGTCAGCAGCTACCGGCCGGATGCCGAAGCGATCACCGCCGCGCCGACCCGCGTGGTCATCGCCGTGGGCGAGGAGTCCGAGGACGTGCAGACCGGCCGCACCTCCGACGCCACCGCCGAATTGCTCGGGCAGCGAGTGACCGTGTTCCCGAGCCACCACGGCGGATTCCTCGACGGGGAGTTCGGATACCCGGGGAAGCCGGACGAGTTCGCGCATCGACTGCGGGAGGTCCTTGGCGGCGCCTCGTAGGCCAACCGTTGGGGCAGTAGGTCCTAAGGGCACGATGGCGAATGTCGCGAGGTGTCCGGTGACGTCGATGGTCATCCGGGACACTGGTCGCCATGGATGAGGTCAAGGTCGTTGTCGCCCATCACGAGAGCGCGACACTGCGCGTCGGTGACGTGTTCCTGAAGGTGGATGCCGATCAGGCGCGCACCGACATCGAGGTCGAGGCGATGGCCCTGGCGCCGGTCCCGACCCCGGAAGTCCTGTGGCGCAAGCCGCCCGTGCTCGCGCTCGCCGCGGTCCCGGGGGCTACGCTCGGCCGCCTCGGCGAGCGGTCGCCCGCGCCGCCGGCGGCGTGGGCCGCGGCGGGCGCCACCATCAGGACACTGCACGACGCGCCGTTGCCGCCCTGGCCCGGCCGAGCCGGACGGAGCCTCGACGCGTTGACGGCGGAACTCGACGGCGAGTGCGAATGGCTCGTGGCGAACGGGGTGCTGCCCGCCGACCTGGTCACCCGCAACCGCCAGGTCGCCGATGCCGCGCTCCGGCCGTGGACTCCGGCGTTCACGCACGGCGACCTGCAGATCGCCCACGTGTTCGCCGAAGGCGACGAGATCACGGGCATCATCGACTGGACGGAAGCGGGCCAGGGCGATGCCCTGTACGACCTGGCCACCTTCACGCTCGGAAACGAGGAGCACCTCGGCGACGTCATCGCCGGTTATGGCACCGACGTCGACCTCGACGTGATCCACGCGTGGTGGTCGTTGCGAAGCCTGCTGGGAGTTCGCTGGCTGATCGAGCACGGCTTCGACCCGTCCGCGCCGGGCTGTGAGGTCGACGTACTGAAATCCCGGATGTGAGCAGCGCGAGCGCCACGACCACGGCTGCCGCGCTGCTCGCTCGCAGCACCCGCAGGGGCGCACCACCTGGGCGCCTCAGGTGTTGGCCAGCTCTCCGAGCAGTTTCCATGTACGACGTCGGTCCGCCTCGCCACCGAGGTCCGTCACGGTGAACACCACCTCGGTCGCCCCGGCTTCTCGATACCGGCGCACTTCGGCGGCGACTTTCTCCTCGTCGCCGATGACGGCCAGGTCGGCGGCTCGGGTGGCGCCGGAGAGCCCGATGACGCGCTGGTAGGAGGGGAACTGCTCGTAGAAGGAGAGTGATTCGGTCGCGGCCTGCCGTACCGTCTCGGCGTCGGCGGTGACGACGCCGGGCACGAAGGCCACGATGCGGGGCGCGGGGCGGCCCGCGGCCTCGGCCGCGGCGGTGACGGCCGGGACGATGTGCTCGGCGAGCGCGCGCGGACCGGCCAGCAACGGCAGGATGCCGTCCGCCAGTTCACCCGAGACCCGCAGAGCCTGCGGGCCCATGGCGGCCACCAGGAGCGGTACCGGCGGCTCGGCGCCAGGTACGTGTGCCGGCAGGGGTGTGGTGGCGGTGAGCAGCTCGCCGTGGAAGTCGGAGCTGCCCGTCTCCAGCAACGGGCGCAAGGCGGTGAGGAATTCGCGGAGCCGGGCGATGGGACGTTCGTGCGGGATACCGAAGGCCGTCTCGGTCAGCAGTTTCGTGCCGAGCGCGAGCCCCAGGTGGTAACGGCCGCCCGTCGCGGCCTGGGCCGTCTGGGCCTGGCTGGAGACAAGGAGGGGGTGACGGCCGAAGATCGGGATCGCCGAGGTGCCGACCTGAAGTCCCGGCACCTCGCGGCCGACGACCGCGGCGAGCGTGGGGGAGTCGTACGCGAAAGTCTGGCCGAACCACGCGGAGCGCAGTCCGGCTTCGTGGGCCTCCCGCGCGAGTTGCACCGCACTGTCGACCGGGGTGGGAAGTGAAAGCGCTACACCGATGCTCATACTCACGGCAACCGTCCATCGGGTGGCCGCCATTCCGGCTCGTATGTGACAAGCTCATGGCGGCTTGCTGCGTAACGGCTGCCGCTGTGAGCGGAACACCTTGTGGTGAGGGGCCGTGGCTACGGTAGAAATAGGCCCTACCACAGGTCACCGCACCCCTGTGCCCGACGTACCGCCCGTGCGGCGACCTCCTCGCGGCACGACGCGCGTGCCCCATCGCGCGCCATGTCGCCCTGCCGCTCGGCTCACTTCTCCTGTTCCTCCTCCTGTGACAACTGCTTGCGGTGAGCGGGACTTGGAGCGAGACGCTGCCGTTGTAGCCGCGTTCTCCATCGTGCGTCGTGGAGACCTCGATGAACGCGCTCCACACCTTGGCCGCGGGCGGCGCAACCGGTGGAACGTCGTCAAGGACGTCGCCGTGCCATCTGCCCTGCCCCAGACGCTGACCGGCATCCGGCTGGCCGTGGGTGTGGCCTACTCCTCCCCCGCCGAAGCACGCCCGGGTGGGTCTGCGCGTAGCCGCCCGGTGGTGGGCCTGGCCGGAGAGGGGCATGCCATCGCTCTCATCTCTGCGTCCGTGCCTACGAGTTGAGGAACAGCGCCCCGAGTGCCCGCTGCCGACGACACATTCCTGCATCGCCCCGGCGGAGGTCGGACTGGCCCGCGTGACGTGCGACGCGTCGGGCTCAGTCGGTGATGTACCGCTCGCCCTTGAGGTACTCCAGGGTGTAGCTCCCCAGGTCGCTCTCGGTGAAGGTGGCGAAGGACTTGACGGTCCGGCCGCTGGGCGCTCTGGGTCCAGCCGCCGGCCGAGTCCCGCAGGACCGGTGTTTCGGGCAGAGCCGAAGGAGACCCTGACGGATTCGCGGCTTGCCTAGGGTTCCTCTCGTCCGGCCCGCATATGGCGGGTGGAAGCGACTCTCATGAATGACCGGGGGAACACCTATGCGCAAGTTCCACAAGGTTCTTGTCTGCGCCACGACCACGGCTGCCGTCGTGGGTGGTGGCGCGCTGACCGCCGTCGCGGACAGCGTGCCCCAGGCCAGGTCCGCTCAGTCGAGTCAGGTGAAGACCGTGCCTGTGAACGGTTCGGTGGACGGCAAGGCGGCTCCGTCCAGCTGCAAGAAGGGACGCGTCTGTTTCTACACCGGCAAGAACTACGGCGGCAAGCGGTGCTCGCGCGGCGACAGCTTCAAGGAGTGGGGCTCGCAGAGGTGCCGATCGTCCAAGTTCAAGTCCGCGTACAACAACGGCCAGTCGGGACACAAGCCGGATGTCATGGCGTACACGAAGAAGAACTGGAACGGCACGCGATACATCCTCCGCAACAAGGAAGGCGGCAACCTCAACGGGACGTTGGCGATCCGTTCCGTCCAGTGGTTCTGAGCCTTGCGCGGAAGGCCTCTGCAGGCGCTGAAGACGTCGACAGCACCCGGCTCCACACGGACCGCCGGGTGCTGTCGGCGTTCGCGGCTACCCGTAGTTGGGCCGTGTAGTGGCGCACGGCCTCAGGTGTCGCCCCGCCCGCCCGGGCGGCCGTGATCACGGCGAGATGAACGGCTCCGTCAGGTGCGGCGTCGCCAGGTGAAGCGTGGTGGCGGTTTCGCGGGCGAGCATGCGCTCCCTCGAGTGTCTGGCCGCCTCAGGGTCGGTCTCGTGCGCGTAGGCGAGGCCGGGGTGGAGCAGTTGGAGTGCGTGCACCAGGAGGTCACCGGTGACGAGCACCTGCTCGCGCCCGTCGGCGACCAGCACGCTCTGGTGTCCGGGTGTGTGGCCGGGTGTCGCGACCGCGCGCCCGGTGCGCAGCACCGTGTCCCCGTCGAGGAGCCGGAGCCGGCCGGCCGCTTCGAGCGGGTCGGTGAGGGTCTCGCGCAGTTGCGGGTTGAGTGCGTCGAGGGCGTCGAACTCGGCCCGCTGGAGCAGGTATTCGGCGTTCGGGAAATAGGGGCGGCGGCCGTTGGCCGAAGCGTTGCTGTCCATCACACCGTCCACCGTGGGGACGGCGGTCTCGGTCACGACCGCCCACCCGACGTGATCGGTGTGCAGATGCGTGAGCACCACGGTGTCGACCTCGGCCGGGTCGATGCCTGCGGCCGCGAGCGACTCGGGGAGAGCACCGGGCACGGGCGCCCACGAGCTGGCCGGGCCGTCCGCCGGACCGATCCCGGCGTCCACGACGGTGAGGCCCTGGTCGCCGCGGATCGCGTACGCCCGGAACTGGAGTCGCCAGCGGCCCTCGGCGTCGACCGCGCCCGGGTCGTAGCGGTCGGCCTCTGCCCACTGTGTGGCCGTGGCCCCTGGGAAGGCCTCGGCGCGCGGGGAGAAGAACGGGCCCTCGCCGTCGGCGAGGGCGATGATCTCGGTCGAACCGATCCGGAGGCGGGGAACGCTGAGGGACATGGCCGCGATCCTGCCATGCCTGGTACGCGAGGGGTGACTCGCCTCATGCCTTGGTGGTCGGAGTGAGGCGGCCGCGAAGGGACGCCTTCGCCCGGATCGGCTTCGCCCGGATCGGCTTCGGTCACTGGCCGACATCCGAACTCTCCGAGACCGCCTCTGTGCAGGTGCTGGCCAGCCGTGTAGCTCCGACTCAACTGACTCTGATCTGCGGTTGGTTGAGCTGGCTCGACGTATGACGATCGTCGTCGCTACTGTTCCTGCAGTCTGACGCGTTTACAGGGTAGGGGAATGTGACTCGTCCATGGATCAAGATCCTGGCCTGGGCCCTGCTCATCATGGGGCTGGTCTTGTTCGTCAACAACACCGAGGCCCTCACGAACGGCGACGCCGTCGAGTGTGACGGCGATCCGATGAGCCCCGGCCGCTATTGCGTGCGTATCGGCGACGAGTCCCTCAGCTACGACGAGGAGAAGCAGAAGGAAGCCCGCGAAGAGCTCGTCGCCTACACCGGGATCGGCCTCGGCACCCTCGGCATCGCTCTCTTCATCAGTCACGGCATCGCGCGGCGAAGGAGCTGATGCCCCCTGCTCGGCCTTCTGCTCGGCACGCAGCCCGCTGCCTCAGTCGCCGGACTGCTGTCCCCGCCGCGGCACCGTGGGAGTGCTCGCAGCCTCGGCCTCGGCCTTGGCGTCGTTCACCGCGGCGGCGGCCTGTTTCGTGGCCTCGTCGACGGCCGCGGCGGCGTCGAGCGACAGCGTCGATTCCGCCGGGGGTTCTGGAGTCCCGGCTCCGTCCGACGTTTGCCCGGAGCCCGCAGTCGTTGCTTCTTCGGGCTGCGGAGGGGTGGGGGAACCCATCACTGAGTGATCGCCGAACGCGGTGGTGACCGTGCGGACAGCCTCGGTCAGTTCTCCCGGGATCACCCAGAACGTGTTGTTGTCGCTGTTCGCCAAGTGCGGGAGCGTCTCGAGGTACTTGTACGCCAGGATCTTCGGGTCGGCGTTGTTGCGGTGGACGGCCTGGAAGACGCGCTCCACCGCCTTTGCCTCGCCGTCCGCCCGCAAGATCATGGCTTGCTGCGTGCCCTGCGCCTCAAGGATGTCCTTCTGCTTCGTGCCTTCCGCGGTGAGGATCTTGGCCTGCCGCTCGCCCTCCGCGTGCAGGATGGCCGCGCGCTTGTCACGCTCGGCCCGCATCTGCTTCTCCATCGCCTCTTTGATGGTGTGGGGCGGATCGATGGCCTTGATCTCGACGCGATTGACCCGGATGCCCCACTTGCCGGTGGCCTCGTCGAGGACGGTGCGAAGCTGGGCGTTGATCCGCTCGCGTGAGGTGAGCGTTCCCTCCAGGTCCATGCTGCCGATGACGTTCCGCAGCGTGGTCACGGTGAGCTGATCGATCGCCTGCAGGTAGTCAGCAACCTCGTAGGCCGCGGACCGCGGGTCAGTGACTTGGTAGTAGAGCACGGTGTCGATGTTCACCACGAGGTTGTCCTCGGTGATCACCGGCTTGGGGTCGGACGAATAGACCTGCTCGCGGACGTCGAGCTTGGTATTGATGCGGTCTGCCACCGGCATGACGAAGTTCAGGCCGGGCTGCAGCGTCCGGCGATAGCGGCCGAACCGCTCGACGTTGTAGCGGCGCGCCTGCGGCACGATCCGCACGGTGGAGGCCACGAGGAAAACGACGACAATCGCGGCCACAAGAAGCACGATGGCAACCGGATCCACATTTCCTCCATTGCTATGGGTTCAGCCGTTCATGGCAGTTCATGGAAGTCCATGGCCGTTCATGGAAGGAGTTCGCGGGGGTAGACGATGGCGGTGGCGCCTTCGATCTCCATCACGTCCACCAGCCTGCCCACCGGGATCACATGGCTCTCGTCGAGCGTGCGGGCGGACCATTCCTCGCCGGCCAGTTTGATCAGGCCACAGGTCGCCGTGACCTCCTGCATGACCTCGGCCCGCTTGCCGATCAGTGCGTCGCTGCCCTCACGTGTCAGGGGCGGCTGTGCCATGTGACGCAATGCAATGGGCCGGATGATCAATAGTCCCGCTGCCCCTGTCGCAGCGAACGCCACGAGCTGGCCGAGAACGCCGACGCCTACGCCGGCGACTACGGCGGTGACCAGCGCGGCACCGGCCAGCAACCCGAAGACGAGCGTCAGGGTGAAGAACTCCACGGCCCCAAGGGCCGCGGCGGTGAGCAGCCATACGAACCACGGCATCGCATCGGCCTCCCTCAGGGGGATTCTCCTTCCAAGCTACCTTCCGGAATGCCTGACAGAACAGAATTATCCCGCCCGAATACGTGGAATGCCTCCCGCCGCACGAACTGCAGCGCTTGCTGCAGGCCCTCGTACTGTGCCGTCCGCCTTCACTTTCGGTGGCGGAGGTTGTCGTGTCCGGCATCAAGAGGGCGTGAAGATTGCCGTAATACGGCAGTGAATCGTGATGGCCCGGCAGACCAGTATGGGCCTGGCAGGAACGGGGGCCTGGCCCTGGTGTCGGTTTGCGGAAGCATGGTCCGGCACCAGTGCTGGAGCTGTGGAGGCGTGCCGCCCCGGCACGCCTCCACAGCTCCGGACGGGGATGGGGAAGGACGTCATGCGCAGCAGTAGCCTCACGCTACGTCTCCTGGAAGGGGCCTGCGCGGTCATCGTGGCGCTGGGCGCGGTCTATGCGGCGGTCCTGTTGTTGGTCGCCCAGCCTGAAGCGCTGTTGTTCACCTATCGGCGTGGCGGGCTCGCCTCTTTGATCATCGTCTTTGCGGGGGCGTGCGCCGGCTGGCTCTGCCTGCGCACGATCCGTTCGCGGCAACGCCCACGGGTCGCGCTGGTCATCGGCGTCGTGTGCGCCGTCGGACTCCTGACCGTGATGTGGCGGACAACCCGCGGCACGGCGGAAGAGCAGCACGTCACGCCGTCGTCGCCCCCTGGGCGCCTCCAGCCGTCCCAGCCTCCTGACGACGCACCGGGCACCGTGCAGCTCCCTGTGCCGCCGCCCACCTCGGGCCGTGATCAGCCGCCCAGCCCCGGGCCGTGATCAGCTGTGTGCTCGCGTCGGTACTCCTTTCGCCTACCGAGGCGTCTGTACGTCGCCGCTGGTGGACGAGGCCAGAGGGTCGTGATGGGTGAAATCGCCCGGGGGGATTCCCGGGTGGTGGCTGTCCTTTGAGAGCGGGGCCTGGGCGGGTGTCGGGCCGAGGGTGAGGCGGGAGACGATGCGGTAGCGGTCGCCGCGGTAGAGCGAATGGACGTACTCCACGGGTCGGCCCTCGGCGTCGTTGGTCAGGCGCTCGAAGAGCAGGGCGGGGGAGAGCTCGGGGACGTCCAGGAGCTCCGACTCGGCCTTGGTGACGACGGTGGGCTCGATGGCCTGCACCGCCTCGTGGACCTGTATCCCGTGGTGCTCGCGGAGGTGCTCGTACAGGTCTCCGGCCTCCAGCTCCTGGGCGGTGATGTCCGGGACGAGCGCGGCCGGAAGGTGCAGGTGCTCGATGGCCATGGGCGCGCCGTCGACGAGGCGGAGGCGGGCGACGTACACGATCTCGGCCGCGGGAGAGAGACGCAGCTTGCGGCCGACGCGGGCCCCGGCCGGGACGGTGGTGAACTCGAGCAGATGGCTGGACCAGGCGCCGGTCGTGAGCGGAGCCGTGAGCGTCTGCCGGTCGGAGACCAGCTCCTGGGTGATCTTCTCCGGCGCGACGAACATGCCTCGGCCGTGCTCCCGGATCAGGACGCCGGTGGCGACCAGTTCGTCTACCGCGGCGCGCAACGTCGGCCGGGAGACGCCCAGTTCGGCACAGAGAGTGCGCTCGGAGGGGATGGCGTCACCGGGGCTGCGCGACTCGGCGAGTTCCAGGATCACCTCGCGGACTCGCTCCCGCTTGAGGACCGCGCCCGGCGGTTGAGACTCCATGTACCGGCTTCCTCCCCTGAGTTGTTACCTGACCAGTCTGCCACCGGTCGCCCACATTCGACTACTGGTCAAGCGTGGTTTGCTCGGCTTGGCGGTCCAAGAGTGCCTGAAGCTACGAGTGATCGTGCACAAAAGAACTCTGGGACAAGGGACTTGACGGCGTCACTGGTCTATGCCACTTTCATCCACCATCAACAGGTCAGGTATCCAGTTGGTGCCACTGGTCAGGTGGTCGGGTCTCTTTCGCAGAGGTGAACCATGAAGCACCGCTTGCTCGCATGTGTGTCCGCGCTTGCTGCGACCGCCGGGCTCGGCGCCTGCAGCTCTTCTGCCGACGGCGGGGGTTCGCAGGGCGGCAGCACGACGATCGACGTCTGGCTCATGCGGGACAGCGTCTCGGCCGAGTTCCAGAAGGACTTCGTCAAGGGCTTCGAGGCCGCGCACCCCGGAATCAAGGTCAAGGTCCAGATCCAGGAGTGGGACGGCATCGGCCAGAAGGTCACGGCCGCGCTCGCGAGCAATGACGCCCCGGATGTGATCGAGGCCGGCAACACCCAGGTCGCCCAACTCGCGTCGAGCGGCGGCCTCGCGGACCTGAGCAGCAAGGTGGACGAGCTCGGCGGCAAGCACTGGCTGAAGGGCCTGGCGGAGCCCGGCTCGTTCGAGGGCAAGCAGTACGGGATCCCGTACTACGCGGCCAATCGCGTGGTCATCTACCGGACTGACCTCTTCAAGAAGGCCGGCATCGACCCACAAGCCATCAAGACCAGGGACCAGTGGACCGCCGCAACCAAGAAGCTCAACAAGGGTAATACGCAGGGCATCTATCTGCCCGGCCAGATGTGGTACGCCCTGGCCGGGTTCATCTGGGACGAGGGCGGCGACCTCGCCGCCGAGTCCGGCGGGAAATGGAAGGGCACCCTGGACACTCCCGAGGCGATCCGAGGCATGGAGTTCTACAAGGAGCTGCAGGCGCTCGGCAAGGGGCCCAGGGACTCCGACGAGGACGATCCCCCGCAGGCCGACGTGATGGCCAAGGGAAAGGTCGCCCAGGTCATCGCCACGCCGGGGAACGCCAATGTGATCACCGAGACCAACCCCGAACTCAAGGGCAAGCTCGGCTTCTTCCCCATCCCCGGCAAGACCGAGTCGATGCCCGGCGCGGTGTTCACCGGTGGTTCCGACCTGATCATCCCCGCCGCCTCGGCGAAGCAGGACGCGGCCCTGACCTTCGTCAAGGAACTCACCGGCGACAAATGGCAGCGGAAACTCGCCGTCGCCATGAGTTATGTGCCCAACAAGACCACCCTGGCCGATGCCGTCGCCGACGATCCGGGCGCCGCGGCGATGGCCGTGGGCGCATCCAAGAACAGTCATGCCACCCCCAACACCCCGGGCTGGGCGGCCGTCGAGGCCGAGAACCCGATCAAGGACTACATGACCGCGGTCATCACCGGCGGCAGCGCTGAATCCGAGGCGGCCAAGGCGTCCGAGGCGATCACTCGCGCCATGAACACCGGTTCCTGAGCGGAGCATCAGACCGATCTGCCGTACCAGACCGAGCCGCACGACACCGAGAGGAGCAGCGCCGTGCCGGTCACCCGTGAACGGACCGCACTCGACAAGATTTCTGTCACGGGCCCGGCCGCGCGCCCGGCCTCGGCCCGCACGCCCCTCCGCCCCCGCAGTCTGTGGCCGTACGTGCTGATCGCCCCCGCTGTCCTCGGCACCCTCTATCTGCTCGTCTACCCGTTGATCCGCGCCCTGCTGATCTCGGTTCAGGACTTCGGGCTGCGTCAACTCATCCTGGGAGAAGCCGAGGTCGTCGGCCTGGCGAACTATCGGACGCTGCTCACCGATCCCCGGTTCTGGGAGGTCGTGCGGCGCACCTTCCTCTTCATGGCGATCAATGTCGTACTGATCATGGTGATTTCGACCCTGGTGGCCCTGATGGTCGAACGACTGGGGAGGCTGGGCCGGACCGTGGTGCTCAGCGCCCTGGTGCTCGCCTGGGCGATGCCGGTGGTTGCGGCCACCACTGTCTTCCAGTGGCTCTTCCACTCCGAATTCGGCGTCGTGAACTGGGCGCTGAAAGGGATCGGCCTCGACTCCTTCGACCGCTACGCATGGTTCGCCAACGGCCCGGCCTCCTTCGCCATCCTGGTGCTGCTCATCGTGTGGCAGTCAGTGCCGTTCGCCGCGATCACCATCTACTCTGCGCTCACCACCGTCCCTGCCGAACTGTATGAATCGGCCCGCCTCGACGGTGCGAACGGTCGGCGGATCTTCCGGTCCATCACCTTCCCGATGATCCGCCCGATCTTCATGCTGGTCCTCTCGCTCGAAGTGATCTGGACGTTCAAGGCGTTCGTGCAGATCTGGGTGATGACCCGCGGCGGACCGGGCGACGCCACCACGATCCTGCCGGTGTACGCCGTCCAGACCGCGCTATCCGCCCAGCACTACGACCTCGGCGCCGCTGCCTCCATGGTCACCGTGGTGCTGATGTCGGGGGTCCTGATCGCCTACTTCCGCCAGATGTTCAAGCAGGAGGCCGAACAGTGACCCGCTCCCGGATCCGCCGGATCCCCCTCCATGCGGCAGCGACGCTGACCGTCCTGATCTGCCTGTTCCCCGTCTACTGGATGATCAGCACCGCGTTCAAGCCGACCAAGGACATCCAGTCCGAGAACCCCCGACTCGTGCCCTACACCTGGACGTTCGAGCACTTCCGCACGGCGATCGACGCCGACGGGTTCGGCCTGTTCTGGCGCAACAGCATCCTGGTCACCGTCAGTGCGGTCCTGCTGGCTCTCCTCGTCGCGCTCGGCGCCGCCTTCGCGGTGGCCCGGCTGCAGTGGGGCGGGCGACGGCAGTTCATGCTGATGATCTTCATCGCACAGATGGCGCCCTGGGAGTCGCTGATCATCCCGATCTACATCATCTCCCGCGACACCGACATGCTCGACCGGCTGCCCACCCTCACCCTTGTCTACTTCATGATCACGCTGCCGTTCACCATCGTGGTGCTGCGCGGATTCATCGGCACCATCCCACCCGAGCTCGAAGAATCCGCCCAGGTCGATGGCTGCACGCGACTCGGAGCTTTCCGTCGCATCGCCTTCCCGCTGCTCGCGCCCGGCCTGATGGCCACCTCGCTCTTCGGTTACATCACCGCCTGGAACGAGTTCGCCTACGCCAACTTCCTCATCATCAAACAACAGGACAGCCGCACGCTGCCGGTGTGGCTCTCCTCCTTCCAGAACACCTTCGGCACCGACTGGGGCGCCACCATGGCCGCCTCCACCCTCTTCGCCCTGCCCGCCCTGGCGATCTTCCTGCTCCTGCAGCGTCACGTGACCTCAGGCTTCGCTGCCGGCGCCGTCAAGGGCTGACAGGCCACGCCACCCCATGCCCCCGACCGCTCCGCCCCACGCCCCGCGTGCACCCCACCACCATGGAGGCCGCCCCGTGCCCGCACCACGCCCCGAGATCTCCCTGGTCCCGCGGCCCAGCCGGTTCACGCCCCGGCCCGGCGACTTCACCCTCGACCGGGAGACGACCCTGCGGGTCTCCGCCGGAGCCGAGCCCGCCGCCGACCTCCTGCGCACTCTGCTGGCCCCGGCCACCGGGATGCCGTTGCGGCCCTCTCCATCGGGTGAGTTCATCCTTGCCCTGGATCCGCAACTCAGGGGCTTGGGAGAGGAGGGGTACGGCCTGACCGTTGCCCCGAAGGGTGTGCTCCTGCGAGCCGCCCACCCGACCGGACTCCTGCGCGGTATCCAGACCATCCGCCAACTCCTCCCGCCCGAAGCCCTGTTGGCCACCGAGCAGCAAGGCGTCGCTTGGCGGCTGCCCTGCGCCGAGATCACCGATGTCCCGTGCCACCCCTGGCGCGGCGCCATGCTGGACGTGGCCCGCCACTTCCAGCCACCCTCCTTCGTCCACCGCTACATCGACCTTTTGGCCTTCCACAAGCTCAACGTCCTGCACCTGCATCTCACCGACGACCAGGGCTGGCGGATGCCCAGCGCCGCCTACCCGCGGCTCACCGAGATCGGTGGCCACCGGGCCCGATCCATGACCGGGCCCGCGGGCAGCACGACGTACGACACCACACCCCACGGCGGCAGTTACACGCGTGCGGAGCTCGAAGACCTCGTGGCCCATGCGGCCCGGCGGGGCATCACCGTCGTCCCCGAGATCGAGATGCCGGGCCACGCCAGGGCCGCCCTCGCCGCCTACCCCGAGCTCGGCAACGACCCCACCCGGAGCCTCGACGTCTGGACCGACTGGGGCGTCTGCGACACCATCCTCGGTGTCCACGACCAGGTCCTCGACTTCTGCCGCACGGTGCTTGACGAAGTCATGGAGATCTTCCCGTCCTCGTACATCCATGTCGGCGGCGACGAGTGCCCCATCACCGAATGGGAGGACAACCCGGCCGCCCAGGACCGGATCAAGGCCGAGGGGCTGAGTGGGACCGAGGCCCTGCACGGCTGGTTCATGGGCCGCATCGGCGAGCACCTGCGCGCACAAGGCCGCAAGCCGGTCGGCTGGGCCGAGACCAGCACCGCACTCCCGCCGGGCTTCACCGTGATGACCTGGCGCGACCCCGCGCACGCGCTCGCCGCCGCCCGCCGAGGGCATCAGGTCGTGACCGGCCACTACCGCGCGACCTACCTCGACTACGCCCAATCGGACGATCCCGGCGAGCCGCCCGCCCAGCCCGGCCCCGTCGTGAGCCTCCGCGCGGTCCACGCGCACGACCTGGCCCCCAAGCACTGGGAGCCGGAGCTGGCCTCTCGCATCCTGGGCACCCAGGGGCAGTTGTGGACCGAGTTCGCCACCACCGCCGACCACATCGAATACCTCGCCTTCCCCCGTCTCTGCGCCCTCGCCGACCGCGCCTGGCACGGCGAGACCTCCTGGTCCGACGACTTCCTGCCCAGGATGCGCAGCCACTCCGCCCGCCTGGACGCCCTCGCCGTCAAGCACCGCCCCCTGACCCCGCGGCCCACCACGGCCGCGGACGCACGAACGGCACAGCCCGCGCCTCCGCGCTAGAACGAGGCGCGGCAGAACACCTTGACGCAGTTCCGTAACCCCCCCCCCACAAAGGAGAAGACACCGTGTCTGGAAAGCACCGCAACGCAGGCCGACGCCTGCGGATTGCCCTGGCCGTCGCCGCGGCCACCGGACTCGCCGCATCCGCCCTGGCCGTCAACGCCAGTGCCAGCAGCGGCAGTGCGGGCACTGAGGGAGCGAAGGCCGCCGCCGGAGAGGCTCTCTTCGACGACTTCAACTACAGCTCGCACACCGACCCGGCGATAGCCGCTCACGGCTGGACCGTCCGCTCCAACTCCGGCGGTCCCGGCGTCCCCGGCGCCACCTGGGCGCCCGAGAACATCACCTTCGCCAAGGACGGCGACAACTCGGTGATGAACCTGGAGACCTCCACCGCGGGCACGGCGGAGTCCACCCGGCAGACCGAACTCCTCAGCAAGTCGATGAAGTTCAAGAACGGCACCTATGCGGCTCGGGTGAAGTTCTCCGACGCACCCAGGTCGGGCCCCGACGGCGACCGCGTCGTCCAGACCTTCTTCGCGCTCAACGATCTCACCGCCCCCATGGCCGACGACTACTCGGAGTACGACTTCGAGTACCTGCCCAACGGCGGCTGGGGCGAGCCCGCCAACATCCTCTACACCACGTCCTGGGAGACCTACCGCCCCGACCCCTGGGAGGCCGTCAACCAGCACACCGAGTCCCGCACCAGCTTCGCCGGCTGGCACGATGTCGCCTTCACCATCGACGACAACGCCATCAAGTACTACCTGGACGGTCAGCTCTTCGGCACCCACGACGCCAAGTACCTGCCCGAGCGTCCCATGGGCATCTACTTCAACCAATGGCTGATCGACCTCGCGGGCCAGACCTCCACCGAGCCCCGCTCCTACGACCAGCAGGTCGACTACGTCCTGCACATCAAGGACCAGGTCCTCAGCCCTGCCGAGATCCAGTCGAAGGTGGACGGCTACCGCTCGGCCGGCACCGCCTTCGAGGACTCCGTGCCCGCCACAGGCGCGGCCGGCACCAAGAGGGGTGACAACGCCTCCGGCAACCGCTGAGGCAGCACACCGATCCGGCGGCGGGCCGGACCACCACACGTGGTCCGGCCCGCCGCGTTCACCGTGCAGTGCGGTCCCGCGGAACCTGTCGGGCGGCGAGCACGGCACGGCCCTGGGCGCGGCGGAATCCGCGGAGGTATGAGCGCGGAGTGTGAAGTGCATCCGGTGGTGGTCAAGATCTGCCGGGTTACGGGTCTGTCCCAGCGGAAGCTGACCGCCCATGAGTGTGGAACGGCCGGGGGAACCGCCTTGCGGGCGGGGTGTGGCCGGTGGTGGTGCTCCTCGTGCCGATGCGTGCATGTAACAGGAATGTCTTGGAGGGCAGTTGGGAGGAACGGTTCGCCGAGTGGTCCGGTCCTGGTGGTCAGAAACGCTCGCTCGTACCGGCTCGAACCGACCACGTACTGAGCGAGTGGCACCTCCCACCGAGACTGAGGAAGAAACACCATGCGCGTTCGCAAGCTCACCTTCGCTGCCCTGGCCGTTGCCGCGGGTCTCTCGCTCACGGCATGCAACGGGGACGACGGCACGGCGCAGGGCGACTCGTCGTCCGAGTCCTCGGCGTCTTCCTCGGGCGGCGGTTCGGGCTCGGGGGGTTCGGAGCAGGGCGGCGGGAAGGATTCGGCGGACAAGGGCTCCGGCGGGCAGGACACGGCCGCCGGGGGCGGCTCGAGTGCGAACGGCAAGGTCGCCAAGTGCCGCACCGACGACCTGGACATCACCGCGTCGGACAGCACCATCGACGGCGACACCGACGGCTCCGTCGCGGTGACGTTCCAGAACGGCGGCGGCCGGGACTGCGCCCTGTCCGGTTTCGCGGGCGTCGACCTGAAGACCAGCGAGGGGGATCTGTCCGCCGAGCGCAGCGGCCAGGGGGCCAGCCCGATGACCCTCAAGGACGGCAAGTCGGTGTCCTTCAGCATCAGCTACCCGGTCAACGACTCGGGCGGCTCCGGCGTCAGCGTCACCGGCCTGGTCGTGACCCCGCCCGGAGAGACCAAGGCGTACTCCCTGGAATGGCCGGGCGCCGCCACCCTGCCCGTCACCGACGGCACCGGCTCCCCGGTCAAGGTGCACCCGATCGGCAGCGCCGGCCAGGGCGGCGCGAGCTGACCCCTCACTTCGTCCGCTCTCATGCGGCGGTGCGGCGGTGCGGCAGCGCGTGGCGCGGGACGCAGTCCGGTCTCGCGCCAGCCTGCGCCGCTGCGCGCTCCTCACCTGGCAGGCTGCGCGCATGGTTCAACTCAGCGAACTCCTCCCCGTGGAAGCCATCCGTCTGAATGCTCCCGCCCCCGACTGGCAAGGCGCCGTACGAGCTGCCGGTGACCTGCTCGTGGCGAACGGCGTCAGTACGGATGCGTATACGCAGGAGATGATGCGCAACGTAGAAGAGAACGGCCCCTACATCGTCATCGCACCGGGATTCGCCTTCGCGCACGCCCGCCCCTCGCCCGCCGTCCTGCGCACCGGCATGTCCTGGGTCCGTCTCGAGGTGCCGGTGAACTTCGGGCACGAGACCAACGACCCGGTCCGGCTCGTCGTCGCCCTCGCCGCGACGGACTCCGCCGCCCACACCCAGGCGATGGCCTCCCTCGCCCGACTGCTCTCCCGGCCCCAGACGGTGCAGGATCTGGACGTGGCCCCGACGGCCGAGTCCGTCCGGCAGATCCTCGTCCGAGCGGAGGGAGGGGAGCAGCAGGCAGGGCAGGCCCCGGCGGGCGGCGGCAAGAGCGCCAAGGCCGCCAAGGGGGGAATGCACAAGATCCTTACCGTGTGCGGCAACGGCGTCGGCACCTCCCTGTTCCTCAAGTCCACGCTCGACACGGTGCTCGACCGCTGGAAATGGGGCCGGTACGTCACCACCGAGGCGACCGACACGATCTCGGCGAAGGGCAAGGCGTCCGAGGCGGTGGCCATTCTGACGTCGCGGGAGATCGCCCGGACCCTCGGCGACGTGGGCGTACCGGTACGGGTCATCGAGGACTTCACCAGCACCAAGGAGGTCGACGGAGCTCTGAGAGATCTCTACGACGTCTGAACCTCCGCTGCGGCGTGCACCCTTCCCGAACGCTTCTGAAGGACCCCTATGAACGTCCTCGTGGACATCGCGAAATTCATCGTCAACGAGATCCTGAGCATTCCCGCCTATCTCATCGGCATCATCACCGCTGTCGGCCTCATCGCGTTGAAGAAGAGCACCGGCCAGGTCATCGGCGGCGCCATCAAGGCAACGCTCGGCTTCCTGCTGATCGGCGCTGGCGCGACGCTGGTCACCAACTCCCTTGCCCCGCTGGGGAAGATGATCACCGGTGCGACCGGTTCGCACGGAGTGATCCCCACCAACGAGGCCATCGTGGGCATCGCGCAGGCCGAGTACGGCTCGCGCGTGGCCTGGCTGATGATCCTCGGCTTTCTGATCAGTCTCCTGCTCGCCCGCTTCACCCCGCTGTCGTACGTCTTTCTGACCGGGCATCACATGTTGTTCATGGCCACCTTGCTGACCATGGTCATGGCCACCGCGGGCGTCACGTCCTGGGTGGTGGTCGTGGCGGGCGCTGTACTGCTCGGCATCATGCTGGTCGCGATGCCCGCCTTCGCGCATCCCTGGACCAAGCGCGTCACCGGCAACAACACTGTTGCCGTCGGGCACTTCGGGACTGCCGGGTACATCCTGTCGGGCGCGACCGGCCAGGCCGTCGGCAAGAAGAGCCGCTCGACGGAGGAGATGAATCTGCCCGAGGGACTGCGCTTCCTGCGCGACTCGATGGTCGCGACCGCTCTCTCCATGGTTCTCATCTACATGATCATGGCTGTCATCTTCCTCGTGAAGGTGGGCAGCTCGGAGGCGTTCAAGGCGTTCTCCACCGGTGCGGACGACCCCGGAGCCAGCGACATCGGCAACTACCTGATGGCCTCCCTCAACCAGGGCCTGCAGTTCGGTATCGCCGTCGCCGTGATCCTCTTCGGTGTGCGGACCATCCTGGGTGAACTGGTGCCGGCCTTCCAGGGCATCGCGCACAAGGTCGTGCCCGGCGCCATCCCCGCCCTGGACGCGCCGATCGTCTTTCCCTACGCGCAGAACGCCGTGCTCGTCGGCTTCATCAGCTCGTTCGTCGGCGGTCTGGTGAGCCTGGGGCTGCTGGCCGGGGTCTTCGATCCGGCGTTCGGCACGGCGCTCGTCCTGCCGGGACTCGTGCCGCACTTCTTCACGGGTGGCGCGGCCGGCGTCTTCGGCAACGCTACGGGCGGCCGCCGCGGCGCGGTGATCGGCGCCTTCCTCAACGGCGTCCTGATCACCTTCCTGCCCGCGTTCCTGCTGGGCGTGCTCGGCTCGTTCGGCTCGGCCAACACGACCTTCGGCGACGCCGACTTCGGCTGGTTCGGCCTGATCATCGGCAACGTGGCCAAGGTCGGAACCGTCGCGGGGATCGTGCTGATGCTGGTGATCGGAGCGGTCATCCTGGGCGCCGCGATCATGTGGCAGAAGAAGGTCGTGGACACCGGATGGGATCCGGGTGCCGCACGCGACAAGCTCCTCCCGCCGGAAGAGACGTCGACGCTCCTGGCCGAGGAATCGTCGGCCCCGACCTCCTCCCGCGCCCACGCGAAGATTGCGCCTCCCGCGGGCGCTCCCGCGCCGCCTCCGCCGCCGGAGTCCTGAGCGACCCGCACCGCCTGACAGGAAGTCCGGCCCCGACCCGCCTCCACGAGGCGGGTCGGGGTGTCAGGAGGCGGTGAAGTACAGCACGGCTCCCTCGGCGTTGTGGGCGATGACGACCACCGTGAGTTCCTTGCCGTTCTCGCCGAACTCGGCCTTCCCGCCACCGCCTCCGCCACCCAGCTGCGTCGAGGAACTCGCCGTCCGGAACGTGATGTCATCCTCGTCGACGGTCACCCGCACCTTCAGCCCCTTCGCCGTGACGTCCACAGAAGAAGTCACCAGAACCTCGCACTCGCCGTCCGAGCACGCGCCGGTGTTGTCGCCGTCGGCCGCCTTGGGCAGCGGGTCCGACGCGTCGGGCACTGGAGTCACCCTCTCCAGGGGCGGTTCCCAGTCCGGGGCGCACGGCTTCGCACGCTCGAACGCGGCCGCGAGCCGCGGATCCTTCTCCGTCGCCGTTGTCAGTGCAGGCTGCGGCGGGGCGAGGGACTGGACGAGCTTGTCCATGGACGGGGCATTCTTCTCGTAGTCCTCGAAGTCCGCGTCCCACGACAGCTCGCGCAGCTTCGGCTTGACCGCCTTCAGCTTCTTCTGCCAGGCGGTGAGCAGCCGGTCGCCTGCGGGCACGCCCGCCGGATCGAGATACTCCAGGTCGCGTTGTACGTCCTCCACCGCTCTCGTCGTGTCGAAGAGGTACCCGGAGGCGAGGTGTTCGCCGGGCTGTCCGCTCCCGTCGGAGTCCTGGATCTTCTTCAACTGTGCGGCGCTGTCGGTCCGTACGTCCTTGAGCGCATCCGTCGACTCGCACATCTTCCCGACCCAACGGACCAGTTCATCGGATGGAGGCCGCGCCGACGCTGCCTCGGCCCCCTTCCCGCCTGACGCGTCGACCGCCTCCCGGTCTGCACCGCCACCGCAGGCCCCGACGGCAAGGACCAGCCCGATGGCCACAACGACGGTGCCCGTCCGCTTCGACATCGAAGAGCCCCCCTCTTTCCTCGTTCAGATACCCGATCCGCATCAGTGAACAACCTTCGCGTAACGCGGAGTGCTCCTCACTCGCCGGGATGGCTGTGATATCCGAGCAGGCCGAGCGCCGTCAGCGTAGTGACGCCGAGGCGCGAGAAGTACCTGGACGGGAACGTGAGCCTGGAAGGTGGGAGGTCACACTCCCGACGGACACGCCGTAGGCTGCTGAGCGATCATGCCGTTCCGGTTCTACCTGCACCATCAGCTCGGTGAGTGCGATCACGGGGGTCCTGTTGAGTTCTGAGCACGACGTCAGGCCGACATCGGCGCAGGGTGAGGCGCCGAGTCCATCGTCCGGCGCACCGAGTACGGGTGGGTCTCGTACCCCCTCGCGGTGGAAGCGCGTCGCCAAGGTCGCGGCCTGGACGGTGGTTGCCGCGGTCGTGATCGGCTTCGCCGTCGACCGGGCCAAACCCCTGTGGCAGCACTGGTGGTTCGCGTCCAAGATGTGCGGCGGGACCCTCGCTTCGGCCGACCTCGCGGATGTGCTGCCGGACGAGCGGCTCTACGGTGGCACCGACGAGGTCCTCCTCGAAGAGGGTGGCATGGACTGCCGGATCGTTACGGATGACGACCACCGTGCTCTCTCCGTCGAGGTGTTGTCGGGTGACTTCGGGATCCGTCGCGAGCTCGGCATGTCGTTCACGATTCCGACGGAGCCGAACCATGTGTTCCCCGCGGGGAGCCCCGGCTTCGCGGACCAGTTCGGTCCCGTGATCCTGCAGGAGTGCCCCAAGCTCGGGCGTGATGACCTGGGCCGCAAGCACCGGCTGTTGACCAGGGTCATCGGCCCGAACACCAGCAGCGAGCCCAGCGGGGCCCTGCTGCGGATCGCCGTGTCCGCGGCCAACGCGGCCTCGGAGAAGTCCGGTTGTGGGGCGAAGCGTCTGCCGGTGCCCGAGCGGCCGGCCGATCTGGAGGGCCGCCCGTTGTCCGAGGCGGCCGGGACGAAGGAGTGCGGCTGGCTGGCCGATGTCCGACTGCCGAGGAATCCGTCGGGCGGGCCCTGGGAGTTCGCGGAACGCTCGTCCGGTGACGTGCCCATCACCAGCTGCGCCCTGGTCGACCCCGCGAAGGGCAAGGATGATGGTGCGAAGGACGGTGCGGTCGTGGAGTTCTCCGGCTGGTACGGCGACTGGACCGACCAGCCGTTCGAGACGCTGCTCGCCGCCAACGTCGACTACCCCTCCGACCGCGGCGCCCAGGGCCCGCTCATGGCCGAGGCCCTGGGGCGTGCCACCGCCCAGTGCGACGGCGAGGCCGCCAACTTCCAGGCGCACAGCGACCCGCGGAGCAACGACATCTCTGACCGGTACGTGACGGGTGCCCAACTACGGCCCCTGCTCCTGAAGTTCGCTGCCGAACAGAAGCGGGTGCACGGTTGTACCGACCTGAAGCTGCCCGGCAAGACGGTCTATCCGATGTCGGACAGATGAGACGCACGGGTGACCCGGGCGGGCCTGGGCTTTTCCCGTGGCTGCGGGGAGCGGTACGGAGGGGGACGGCATGAGGAAGCTATTGATGAGGGAGCGCAGGCGGCGGGATTCTCTGCTGCTGCTCGGTGTGGTCGCGGTGCTGGGTCTCGCGGCGCTGCTCACCGCGTGGTTGGGCGGTCCGGGGGAGCGGATCCACACGTTGCGGGCAGAGGCGGAGGTCCAGGACGACGACGGCCTGCGGGTGACCGAGACGATCGACTACGACTTCGCGGGCGAGGAGCGGCACGGGATCTGGCGCAAGGTGACCGGCACCGAGGCCGGTGGGCCGACGGATGTCCGGGCCACGATGGACGGCCGGCCGGTGGATTTCCGCGCCACCAACGTTCCTGACGGGACGAGGGTCGTCGTCGGGGACCCGGGGGACACGGTGACGGGGCGGCACCGGTACGAGATCACGTACACGCTGCCCGGTGTCGTCGAGGAGGACGGCTTCAGCTGGGACGCCGTCGGCAACGACTGGGATGTGCCGATCGGACGAGCCGAGGCACACCTCACCGCGCCGCACGGGCTGACGCAGCCGCGCTGCGTGTGGGGCGATCCAGGCGACGACAGTCCGTGTGAGCGCATCGACCAGCCCTCGGACGGTCGTGTCGACGCGGCAGCCGAGGGTCTGGAGGCCGGTCAGGGCATGACCGTCTACGCGGGGAAGGGCCAGGCTCTCGCGAGCGGACCTGTGAAGCTGCCGCAGCAGTCGAAGACCTTCATGGCCGCGCCGGACGGCGACTCGATCTGGTTCGGCTGGGCCATCGCCACCGGTGCCGCGCTCGCTGCGGGGCTGCTGACCACAGGACTGATCCGGGTCGTCGGCCGTGATCGGGTGAAGTCGGCCGACGGCCGACTGCGTCGCCGTGACCGTGGTCGGCTCGCCGCAGCCCTGGAGCCCTCGCCGACACCGCCCGAGGGGCTGACCCCGGCACAGGGCGGCATCCTCCTCGCGGGCCGGGTGCGTGCCGAGCACCGGACGGCCGTACTCATGAACGCCGTCGCCACCGGGCACCTGGAGCTGTCGGGGAAGAAGAGGAAGCCGCAGATCGGTCTGCCCGACCGGGCGCCGGAGCGTGACGCTGACGCTCTGACGGGCGAGGTCCTGCGGGCCATCTTCAAGAGCCGCAACAGGATCCGTCTCGGTCAGTACCGCAAAGGCTTCGCCGCGGGCTGGCGGCTGCTCGGCGAACGACTGCGGGCCTGGCACCGCAGCGGCGGCGACGGCCTGTGGGTGCCGTATGCGCACACGCTGTGGCTGACCGCCTTGGTGATCGGCGGGATCGCCGTGGCCGTCGGTGTGACGGTGCTGTGTGTCGGTGCGGTGGGTCTGAGTGACCCGAATGCGGCCTCGCGCACCCCTGTGCTGGTGGGTGCCGCGGTGGCCGCAGCCGGAGCGACTCTGCTGCTCCGCGGCTGGGAGCTGCGGCGACGCACCCTGCGCGGCGCCCAACTGTGGCTGCAGACCGAGGCGTTCCGCCGCTACCTCGCCGATCCGGACGGTCGGCTTCCCGCCCCACGGGACACGGATACGTATACGGCGTGGTCCGTCGCGCTGGGCGAAACCGCGGGCTGGACGGCGGCGGCCGAACGGTCCGCCCGGGGCTCGGCGGCCGCAGTCACCACAGCTGACGCCGGCCATCAGCATCGCCTGCACCTGTACGCCCCCACGATGACCGGTGTCGCTGACCGCACTGCGTCCAGCCCGTCATCGGGAGGGGGCGGCGGAGGTGCGTCGTCAGGCGGAGGCGGCTCCTCCGACAGCGGCAGTGGCGGGGGCGGCGGAACAGGCGGCGGTGACGGAGGGGGAGGCGGCGGTTCCTGGTAGGAGCAGCGGTTGCGGCGGGCCAGGATGACCGCGCGTGCGTTCGCAGATGCCCGTCGCCCGCGTCCCCTCGGCGAACTTGCGGGAGACGCCATATCGCCAATCATCCCGACTGCTTGCACAGCGCGACCCTGATCGGCACGAGCGCGCGCTCAGCACCGTCCCGTACGGCCAACCGGACGAACTGACGCGTGGCAAAGGCGACTTCGAGGCAGTCGCCGACGCGTGGTCGGCCTCGGCTCTGTCCCTGCACGTCTATGGCCCTATTACTGACGGGTCAGTACGGTGCTGCTCACCCCCCCTGCCCACAGGAGAGTTGGGAGAGCTGCATGATGTCAGCCTTACGCAGACGACCGGTTGCCGCGGGTACCGTCCTCGCGGTGGCGGTGCTCGGGCTCCCCGGGTCCGCCGCCGCGCAGAGCGCGAACGCGCCGGGAGGCGCCCCAGAGGAAACCCCCTCGGCCCACTCCGCGGCGCCGGCCGCCGGAAAGGGCAATCACCACCCGGGCCAGGCAAAGGAGAGCCCGGGGAAGAAGAAGCCGGGCAAGAAGACCGACCCTGGCAAAATCATCAGCTCGGAGCCGTCCTCGTTCCAGTACACCCCGGGCGTACCCACCCCCACCAAGGCCTGGAAGATCACCTACCGGTCGACCTCCGCCGACGGACGGCCCAACACGGTCTCCGGCACCGTGATCGTTCCCGATGACGGCAGAGCCACCCCCCGCCCCCTGATCACGTACGCCGTCGGCACGGTCGGCCTCGGCGACAAGTGCGCGCCGTCCGCCGGATTCCCGGGCGGCACGACGGCCGAGGCGCCGCTCGTCAACGCCGCGCTGGTGCGTGGCTACGCCGTCGTGGTCACCGACTACGAAGGCCTCGGCACCCCCGGTGATCACACCTACATGGTCGCCAAGGCGCAGGGCAGCGCCGTCCTCGACGCGGCACGTGCGGCCCAACGGCACCCGGAAGCGGCGAAGTACGGTGTCTCCGCCGACGCACCCGTCGGGATCATGGGCTACTCCCAGGGCGGCGGTGCCAGCGCGAAGGCCGCCGAGATGGCCGCGACCTACGCTCCCGCGCTGAAGGTCAAGGGCACGGCGAGCGGCGGCGTCCCCGCCGATCTCGCCAAGGTCGCCGAGTCGCTGGAGGGCGGGGACAGCGCCGGCTATCTGCTGATGTCCGCCGTCGGCCAGAACGCCGCCAACCCTGCCCTGGCGCTCAACAAGTACCTCAACAAGGAAGGCCGAAAGCTCGCCGAAGTGGTGCGGAAGGAGTGCGTCGGCACGGTCCTGGAGGCAGGGCGCGGCAAGACGATCGAGGACGTCACCACGTCCAACCCGCTGGACCGGCCGAACTGGCAGCGTGCCATCGCCAAGCAACTGATCGGGACCAAGCGGACGTCGGCACCGACGTTCCTGTACCACGGGGACGCGGACGAGACGATCCCCTACGCGGTAGGCCAGAAGCTGCGGGCCGACTGGTGCAAGAAGGGCAATGCGGTGGAGTGGCAGTCCTTCCCCGGCCAGTCCCACGTGGGGACGGCAATTCAGGGAAACGGCCCGGCACTTGAGTGGCTCGGCCGCCGCTTCGCGGGCGAGCCCACGACAGGAAACTGCGGTACCTGAGCCCAGGGCCGCACGCACACCCGGCTCCCGCCGCCGTCACGGGCGGCGGCGGGGGAGGGGCGCGATGCGAAGCCTCTGGTGAGGTCCGACCGGCACGCTGGAGCCCGCTTCCAGCTCTACACCGAGTACGACCCTCAACCTCCGTTCGACACCGGCTCCGTGGCCAAGGCGACCGCGGAAGTGCTCGAACGGGCCCGCACCTTGGGCTGGCCGAGCACGCCGAGCACGCCGAATACGACGGGCACGAGGCACATCGTCAGATGACGCCCTGGGCCAGCATCGCGTCCGCCACCCGCTCGAAGCCCGCGATGTTCGCGCCCGTCACGTAATTGCCGGGGGTGCCGTAGCGTTCGGCGGTTTCGTGGCAGGTGGTGTGGATGTCGTTCATGATGTGGGTCAGTTCTTCCTCGACCCGTGCTGCCGTCCACGAAGTGCGGGCGTGGTTCTGGGCCATCTCCAGGGCACTGACCGCGACGCCGCCCGCGTTCGCCGCCTTGCCGGGCCCGAACGCGACACCCGCCTGCTGGAACAGGCGCACCGCGTCGGGGGTCGCCGGCATGTTGGCACCCTCCGAGACCACCTTCACGCCGTTGCTGATCAGCGTGGCGGCGTCGGTGCCGTCCAGCTCGTTCTGTGTGGCCGAGGGCAGCGCGATGTCGGCCGGGACTTCCCAGACCCGGCCGCCCGGCACGAAGCGGGCCGAGGCGCCCCGGCGTTCGGCATACGCGTCGACGCGGCCGCGCTCGACCTCCTTGATCTGCTTGAGGAGGCCGAGGTCGATGCCCTTCTCGTCGACCACGTAACCGGAGGAGTCCGAGCAGGTCACGGCGTTGGCGCCGAGGGCGGCCAGCTTCTCGATGGTGTAGATCGCGACGTTGCCGGAGCCGGAGACCACCGCCGTGCGGCCTTCCAGGTCCTCCCCGCGCTGGCGCAGCATCGCCGCCGCGAAGAGGACATTGCCGTACCCCGTGGCCTCCGGACGGATCAGTGAGCCGCCCCAGCCCTGGCCCTTGCCGGTCAGTACGCCCGCCTCCCAGCGGTTGGTGATGCGCCGGTACTGGCCGAACAGGTAGCCGATCTCCCGGCCGCCGACCCCGATGTCACCCGCGGGCACGTCCGTGTGCTCGCCGATGTGCCGGTAGAGCTCCGTCATGAACGACTGGCAGAAGCGCATGACCTCCGCGTCGCTGCGGCCGTGTGGCTGGAAGTCGCTGCCGCCCTTGCCGCCGCCGATGCCGAGGCCGGTCAGCGCGTTCTTGAAGATCTGCTCGAAGCCCAGGAACTTGATGACGCCGAGATTGACCGACGGGTGGAAGCGCAGGCCGCCCTTGTACGGGCCCAGCGCGCTGTTGAACTCCACCCGGAAACCGCGGTTGACGTGGACGCGCCCGCGGTCGTCCTGCCACGGCACCCGGAACAGGACCTGCCGCTCGGGCTCGCACAGCCGCTCTATGAGTCCGGCCTCTGCGTACTCGGGGCGGGCGGCGATGACCGGCGCCAGCGTCTCCAGGACCTCGTGGACGGCCTGGAGGAATTCCGGCTGAGCCGGGTTGCGGTGCTCGATCTCGGTGAGCAACTGCGTGAGCGTGGTCTTCGTCTCGGATCGCGTGGTCAAGGGAGCCCTTTCTGGCACGGCAGACGCCGGTGTTACGCGCATGTAAACATACTGACCAGTGCCGGGGTCCAGGGTGCGACCACCATGCGAGACCGCAGGAAACGCGTGAGATGGAGCAGGGGAATCAGGCGCACACCTCGGCCACCACGTCGGACAGGGCCTGGCCGAGGGGCAGTTCGATGCGGTGGGTGGCCCAGCGGTCGCCTCGCGTCGGGCCCTGGTTGATGATCAGGACCGGGACGCCGGACTGTGACGCATGGCGCACGAAACGCAGCCCCGACATGACGGTCAGGGACGAGCCGAGCACGAGCAGGGTGGTCGCCTCCTCGACGAGGAGCCGGCAGGCCGCCACCCGCTCGGGAGGGACGTTCTCGCCGAAGAAGACGACATCGGGCTTGAGCACTCCCACTCCGCACGCCGTACACGCCACGGTGTTGAACGCCCGGACCGCCTCCTCGGGCAGTTCCACGTCACCGTCCGGATTGACCCGCGCGGCACGATGGCGCGCGGCGATGGCCTCGAACTGCGGGTTGGCCTCCCGCAACCGGTGATCAAGGTCTGTGCGGGTGCTGAGGTGACCACAGCTGAGGCAGACGACACGGCTCAGACGGCCATGGAGTTCCACGACGTCGCGTACCCCCGCGGACTGCTGCAGTCCGTCGACGTTCTGTGTGATCACGCCGGTGACCAGGCCCGCGTCGGTCAGCGCCGCCACGGCCCGGTGGCCGGCGTTCGGGCGGGCCCGGGTCATCGCCCGCCACCCCAGGTGGCTGCGGGCCCAGTAGCGCTGCCGCGCCTGCTCACCGCCCGTGAAGTCCTGAAACGTCATGGGAATGTGCCGTCGGCGCAGGGACCCGTGCTCCCCGCGGTAGTCCGGGATGCCCGACTCGGTGGAGAGGCCCGCACCGCTCAGTACGGCGACACCGCCCTGCCGGACGGCCTCGACGACGGTGCTCAGATCGGTCGAGGCCGGGGGCAGGTCGCCGGTGGGCTCCCAGGTCAGCGTGGGTCGCATCCGCATGCTGTCAGCTTACGGGCAGGGGAGTGGGTGCCGGAGTGGGTGCCCCTTCCCGGTCTCTACGCCACCGACGTCCGCCATTCCGCCGCGTAGTCGTTGAAGATCTCCCGCAGATGGTGGCCGATCTTCAGGTAGTCCAGGTCGTCGAGGTTGGCCAGCGATACGCGCACCGACCACTCGGGGCCCTCGAAGCCGCCGCCGTTCAGGAGCACCACGCCCGTCTGCTGGGCCAGTCGGAAGAGCGCGTCGACCGGCTCGTAGGTCTTCTGCAGGTACGCCGCGAACTCCTCGCCGTGCTCCAGCTGTGCCTGTGCGAGGAGATCCAGCTCGATGTAGTACCCGGCCCGCTGCGGATCGTCGGCGACCTTCATCTGCGAGCCCTCCAGGAGGAGTTCGAGGCGCTGCCGCACGATCGCGCGGATCCGCAGCTTGTACGCCTGGCCCTCCTCCAGCATGTCGAAGAGGGAGAACAGGGCGAGCATCACCTGCTGAGGGAGCGAGAGGCCCGCCGTGTGGTTGAGGGCCACTTGCCGGGAGTCGGCGACCAGCCGGTCGATGAACCTGATCTTCTCCGGCTCCAGTGTCAGCGTTCCGTACCGCTTGTTCAGACGCTCCTTGTCCGCTGCCGGCAGCTTGGCGAGCGTCTCGTCGATGACGTTGTCGTCGTGCAGTCCGATGACACCGAGCCGCCAGCCGGTGCAGCCGTAGTGCTTCGAGTAGGAGTACACGAGCAGGGTGTTGCGCGGCAGATCGGCGGCGATGGAGCGGAAGCCCGGCACGAACGTCCCGTACACGTCGTCGGTGACGATGAGCAGGTTCGGGTTCTCTTTCGCGACGATGTCCTTGATCTGGTTCGTGACGCGCTGTGACAGCGCCAGGGACGGCGGGTTGGAGGGGTTGACCAGGCAGACCAGCTTGATCTCCGGGTCCGCGAGCTTGGCGACCTCCTCCTCCGGGTAGCGCCACTCGCGCACGCCGGTCTCGGCGAACATGCTGGCTTCCACGTACGTCACGTCGAACTCGTACGTGTCGAGTTCGGGGATCTCGATGTACGGGGTGAAGACCGGGACCATGAGCGCGATCTTGTCGCCCTTGTGCAGGATCCCGTTCTTCATGAGCGAGTCGAAGATGTAGCACATGGCGGCGGTGCCGCCCTCGGTCGCGAAGTACGAGATGTCACCGGCGGGTGGCTTCTTGTCGAACATCTCGTCCGCGATGTAGCCACGGACGATTTCCTGCACGTGCGCCAGGATCCGGTCCGGCACCGGGTAGTTGTCACCGATGGAGCTGTCGGCGAGCTCGTGCACGAAGGTGTCCTTGTCGAACCCGAAGCGCTGGACGCCGAGTTGGACGCACTGGGCGAGCAGTTCGATGCCGGGCAGGTCGGGGTGGGTGCGGACGAACGTGTCGAAGCGTTCGTGGGCGCCCTCCTTCTCCGGCATGCCGCCCAGGTTGTCGGCCGTCCACACGCGCCGCGACTCGGCGAGCGCGAAGTGGCCGAGGGCGTGGAACGCCTCGCGGGGCCCCGTGGCGACCCAGTTGGGGTTGCCGCGGCCCGCGTTGAGCATCTGGACGCTGGACGTGCCCTTCTGGCCAGGCTTGTCCGCCTGCACGTCCTTGGCGAGGTCGATGAAGACGTTCTTGAGCTCGAAGGGAGAGAGCTGGGCGTAGTGCTTGATCTGCTCGCGGGTGAGGGGCGTCTTGGGCATGGTTCTTCCTTACGGGCTCGCGGCTTGCGCGGTGGCGGAGTGGCTCAGTGGTGGAGGAGGACGATCACGGCGCCCCAAATGGTCAGCAGCACGTTTCCGACGGCGTACGGGATCGTGTAACCGAGCGTCGGCACCTGGGACTTGGACTGCTCGTTGATCGCGCCGATGGCGGCCGTGGTGGTCTGGCCGCCCGCCAGGACTCCCATCAGGATCGGGAAGCGGATCTTCTGGACGTAGTGGCCGAACAGGAAGCCGACGATCAGTGGGATCACGGTGGCCACCGCGCCGAAGACCAGCAGGCCCCAGCCCGCCGTCGACAGGCCGGAGGTGAAGCTCGGGCCCGCGTTGATACCGACGACCGCGACGAACAGGCACAGGCCGAGCGTGTCCATGAACCACTGGGCGCCGGGCGGGACATTGCCGAACGTCGGGTACCTGCCACGGATCCAGCCGAAGACCAGGCCCATGATGAGCGCGCCGCCGGACGTGGACAGCGAGATCGGCACGCCGCCCGCGGTGAGCGCCGGGATGCCGACGCAACCGCCGAGGAAGATGCCGATCCCCACCCAGATCATGTCGGTCGCGAACGATGTCGGCACCGGCTTGCCGAGCTCCCTGCCCGCCGGGTCGACGAGCCGCTTGGGGCCGGTCAGGATCAGGGTGTCGCCGCGCTCGATCTTCGTGGAGAGCCGGTAGGGGAACTCGGCGCCGGAGCGGTAGAGCTTGTCGACGTAGACGCCGACCATGAACGGCGCCTTGCGCAACTCGGCGATGCTTCTGCCGAGTTGGGCCTTCTCCGAGGCCACTACGTGCAGGGTTTCCGTCTGGTAGCCGAGCAGCTCCACGTCGTCGGTCTCGCCGCCGATGTGGGTCCGGGCGTCGTAGTCGACGAGGGAGCCGCGCAACGCGCTCAGCGCGATGACGTCGCCCTCGCGCAGCACCGTGCGCTGGTCGTGGTCGAGGATCCGGCCGGCACGGCGTACGCGCGTGATGTAGATCCGGTGGCCGAGCTGCTGTTGCTGCTGCTCGAAGTCGTCGATGGTGCGGCCGACGATGTCCGGGCGCTGGATGGTGTAGGCGCGCAGCACGACTTCGTAGTAGCCCTCGTGCAGGTCGGGGTCGTCCTCGGGCGCGTCCAACTCGGCTGCCAGAGCGGCCGATTCGGCGGCGAGGTCCTTGCGGTACAGCTTCGGCAGGACGTTGGCGAGCAGCATCGCGCACAGGATCGTGCCGAGCGGATACGTCACCGCGTACCCGACCGCGACGAGGTTCTCCTCGGTCTTGACCTGCCCGGACGACAGGCCCGGCAGGTTGTCGATGGCGTCCTGCGCGACACCGATCACCGCGGACTGGGTGAGGGCCCCGCCGAGCAGCCCGGCGCTGAGCCCCGGACCGTAGCCGAGCAGGGCCGCGAAGCCCCAGCACACCAGTAGGCCCGTGGCACAGACGATGACCGCGTTGACCACCTGCGGCAGGCCATCCTTCTTCAGACCGCGGAAGAACTGCGGGCCGACCTTGTAGCCGAGTGCGAACAGGAACATGGTGAAGAACAAGTTCTTCACGGTCCCGTCGATGGTCACCTTGAACTGCGCGCCGAGCACGAGGCCCGCCACCAGGCAGCCGGTGACCGCGCCCAGCGCGATGGCTCTGTAGCGCAGCTTCCCGACGAGGAAGCCCAGGGCGACGGTCAGGAACACCAGCAGCTCCGGATGGGGCTGGAAGATGTTCCGATTCAGGAAGTCGATCACGAGTAACTCCCTCAGTTGCCCAGTACACCGACGAGCACCGGGCCGGTCAGCGGGAGAAGGAAGTTCGACAGGGCGTAGGTGATCGTGTATCCGAGCATCGGCACCGATGACTGCGCCACCTGGGTGACCGCGGTGATCGCCGGGGTGGAGCACTGCTGGCCCGCGATGGCACCGATCAGCAGCGGGGGCTCGATCTTCAGCAGCTTGCGGCCCACGATCAGCGAGATCGTCGCGGGCACCAGCACCATGGCGATGCCGGCGAACGGCAGCAGGGCCCCGTACTCCTTGAGCAGCGGCCACGCCTGCGGCCCCGACACGAGCCCCGTACAGGCGATGAAGACCGCGAGGCCCATGTCCTTGATGGTCGAGGCGGCCTGCGGCGGGAACGCGCCGAACGTCTGGCTGCGCGAGCGGAACCAGCCGAACAGCAGCCCCGAGATCAGACAGCCGCCTCCGGTCCCGAGCGACAGCGGGACGTCGCCGAACTTGACGACGACCTGTCCGAGCAGTGAACCGGCCGCGATGCCGAGCCCGAGGTAGATGAAGTCGGTCGCGTCGTTCTTGACGACCGACCCCAGCCTCGTCACCAGCTTGCTCAGGCCCGAGCGGGCGCCCACCAGGGTGAGGACGTCGCCGCGGTGCACGACCGTGTCGCCGTTGGCGGGCATGTCCGTGTCGGCGCGCGTGAGGTCGGTGACGTAGACGCCGTCCGTGAGGAACTCGGGGTTCTCCCGCTGGAGCTGGTCGATCGTCTTGCCGTCGTCGGACTTCCGGGTGATCGACACCTGCTTGGTGGCGAGCGGTGAGTCAAGACCGGGCACGCCCGGTGTCTCCGGTCCGATGAGCCGCCCCGCCTCGATGGTGTTCGCCCGCCGTCCCACCACGAGCACCAGGTCGGAGAGGGTCAGCTCCAGATCAGGGGAGGGCGTGAGTACCTTGCTGCCGCGTTTGACGGACTCCAGGGTGACCCGCTCGTCGAATTGGGACTCCAGGTCCGCGACGGTCCGCCCGTCGGCTGCTGTCACCAGATACGTGCGGCCCACCATGCCCGGCAGGGCGGGCCGTTCGTCCGCCTCGAGGCTGCCGCTGCTGCGCGTGCGCTCCCACAGTTCGCGGGCCGAGTCCCGGAGGTTGACGCGCAGCAGCATCGGCATGATCTGGCTCGTGTAGAGCACGATCGTGATCAGGCCGAACAGGTAGCAGACCGTGTACGCGGTCGCGACGTTGCCCTGGTACTCGGAGATCTGGTCGGCGCTCAGGCCACTGAGCTTGCCGATCGACTCGGTGGCCGTGCCGACCACGGCCGACTCGGTGGCGGCGCCTGCCAGGATGCCCGATGCGGTGCCGACGTCCAGGTCGAACCACTTGGCGATGCCCAGGGCGAGGCCGAGGACACTGACCAGCTCGATGCCGCAGAGCACGAAGAACCGCAGGCTCTTCCTGTTGAGGTTGCGGAAGAACTGCGGCCCGGCCATGTAGCCGAGGGCGAAGATGAACAGGGCGAAGAAGACGGTCTTCACGTCGTCGGAGACTTCGGCTTTGGTCCAGGCGCCGAGGAGCAGCGAGACGATCAGCGTTCCGCAGATGCCGCCCAGGGTCAGCGGCCCCACACGCAGTTTCCCGACGAGGTAGCCGAGCGCGAGGCTCGCGAAAAGGACGAGTTCGGGGTGATCCTTGAGTACGCCCACGGCGACTCAGTGAATCTCGACAGCGACAATATTTGTCATATGGGGAAACTAAGGCCCAACTCTCAACGCTGCCACACGGACTGCGACCCTTAGGCGAGCAGCTTGGTCTTCGCCTTTTGGAATTCCTCGTCGGTGAGCGCACCGGACGCGCGCAGTTCGGAGAGCTTCGCGAGTTCGTCTGTCCCGCTCGTCCCGGTGTTCGCGCTTGCCGCGGCCTTGCGGACGTACTCCTGGAACGCCGCTTCCGACTCCTTCGCCTGCTTCACGTCACGCCGACCCATCCCGCGACCTCGCGCGATGACGTAGACGAGCACTCCGAGGTACGGCAGGACGATGCAGAAGACGAGCCATGCCGCCTTGGTCCAGCCGCTCAGATCGTCGTCGCGGAAGATGTCCATGACGACGCGGAACAGCAGGAAGAACCACACGATCCACAGGAAGAAGTACAGCATTGTCAGGAAGACGTCGAGAAGCGGGTAGTCGTCCATGGCGTCCCTCTTTTCAGATGGCACGGATCGTGCCGAGCAGTATCTCCCGTGCTTCTTCGCCCCGCATTTCCAGCGAATCCCGAGAGGGCCCGGAGCCCATTCATGCGCAGTGATTCGCATGGCGGCTGAACCGGTCTGCGGTGAGAGTGATGGCAGAGCGCCGTCCGAGAACGGACCGGTGCGGCTCCATGCGCAACGGCGTCCTCATCCCTGTCGCGGTCCGCGGCGTCGCCGGTGTGTCGCCCGACCCGGACCAGGAGGCAACGGTGGCAGACGACAAGGCGCCGGTCAGCGCGGACGAGCAGGCCGAACTCCGGGACCTGCGCGGCCGGGTGGCGGTACTGGAGTCCGAGCGCGCCAAGGGCGGCCGCCGGCACCGGGGCCGGTCGTTCCTTGCGGCGGTGCTCATCGTGATCGGATGTGTGCTCGCGCCGCTGGCCGTCGTCGCCTCCTGGGCGGCCGACACGGTCGGCGACACGGACCGCTACGTCGACACGATCGGCCCGCTCGCCTCCGACCCCGATGTGCAGGACGCCGTCGCCGACCGTGCCACGGACGCGCTGATGACCCGCATCGACCTGGCGACGCTCCTGTCCGACGCCCCCGCCGCCGACCGGCCCCGCCTGGAGAAGGCCCTGGGCAAGCTGGGCGGCTCCCTGGAGGGCGCCGTGCGCAGCTTCGTGCACGACAAGGCGCGTGCCGTGGCCGGGTCGCAGGCGTTTCTGAACATCTGGAAGCAGGTCAACCGGCAGGCCCACAGCTCACTCGACAAGGCGTTGACCGGAAGCGGAGGGGGCGCGGTGAAGCTGGAGGGAGACACGGTCACCCTCGATCTGGCGCCGCTCGTCGACCGCGTCAAGGAGCGCCTCGTCGACGAGGGAATGACGGTTGCGGGCAGGATCCCCGAGGTCCACACCGACTTCACCCTCGTCAGGTCGGAGGAGATCGGCAAGGCCAAGACGTATGTGCGGCTGCTGCAACTGGCCGGGAACTGGCTCCCCGTCATTGCCCTGGTGCTCGTCGCCGCCGGTGTCCTGCTCTCCGTACGCAAGCGAAGGACTCTGGTCACCGCGGCGCTGGCCGTCGCCGTGGCCACCGGGCTGCTCGGGATCGGGCTGCGCGTCTTCCGGGTGCTCTACCTCGACCGGCTGCCCGCGAACGTCTCGCAGGACGCGGCTGGGGCGGTGTACGACACCATGACCCACTTCCTGTTCACCACGGTCCGCATGGTCGTGGCGCTCGGTGTGGTGGTCGCCCTGGCGGCCTGGCTCACCGGCGGGGGCCGGCGCGCCAGGCTGGTGCGCGGTCTGTGGACGTCGGGCATCGGGGCCATGCGGTCCACCGCGGACCACGCCGGGATGCGTCTTGGCCCGGTCGCTCCCTTCGTCCGCCGCTACCGCACCTGGATCACCTGGGTGCTGGTGGCCGCGGCGCTCGTCGTCTATCTGCTGTGGTCCTACCCGACGGGCTGGGTCGTCGTCGGGATCGCGCTGTGCCTGCTGCTCCTGCTGGCGGTCGTGGAGTTCCTGGGCGGAAAGCGGCACGACGGCGGCCGGCCGGTGGCCGGCGGCACCGCCTGAGGGGACACCGGGCATGGCATCAGCAGACGCGGTCGCGGTCCGTCGGATGACCGACACCCTGTTCATCGAGCGCTCGCTCCGCAGCCCGAGTTCGACGCGGTTCTGGGGCCTCCTCGTCCTGGCCGCGGTCATCGCGAGCGCGGGCGTCGTGGGCGACTCCACCGCGACCGTCATCGGCGCGATGATCGTCGCGCCGCTGATGACGCCGATCCTGGGCAGCGCGCTGGCTCTGGTCCTCGCCGACCGGTCGCAGGTGGTGCGGTGCGCCCTGCTGGTGCTCGGCGGCGCCCTCGCCGTGGTGGCGATCGGGATGCTGCTCGGCTGGATCGCCGCCCCACCGGACGGCTTCGCCTCCAACAGCCAGGTGTCCTCGCGGATCAGCCCGCGTCTCATCGACCTGCTGGCGGCCCTGGCCACCGGCACGGTCGGTGCCTTCGCCCTCGTCCGCGCCGACATCTCCGACACTCTGCCCGGCGTCGCGATCGCCATCTCCCTCGTGCCGCCGCTGGCCGTGACCGGGCTGCTCGTCACGGTCGGCCGCTATCACGACGCCAGTGAGTCAGCGCTGCTGTTCGCGACCAATGTGGCCGCCATCGTGGCCACCGGGACCATCGTGTTCCTGGCGTACGGAATCCGGGGCGCGGCCCAGGAATCGGGCCTGCGCGTAGGCGAGTTCCACGGCCGGACCCTGGTCGCGGTGGCCGTGGTGGTCCTGCTGATCGCGGTGCCGCTCACCACCGGCACGATCACCGTCGCCCGGGACCGGGTGCTCGCCGCCGATGCCAGGCCGGTCGCCGAGCGGTGGGCGGCCACCGGCAAGTGGCAGATCGCGTCGGTCGAGGCCCGCAACGGCATCGTCGTCATCGGTGTCCTCGGCCTGCCGCCCCAGCCCGCGCCCACCGCGCTGCGCGCCGCCCTCGACCGCCACGGCATGGCGGACGCGGACCTCGAACTCCATCTCGTGGGCGGCCGGACGCATTGGTGCCCGTCGGACACGGACACTTGCACGGTGAAGGAGGCGGCGCGCAGCTGAGCAGCGTGGCGGCCACCACTCGGGCACCGGCGCGTGCTGCCCGCGTAGGGTCTGGGCATGGGCGATGAGCAGGTGCAGCATGCGCGCAGGGGGCGGGGGCGGCCGCGCGAGGAGCGGGTCACCGGGGCCGTGTTGGACGCCGTCGTCGAACTGGTGGCGGAGAGCGGCATGGGGGCGCTGACCATGGACGCCGTCGCGGCCCGTGCAGCCGTGAGCAAGCCGGCCATCTACCGGCGTTGGCCCACCAAACAGGATCTCTTCATCGCCGCCGCCGAGTCGCGGATCGGTCCGCTGGCCGTGCCCGACATGGGAGATTTCCGGGCCGAGCTCCATGCGGTCCTCACGGCGCGGATGGAGGCATACCGGCAGCCCGGCATCGACCGTCTCCTCGCCGGAGTGATCGGCGCGACAGGGGAGGAGGGTGCGGTGCGCGAGGCGTTTCGCGCGTACTCGGCACGGGTGATGAGCGAGACACGGCACGTACTGGAGCGGGGGGCGGCGCGCGGCGACGTACGGCCCGACGCCGATCTGGCAGCGGCCGCGACGCTTGTCGCCTCTTCGCTGGTCTTCCGGCTGGTCGCCGAGCAGCGGATGCCGGACGAAGGGCTTGTGGAGTCGGTGACCGACCTGATCGGCAGGGCGGTCGCCGCCGGCCCCTGACACCTGGGGCGGACATAACGCCACATCCTTTGCGCGCCTGGTGAATTGCGGTGCCGGCGCGCTGTCCGGCGTGCCCGCGAGGCGGGGCCGTGCCTCCTGGGACATCCGCGAAATCAACTCGCCCCAACCCCTTGCCCTGCCACACCTCAATATCGATACTGCCGGTTACGTAATAAGAGTTCGATGTTGGGAGGACCCCCATGCGCGACGTCGCGACGGCCCCCGTGGCCGACCCCAAGCCGGTACTGGACAAGCCCCTGATGCACTACGGGCGCAGGACCCTGGACCGCCTCGCTCCCGGCGCCGAGCAGTCCACGTACGAGCTGCTCGACATCGCCCCGCTCACCCCGCACTTCGGCGCCGTCCTCGGCGGCGTCGATCTGACACGGCCGATCCGCGATGACCTCGCCGAGGAACTGCGGCAGGTGCTCCTGGAATGGAAGGTGATCTTCTTCCGCGGGCAGACCGGCTTCACCGCCGAGCACCAACTCGCGCTGTCCGGCATCTGGGGCTCGCCGGAACCCAACCCGTTCTTCGCCAAGACCGACACGGCCGGCGTCTCCCGGCTCGCCAAGGACGCCAAGGCCGCGGGCAACAAGAACATCTGGCACAGCGACCACTCGTTCATGGCCAATCCGTCCCTCGGCGCCGTGTTGCGCGCAGTGGAAGTGCCCGCCGCCGGCGGCGACACCATGTGGGCCGACATGGCCGCCGCGTACGACAACCTGCCCGAGGACCTCAAGGAGCGCATCGAGAGCCTGGTGGCCGTCCACGACTGGGAGGCCAGCTGGGGCGCGCTGATGAACGACGAGCAGAAGGCCGCCTTCCGCACGAGCTGGCCGCAGGTCGAGCACCCGGTCGTGGTGCGCCACCCGCGCAGCGGCCGCAGGACCCTGTACGTCAACGAGCCGTTCACCCGCTGCATCAAGGGCGTGTCCGACGCCGAGAGCCGCGAACTGCTCGACATCCTGGTGCTCCAGGCGCGCATCCCCGAGTTCCAGATCCGCTTCCACTGGGAGCCCGACTCGGTCGCGATCTGGGACAACATCGCCGTCCAGCACTACGCGGTCAACGACTACTTCCCGCAGCGCCGGGTGATGGAGCGCATCGCCATCGCCGGAGTCCCGCTTTCCTGACCACCTGATTCCCCGGGAGCTCCGATGACCGCGGCACCGCCTGTTCCTCAGCATTCCACCGGGACCATCAAGGCCACCGGCAGCAGCGACGTCCGCGCCTGGACGGTGACCGCGCTGCTCGTGGTCTTCATGATGGTCAACTTCGCGGACAAGTCCGTCCTCGGCCTGGCCGCCGACGAGATCCGCGCCGATCTGCAGCTGAGCGCCACCCAGTTCGGGCTCGCCAGCAGCGCGTTCTTCCTGCTCTTCTCCGTGGCCGCGGTCGTCGTCGGTCTCGCCGCCGACCGGGTGTCACCGAAGGTGCTGCTCCTGGTGATGGCCCTGCTGTGGTCCGTCGCGCAGGTGCCCGCGGCGATCGGCGGCGGCCTGGCCGTCCTCGTCGTCTCGCGGGTCTTCCTCGGGGCGGCCGAGGGGCCGGCCTTCCCCGTCGCCCAACAGGCAACGCTGGCATGGTTCCCCAACCACCGGCGCAACCTGCCCGGCGCGCTGATCACGCTCGGCGTCACGCTCGGCGTGATCGTGTCCGCGCCCGGCCTTTCGTGGATCATCCAGAACCATGGCTGGCGGGCCGCGTTGTGGGTGCTCTCGGCGGTGGGCCTGGTGTGGGCCGCGGCCTGGATGGTCTTCGGCGCGGACGGCCGGCACGGCGCGGCCGAGACGTCCGGGAAGCCCACCGCGCCGGAGAACGCGCCGGAGAGGTCCGTCCCCTACCGCCGGATCCTCGCCACCCGCACCTGGATCGGCGCCACCCTCGCCTACTTCACCAGCTACTGGACCGTGGCCCTGATGCTGGTGTGGCTGCCGTCGTACCTGCGCAACGGCCTCGGGTACTCGGCCGACGAGGCGGGCACCGTCGTCATCGCGCCGTGGACGATCGGTGCCGTCGTACTGCTCGGTCAGGCGGGCATCACCAGCCGCTTGATGCGGCGCGGCGTCAGCAGTCGCCGCGCCCGTGGCTGGGCGGGCGGCTGGCTGCTCGCGGCCGGCGCCGCCTGCTGCCTTGCCCTGCCGCTCGTCGACGGCTCGACCGCCAAGACCGTCCTGCTCGCTCTCGGCTTCGGGCTCGGCGGCTCGTACGCCACGATCGCCGCCACCACCGTCGCCGAAGTCGCACCGCCCGCCAGGAGCGGGGGCGCGCTCGGCGTCATGAACGCGGTGGTGACCGCGGCCGGTCTGGCCGCCCCTGCCGTCGTCGGTGCCCTGGTCGACGCCCAGGGCAACGGCGGCTACCAGAGCGCCGTCCTGCTCTCCGGCCTCCTGCTTGCCGTCGGAGCCGCCGCCTCCTTCCTGCTCATCGACCCGGCCAGGGACATCGCCCGCCTGAGCCGCCGACCGATCTGACCGCACCAACATGTCGTACGTTCACTGGAGTTGACCCATGACAGCCGCCCCCGCTCTCGACATCGCCCCCCTCGATCGTGCCGTCGGTGACCTGCGCGACCGCGCCGAGTCCTGGACCCAGGCCTCGCTCGTGGAACGGATCGGCCTGCTGGAGCGGATGCTCCCGCGGGTCGCCGACGGCGCGCCCGCCATGGTGGCCGACGCCGCCCGCGCCAAGGGGTACGCCGCCACATCGGAGTGGGCCGCCGAGGACTGGGTGACCGCGCCGTGGGCCCTGGCCCAGACCGTGAGCGCGTACCTGCACGTGCTGCGGCGGATGGCCGCGGGGTCCGGCCCGCTCGACGCCAAGGCCGTACGCCACCACGACGGCCGCACGGTCGTCGAGGTCTTCCCCGCCACCGCCTCCGACCGCCTGCTGCTCAACGGATTCACGGCACAGGTGTGGACACGGCCCGGCACGACGCGGGAGCAGGTGCTCGCCCGGGCGGCGGGGGAGTACCGGGGGCGGCCGGGCGATCCCGCCGTCGCGCTGGTGCTCGGCGCCGGTAACGTCGCGGCCATCACCCCGCTCGACATCCTGCACAAGCTCTACGCGGAGGGCCAGGTCGTCATCGCCAAGATGAACCCGGTCAACGCCTATCTCAGGCCGCACTTCGAGAAGGTCTTCACCGAGTTCGTCGAGCGCGGCTGGGTCCGCTTCGTCGACGGAGGCGGGGCGGAGGGCGCGTATCTGACCACGCACGAGGGTGTCGACAGCATCCACGTCACCGGCAGCGACCGCACCCACGACGCCATCGTGTGGGGCACCGACGCGAAGGCCGAGGACCGGCGGTGCGCGGACACCCCGCTCAACGACAAGCCGTTCACCAGCGAATTGGGCGGCGTCAGTCCCTGCATCGTGACGCCGGGCCCATGGAGCGCGGCGGACTTCCGCTTCCAGGCCGAGCACATCGTCACCAGCAAGATGAACAACTCCGGCCACAACTGCGTGGCCAGCCAGATCCTGCTCGTACCCCGCCACTGGGACGGCACCGAGCGCCTGCTCGCCGAGATCCGCCGCGTCCTGAGCGAACTCCCGCCCCGCGCCGACTACTACCCCGGCGCCGACGAGCGTCGGCACGCCGTCACGCAGGACCACCCCGAGGTGGAGGTGCTCGGCGAAGACCGCTGCCGACTCCTCGTACCGGACATCACCGACCCCGACGACGCGATGCTCCTCGTCGAGGTGTTCGCCAGCGCCCTGGGCGTGGTGCGACTCCCGGGCGGCGACCCGGCCCAATTTCTGCGTGCGGCAACGGAGTTCGCCAACGACAAGCTGCCCGGCACCCTCGGCGCCACCCTCCTCGTCCACCCCAGGACGGAACACGCCCACCGCGCGGCCGTCGAGGACGCCGTCGCCGGGCTCCGCTACGGCACGCTCGGCATCAACTGCTGGTCGGCCTTCGGCTTCCTGCTCGGCTACACCCCCTGGGGTGCCTTCCCCGGCCACACCCGCCAGGAGATCGGAAGCGGCATCGGCTTCGTGCACAACGCGTTCATGCTGGAAGACGTCGAGAAGACGGTGCTGCGGGCGCCGTTCGCGCCGTCACCGCGCGGCATGTTCACCGGCTCCCCGTCCCTGTCGCCCCGGCCGCCGTACTACGTCACCAACCGCACCGGCCGTACGACGATGGAACGTCTCACGGCCTATACGACGGACCCGAAGGTGAGCAGGCTGCCGGGCATCTTCCTGTCGGCGCTGCGAGGTTGATGCGACAGGGGAGCCAGCCGCCGGATCAGGAATCGAGGACCCGTGCCTTCTCCGCGGCGAACTCCTCCTCCGTCAGAAGCCCTTGGGCCTTGAGGTCGGCGAGGGCGGTGAGCTGAGAGACGCGGTCCGTGGCGGGAGCCTGGGCAGCCACCGGCGGCGGCGCTTGCGCGGGCGCCGGTGGCCGCGGTGCCCGGGTGTCCAGCTCCCGGCGCATGTCCCGCTCGGCCATGCCGCGGTTCACCCGGTTGGAGACAGCGGAGGCGGTGCCCGAGATCACCGCGGTGCGCGCGATGGTGCCCAGCAGGCCGGGCCGTCCGAATCGTTGCGGCATGAGAGCCGTCCTTCCTGGTGGCTCGGTGGCTTGGTGGCTCTGGTGGTCAGTTGCCGAGGGCGGCGACGGCCTTGACGACGGTGTCCCTGGGGATGCGCTCCAGCAGCCGGATATCGCCCCGCGAATCCCTGACCGCGGCACCGAGCCGAGCGGCCCAGGTGTTCTCCCAGGCCACGACCACGGCCGACGACTCCGGAGGAAGGCTGTCGGCGACGGCTCGCAGATCCTCGTCGCTGAGCAGGTCGAACTGGACGTCGGTGAGCTCCTGGAACGCCTCGGCCACTTCCGGATCGGCGAGTTCGACGACGTCGACCGAACCGTCGCTCGCCTTCCTCACGAACGTCAGGTCGAGGATGCGTACCGTTCCGTCCTTCTGCAGATCACGCAAGGCGGGCGCGATCTCGCCGTTGAACCGGTTGCCTTCGAAGGCGACCACGGCGACGTCCACCGGGCCGACGGTGTCGGCATCGAGGTCACTGCGCATGGGGCCACCTTCCAAAAAGGGCGAAACGGGCAATTGCGAGCATAGGGTGATGGCTGGAGGTGCGCTCATGCAGGCACGGCGGGAACGCCCCGGCGTCAGTTTCGAGCCCACGCGGCCCGCCTCCCGGGCGCGCAAGGCAGTCGCATTCCTTCTCGGAGCCCTCGTCTGGATCGTGGCAGGCTCCATCGCCGTCGTGCTCCTTGGGCACACCTACATCCTGCGCCGCCTACTGTTCGTCACAGCGATCTCCTGGGTGGTCTTCGGGGTCGCCCTGGCCGGAGGCATCGCCCTGAGGCGTCGGGAGGAGCGCCGTGCACCTCATTGACCTCCTCCTTGTCTTCCTCGCGTTCTATCCCGTGGTGACAGGCGCCGCGTGGATGGTGGGCGGAGTCCTCTTCCGGATCCTGGAGGAGCGTCGCGGCCTGGTCCGACCGCCCGGCGGCTGGCCGGGAGTCACCGTCCTCGTCCCCGCCTACAACGAGGAGCAGGTGATCTCCCGCTGCATCGAGGCGCTGCGCCGGCTGGACTATCCCGAACTCGAGGTGCTGATCCTCAACGACGGGTCCACTGACGCGACCGTCGCCGCGGCCCGCGCAGCCGCGGGTGACGACCCCCGCATCACCGTGCTCGACGACGGCGTCAACCTGGGCAAGGCGGACCGGCTCAACGGCGGCATGCGCCGCGCCCGCCACGACCTGGTCCTTGTCACCGACGCGGACACCCACCTTCATCCCGAGGCAGTGCACTACCTCGCTGCCCGGATGATGCGCTCCCCGCGCTACGCGGCCATCGCCGGGAGCCCGCGCGTGACCAACCGGGGCAGCGTGATCACCACCATGCAGATGCTGGAGACGGCATCCCTGATCGGGTTGATGCGCCGCACCCACGCCCTGGCAGGACGGGTGGGCACCGTGGCGGGAGTGCTCGGCCTCTTCCGCCGCGACGCCGTCCTGGCCGTCGGCGGCTACGACGCGCAGATGGCCACCGAGGACATCGAACTCACCTGGCGGCTCCTGGAAGCCGGGCATCTCACCGGATTCGAGCCGGACGCCCTGGTCGGGATGGAGGTCCCGCAGACCGTCCGCGGCATCTGGGCGCAGCGCACCCGCTGGGCACGAGGACAGGGCGAGGTCCTGCGCACCCACGGCCGCCGGGTCTTCCGCCCTCGCAACGTGGCCATGTGGCCGATCGCCGCGGAAGCCCTGCTCTCCTACGTCTGGGTGATCACCATGCTGATCGCCACCGTGTACGGAGTCGTCCACTGGATCCGCTTCCCCGGGGACACCAAGTTCCAGTGGATGCTGGCCTGGGGCGTGGGTATCGCGGTCATCGCCATGCTGCAGATCGCCGTGGCCACCGTGGTCGAACTCCGCCTCGACCCGAAGCTTCCCTACGCGTGCCTGCTGCTTCCGCTCTACCCCCTGGCTTACTGGACCATCAACGCCCTCGCCGCGATCTCCGCACAGACCAGGGGGCTCGTGCGCGGGCCCCGCGAGAAGCGAGTCGTCTGGGACCTGCCCCGGAGTCCGTCTTGATCGCCCCGCCACGTCTGCGCGCCTGCCCCGGTCGGGCCACACGGGAGCCGCGCGGTCCGCTACCACGACGCCCCCGCCTCGGCCAGCGACACAGCACTTGGCCCGAGTAAGTCCCCCGCACGGTCCGCCCCCACATGCGGTAGGCCCCCGCCACCCCGACGCTCGGACCATGCGTACTCGTACCCGTACCCGGCTCGTCGCGGCAAGCGCCGCCTCCCTGCTTCTCGCCACCGCCTGCGGCGAGGACAGCAAGCCCGATCCGATGCGGGGCCAGCAGTGGGCGCTCGACGCGCTGAAGGCGCCCGACGCGTGGGACGAGACCAAGGGCGACGACACGGTCATCGCGGTCGTCGACACCGGCGCCGACCTCGACCACCCCGACCTCAAGGGCCGCTTCGTCGACGGCCACGACTTCGTGGACGGCGACGACGACCCAAAGGACATGAACGGCCACGGCACCCACGTCTCGGGCATCGCGGCCGCCCACACCGATAACGGGGTCGGCATCGCGGGCGGCGCCCCCGGCGCCAAGATCATGCCGGTGCGGGTGCTCGGAGCCGCCGGCACCGGAGACAACGCCGACATCACCAAGGGCATCACCTGGGCCGCCGACCACGGGGCCGACGTCATCAACCTCTCCCTGGGCGAGAGCGGCCTGATGGCCCGCCTCCTCAAGGGCGGTGTCCTCAACAAGGCCATCACGCACGCCCACGGCAAGGGCGCGGTCGTGGTAGCCGCGGCAGGCAACGAGGGCACAGCGCTTCAGCCGTACAAGGTCGACACGCCTGTCCTCGTCGTCGGCGCGAGCGACCAGGACGGCAAGCCCGCGGAGTTCTCCAACTTCGGTGCGCAACAAGCAGTTTCGGCGCCAGGCGTCGGCATCCTGTCCACCCTTCCGAGGTACAAGACGAGGGAGACGCTGAAGGACGACAGCGGGTACGGCCCATTGGACGGCACCTCCATGGCCGCCCCCTACGTCTCCTCCGTCGCGGCGCTCCTCCACCAGCAGGACCGCACCCCGGACCAGATCATGAAGGCCATCCGCGACACGGCGAAGAACCCGGACGAACTCGCCAAGCTGGGCCTGGGCATCGTCGACGCCAAGGCCGCGGCCGCCTCCTCCAAGAACTGAGCCGTCATGCGTGACGGAGCATCACCCATGCGTGACGGAGCATCACGGACCTACGCGCGGGAGGGGACGGCATGACACATCCGGGAACGCTCATCCTGATCATGGCCGTCGCCGTGCTCGCGCCCCTGCTGGCGCACGGAACCCGCCGCTGGCTGCGGGTCCCCCTGGTCATCTTCGAGATCCTGCTAGGCATCCTCATCGGCCCCGATGTCCTCGGCTGGGCGCAGCACGACGAGGTCATCGACACGCTCTCGGAGCTCGGCCTGTCCATGCTCATCTTTCTCGCCGGGTACGAGATCGAGTTCGCGGCCATCCGCGGTGACACCCTGCGCCGCTCCGTTTGGGCCTGGCTGATCTCCCTCGCCCTGGGCCTGGCCGTCGCACTGGCACTGACCGGCATGGACCTCTCCCGCAGCGTGGTCATCGGTACCGCGCTCACCAGCACCGCCCTCGGCACCGTCCTGCCGATCCTGCGCGACAGCGGCGATCTGCGCGGCCGCTTCGGGACCGTGATGATGGCCTTCGGCGCGGTCGGCGAGTTCGGGCCCATCATCGCCATGGCGGTGCTGCTCAGCGGCCGTGAACCGGGAGTGTCCACCGCGGTGCTCGCCGCCTTCGCGGTCATCACGGCGGCGGCGATCTACTGGGCGGTGCGCCCCCACCCGCCCTGGTTCGCCCAGATCATTCGTACGACGCTGCACACCAGCGGACAATTCGCCGTCCGTTTCGTGATGCTGCTGATCGTCGCCATGCTCGCCCTGTCGCACGTCTTCGGCCTCGATGTGCTCCTGGGTGCCTTCGCGGCAGGTCTGCTGACCCGGCTCGTGTTCCAGGGGGCGGCCCCCGAGAGCGGCGAGGAGGTTCTGGGCAAGGTGGAGGCCATGGGGTTCGGGTTCCTCGTCCCGCTGTTCTTCATCGTCACCGGCATCAACTTCGACCTCGCCTCACTGCTCGACGGTGGCCGCGCCCTGCTGCTGTTGCCGGTCTTCCTGCTCCTGTTCCTCGTCGTACGAGGACTCCCGGCCCATGCGCTGGCACCACGCGACCTGAACTCCACCGACCGCAGGGCCCTGACCCTGTACTCCTCGACCTGCCTGCCGCTCGTCGTGGCCATCACCACCATCGGCCTGGACGAGGGTGTCCTGGAGAAGGGGGAGGCGGCGGCCCTGGTGGGCGCCGCCATGGTCTCCGTCCTGCTCTTCCCGCTGCTCGCGCTGCGAGTACGGGCCAAGGGGGGCAAGGCCACGACCCCGGACGGGTCTGCACCCGAGTCGGAGGCGTGGTGAGGTTCCCTCAGCACGGAGCCAGCTCCTCGTCCGACCACAGCGCCGCTCCGGCATGGCCCATCAGCAGCTTGGGGTAGTAGGTCCAGGCGAACCACGGTGCTGTCCGCGACGGGCCCAGCAAACCGTCCAGCAGGAGCCCGCCCGCCGTGAGGGCCACGCCGAGCGCCCGCCGCCGTGCCGGGTGGCGACGGATCACGACCGTCGCGGCCACCATGTACGCGTATTGGGCCGCGGCCCAGGCAGCGGGGCGCACGCGGCGGTCGGCGCCCCCGCCCGGCAGCCCCGAGTCGAGTCGTGCCACGGCCGCCGGGTGCAGGTGCAGGGCGGCGAAGGAGTAGTGGTCGGCGTTGCCCTGGCCAGGGCGCTCGTACCAGCGGGCGCAGGCCCGCGTGTTGTTGACGTAGACGCCGCCCGCCAGGTCCACCGCCAGCAGGCAGGCGATGGCCGCGCCTCCTGCGCCCGCACCGTGTGCCCTGGCTGTGACCGGCGCCGCGACCGCACCGGCCGCCGTCGTCAGCGCCGTCAGCACGTGGTTGGTCCGCGTGGCTTCCGGCCCGACGAACTCGCCCCACGCGCGGCGGAGCACCGCCTTGGCTCCCGTCATCGGTCCCCTCCGTCGCCGGTGTACCCTTTCAGGCCGCTATGCCCGCTATTGTCGCCTGGTTGTGACGTCGAGGCGAGCGGATGTCAGGGAGGACCAGCGCCGTGCCTCTCCACGGGACGTCATGCCGAGGGCTCCCACATGAATCCGTCGGGGTCGGTGAAGGTCCCGGCGTCGCCGCCGATCGTGAGCCGGTGCGACCCGCTGCCCTCCGCGGGGACACCGGCAACCTTGGCCAGGCCGCGACGTCCGTACAGCGACAACTTGATGGGGCTCGACGAACCGTCGAACTCGACGTACTTGCTGCCGAAGCTCTTCGCCACCTTGAGACCGCGCTCTACGTAGAACCGCTTCGTCGCTGCCATGTCGGAGACGCCCAGCAGAAGCACGATCTCGTCGATCTGCCGACTGTCGGGGCCGGTGTCCTTCTTCGACGAACTCGCGAGCTGCCAGATCGTGCCGTCAGGGGCCTGTACGACGCCGCCGTAGCCCCACAAGGACTTCTTGGCGGGCTTCAGCTCCGTGGCCCCGGCGCCCAGCGCGGCGCCCATCAGGCCGTCGACGATCGACGGCTGCGAGACCACGAGTGACACCGTGAACCCGCGGAAGCCGGACGAATCCGCCTCAACGGCCCGCACGCGTACCTGCTTGTCCAGCCCGAAGGCGTCCGCGTAGAAGCGCTCGGCGGCCGTGGGGTCGGCCACCTCAAGGGTGATGCAATCGATGGAGGTCATGAGATTCACGCTAGCCGCGGTCCGGTGGCCGACGCTTCTTCAATCCTGACCGCTCTCACGAGTGCCCAGCCGCGGGAAAGAAGGTCAGCGCCGTATGCCCGCAGCAGCAGGCGGCCCGGAAGCGAGCGGTCGGCAGCGGTTGACGGCTAACGTGTCCGGTGATCGGGGAACTGCGCGCATCGGAGAAGGTGTTGACGGAACGGCCCAATGGACATCGCCCCACACTCGAGGACGTAGCGCGTCGATCAGGCGTGTCGAAGTCCACGGTGTCGCGTGTGATCAATGGTGAGCCCAGAGTGCGGGCCTCGGTCGCCGAACGCATCCGAAGGGCCGTGGACGAACTCGGCTACGTACCCAATCAAGCCGCCCGAAGCCTCGTCACCCGCCGGAACAACGCCGTCGCCGTTGTGGTCACCGAACCGCAGAACCGGCTCTTCGTGGACCCGTATTTCGACTGCCACCTGCGAGGCATCCGTCAGGAACTGGTCCAACAAGGCGCGCAGCCGGTGCTGTTGTTCATCGAGGAGCCGGACGACTATCCGCGCGTCGCGAATTTCCTGGGCGGCGGGCACGTCGATGGAGCCCTGTTGTTCTCGCTGCGCACCGATGACCCGTTGCCCGCGATGGTCGAGCACATGGGCCTGCCCGCCGTTTTCGGTGGTCGTCCGTCGGCCGGTGCCGCCCACCGCAGTCACCTCTACACGTACGTGGATGCCGACAACCGCGGCGGAGCCAGGGCAGCCGTCCGGCACCTCGTATCGCTGGGGCGCCGGCGTGTCGGGACCATCACCGGGCCGCTCAACCAGGCCTCCGCGATCGACCGCCTGGACGGCTACCGGGACGTACTCCTGGACGCTCCGCCCCAGCTGATCGCCGAGAGCGACTTCACCTTGCAGGGCGGCGCTGACGCCATGGCCGAGCTCCTCGACCGATGCCCGGACCTGGACGCGGTCTTCGCCGCCTCGGACCTCATGGCTTCCGGTGCACTGCGGGTACTGCGAGATTCCGGGCGTCGCGTACCCGAGGACGTGGCGGTCGTCGGCTTCGACGACCTCGCGACCATCGCCGAGGCCACGGAGCCACCGCTGACCACCGTGCACCAGGACATCGAGAGCATGGGGCGGCTGATGGCGCGGCTGCTGTTCAAGCGGACATCGGACGACCCCGCGTCGCGGGAGGGCAGTCCTCCGTTGGCCTCCGTGGTCACCCCGACACGGTTGGTCGTGCGGGAGTCCGCCTGAGGCAAGGACTCAGGCGCGGCGACAGTGGAAGATGCCCCAGCGCAGCTGTCCTTGGTGGGCCGCGTCCCAGACGTGGGCGTAGAACGTGTCGACGTCGCTGGTCTCGTAGTAGTCGCGGGCCAGGTCCTCGCCACGGGAACCACCTTGGTGCGGCATGGAGCTTCCTCCGTTGCTCGCTGATGCAGGGTGAATGAGTCTCGCGACCGCGCCGCATGCCGGGATGGAGGCCGAATGAGCCATGGGCTCGGCGCTGCTTCATGCCGTTGCCGTTGCCATTGCCGTTGGTCCGCTGAGGTCCAACCGGCAGTCCTCAGCCGTCCACCAGCGTGGCCACCAGGCGCGTCATGCGGGGCCGTGGGTCAGGTGTGCCCGGCCAGCTGGTCATCAGGAGGTGGTGTGCGGTGCCGACGATGGCGAGGGCCACGGTGCTCGGGGCGATGGTCTCCGCCACCCGGCCGAGCTTCTGTTCGGCCGTCAGATAGACGGTGATGGCCTCCTCGATCGCGGTGAGGCCAGGTGCCCCGCCCGCCAGGGCCTCGCGAATGCGCCGCGTGGCGGCGGGTCGGCTCATGGCCAGGCCGGAAAGAGACGGGCCGGCGGAGTCGAAGAGCGCGAGCGCGACGGCGTCGAGGTTCCGCGCCACCGTGTCCTGCCCGGTGAGCTGAGACAGAGCCTGCGCCTTCTCCGCCGTCCGTGCGAACCGGTCGAGGCAGAGCTCGGCGACGAACTCGTCGAGCCCCGCGAAGTGCGCGTGCAGCAGCCCCTTGGCGCAGCCCGCCTCGGTGGTGACGGCCCGACTGGTGAGCGCCCCGGCGCCGTCCCTCTCCACGACGCGCTCGGCCGCCGCGAACAGCCGCTCGCGTACGTCGGGCGTCGCCACTCCGCGAGGTGACATGGGCCTCTCTTCCGTCCTGGTGCCGCCGCCCTCACGGGGCGCAACTCCGTCGATGGTATCGGGGATTGTCAGTTTGGGCACATGCCCATACAGTTTGGGCACGCGCCCATTATTCATCGTGCACCGCAGGAGGCTTCAGTGCCGGACGTCGTCAACACCGAGCAGGCGAAGGCATGGAACGGCCCGGAAGGTTCCCACTGGGCTGCCCACCAGGACCGCTGGAACGCCGTGAACGAGGGCTTCAACGAGCCACTGCTCGACGCCGCCGGGATCACCGGGGACCACCACGTACTCGACCTCGGCTGCGGTTCCGGGCAGACCACGCGCCTGGCCGCGCTCAGAGCTCCCCGAGGGCGCGCGCTCGGCCTCGATCTGTCCGGGCCGATGCTGGCCGACGCTCGGGCCCGCGCGGAGGGGGAGGGCCTGGCGAACGCCTCCTTCGTCCCAGGCGACGCCCAGGTGTACCCCTTCGAGGAGGGATCGTTCGACGCGGCGATCAGCCGCTACGGAGTGATGTTCTTCGCCGACCCGGTAGCGGCCTTCGACAACGTCGGCCGGGCGCTGCGGCCCGGCGGACGCCTGGCGTTCGTCTGCCCGGCCGATGCCACGCTCAACGGCTGGGTGGCGGCGCTGGCGTCGCTGCGCGACGACCTGCCCGTCGGTGACTTCGGGCGGCCGGGACTGCCCGGCATGTTCTCCCTGGCCGCCCCCGACCGCATCCGCGAAGTGCTCGCCGGGGCCGGATTCATCGACATCGGCATCAACCAGGCGCAGGCGTACGGGGTTTGGGGACACGGAGCCGAGGACGCTGCGGAGTTCCTGCTGGGCACCGGCCCCGGCCGCCATCTGATGGAGCAGGCTGACGCGGCCACGCGCTCCCGCGCCCGCCGCACCTTGACCGACCATCTGCGCGCCCATGAGGCGGCGGACGGCACAGTCCGGTTGCTGAGCACGTCGTGGCTGGTCACGGCGGACCGCCCGACCGCCCCATGGAGGCGCCGTTGATCGGAGAGGGCCCGCCCAGGGTTCAGCGGCGGGCGGCCGGGATATCGAAATGCGGTTGTGTGGCGAGGAGTTCGGACACGTCCGAGCCGGTGGTGAGTTCGCGCGGACTCGCGGTGCGGGTGAAGAGGCGGGCCGGGAGTCCGCCGCCGATCGTGGCGCGGTCTTCGTGCACGCGCAGCCAGGATCCCTCGCGCAGGCCGAGCACCGGGACGTCGTTCTCCTCGAGGAACTCGGTGAGGCGCTCCTCGCGGGTCTCTCCCTTGTGGGTGGAGGCCGGGTCCGGGTCGAGGTAGTGCGGGTTGATCTGGAAGGGGACCAGGCCGAGGCACTTGAAGGACGGGGGCTGCACGATGGGCATGTCGTTGGTGGTGCGCAGGGTGGGAGCGGCCATGTTGGTGCCGGCGCTGGCACCCATGTAGGGCAGGCCTTCGCGCGCGGCGCTGATCAGGGCGTCGCGCAGTCCGCTCCGGTACAGCGAGCTCAGCAGACGGAACGAGTTGCCGCCGCCGACGAAGACCGCGTCCGCGCGCGCGAGTTGGGAGAGCGGGTCGCCGCCCTCGTGCACGCCGTGCACGTCGATGCCGCACGGGGCGAGCGCGCTGCGGACCTTGGCCGTGTAGGCGTCGTGGTCGGCGAGGGCGTAGGGGACGAAGGCGAGCCGGGCGCGTTCGGGGAGGAATTCGGTGACGGTTTCGAGGGCGTGGGCGAGGTAGCCGCGGCCGTGCTGGGTGGAGTTGGAGAGCAGTAGCAGGTTCGTCCGGGGCAACTCAGGCTCCTTGCATGGTGTTTGGGTATTCGGGGAGTGCGGGCGTGGGTGGTGGTCAGCTGAGGGGTGGCGTCCCGCTCAGGCCCTCTCGTCGCGGGGGCGGCGAGTGCGCTGCGGGGGGTGGGTGAGGCGCTTCTCCAGGAGTTGAGCGGCCCGGCGGAGGGCGTCGAGGCGGCCTTCGGGGCCTTCGGGGAAGCGCTCCTTGGCCGCGCCGAGGCTGAGGCTTCCGTACGGTTCGCGGCCGAGGAAGACCGGTACGGCGACGGTGCCGATCCCGGCGTCGTACTCGCCGACGGTCCAGGCGTACCCCTGCGCGCGGACCTGCAGGAACTCGCGCTCCAGGACGTCCGGATCGGTGATGGTGCGGTCGGTGAAGCGGGCCATGGGGCGCCCGCGGAAGAGGCGGTTGCGCTGCTCGTCGGGCAGGAAGGCGTAGTACGACTTGCTGGTGGCGCCGGCATGTGCCGGGTACAGCTCGCCGACCAACGGGTAGTAGCGCAGCGGCCCTTCCTCGCCCTCGACGGCGGCGACGCAGCGCATGTGAAAACTGTCGGGCAGACAGAACAGGACGGTGTCGCCGGTGGTGGCGCGCAGCTCGTCCAGGACGGGCCCGGCGAGGAGTTCCAGGGAGCCGGAGCGTTCCCAGAGGCGTCCGAGGCGCAGTACGGCGGGGCCGATCCGATAGCGGCGGGTGACCGGGTCGGAGACCAGGAAGCCGCGGCCGGCGAGGGTGGAGAGCAGCCGTTGGGCGACGGAGGTGTCCCAGCCGAACTCGGCGGCGACCTCGGTCACGCCCCAGTCCGGTCGGGTCCGCTCGAAGGCGAGCAGTACGAGTAGGGCGCGGTCGACGGTCTGCAGGGCACCGGCCGGGGTCTTCCGGTCGAGCGGGATGTCCTGGGGCATCGGCGGTCGCTCCTGGGTCGGTTGTCGCGTAGGGGCGGGGCGTACGGGCCCGCACTCGGTTTCTCACCATGCAGACACGAATTGCAGATAACGGGAAAGTGTTGCCCACAACGCTAGCTCATCCCGACTCTGGTCTCGGTCACCGGTGCGGGGCTACCCCGTCCGGCATGCACGATCAGGAGAGGTCGCCCATGTTGAAGTACGTCCTGGACATCATGGATCTGCTGGATGATCCGGACGCCGACGGCAAGCGTGCCGTCGCGTACCTCGACTCGGCCGCGGGTCCCGGTGGGTCGGGCGCCGAGGTCACCACCGTCAGCGGCGAGCGCGGTTCCACGGACTTCGTGCTCGTCCGGATCCCGGGCCGCTCGGGCCGTGCGGCAGGCGGATCGGCCCGCACGCTCGGCGTCGTGGGCAGGCTCGGCGGAGTCGGCGCACGTCCGGAGATCGCGGGTCTGGTGTCCGACGCGGACGGCGCCGTGGCCGCCCTGTCGGCGGCGGCCAAGCTGCTGGACATGCGCCGCCGCGGCGACGTGCTGGAGGGTGACGTCGTGGTCGCCACCCACATCTGCCCCGACGCGCCCACCGCGCCGCACGACCCGGTTCCGTTCATGGACTCGCCGGTCGACATCGCCACCATGAACCGGCACGAGGTGACCGACGAGATGGACGCCGTGCTGTCCATCGACACCACCAAGGGCAACCGGATCATCAATCACAAGGGCCTCGCCCTGTCGCCCACCGTCAAGGAGGGCTGGGTGCTGCGGGTCAGCGAGCAGCTCGGCGAACTGCTCGCCGTGGTGACCGGTGAGCCGTTGGTCACATATCCCGTGACGAATCAGGACATCACGCCCTACGGTAACGGTGTACACCACATCAATTCGATCCTGCAGCCGGCCACCGCGACCTCCGCCCCGGTCGTCGGCCTCGCGGTCACCTCGGCCGCGGCGGTCCCCGGCTGTCAGACGGGCGCGAGCCACGAGACCGACATCGCGGCCGCCGCCCGGTTCGCCGTCGAGACCGCGAAGGCCTTCGGCGGCGGCCGACTCGACTTCCACGATGTGGCGGAGTTCGACAACCTCGTCAACCGGTACGGCTCGCTGGCGCACCTGCAGACCTTCGGCCACGCATCCAGGGAGTCGTGATGACAGCCCCCTCCGTCGCCGAAACCGGCGGCAAGCAGATCGGCAGCGACGACTACGCGCTGTCCCGCGTCCCGCGCGAAAGGCGCCTCGGCTTCTGGACGATGCTGCTCCAGTGGCTTGCCCAGTCCGGCTCGATCTCCCAGTTCACACTGGGCGCCACCATCGGCGTCGGCATGACCTTCGGGGACGCGTTCCTCGCGTTCACGCTCGGCGCTGTCGTACTCGAGGTCGTCATCTTCGCGATCGGCCTCGCGGGGATGCGCGAGGGCCTAGCCACCCCGCTCCTGACCCGCTGGGTGGGATTCGGGCGTAACGGCTCCGCGCTGGTCAGCTTCGTGATCGCGGTCAGCCTCGTCGGCTGGTTCGGCGTCCAGAACTCGATCTTCGGCGACAGTGTGTCCGCCCTGGTGGGCGGACCCTCGTGGCTGTGGTGCGTGGTCGCCGGTGTGGCCATCACCGCCCTGGTCATCTTCGGCTTCAAGTACATGGCGATCTTCGCCAAGATCGTGACGCCGCTGTTCTTCGCCATGGTCGCCTGGTCCGTCACCAACGCCCTCATGGACCACTCCGTCGCGGATCTCGTCAGCTCGCCCCCGCCCGGTGAGACCATCCCGCTCGCCGTCGCCGCCACGGCCATCGCGGGCGGCTTCATGACCGGCGCGATCGTCGCCCCGGAGATGACCCGCTACAACAAGAAGGGCTCGCACGTCTTCGTGCAGAGCGCCTCGTCGATGATCCTCTCCGAGTACATCGTCGGCATGACGGGCGTGCTGCTCGGCCACATGGTCAAGAGCAGCGAGGTCTCGCACATCGTGCTCTCCACCTCGGGCGCCTTCGGTGTCCTGGTCGTCCTGATGTCGACGGCGAAGATCAACGACTGGAACCTGTACGGCTCTTCCCTCGGCGTCGTCAACTTCTTCCAGGTCGTCTTCGGCAAGCGTCTGCACCGCGGGGTCGTCACCATCATGCTCGGCCTGGCCGGCACGCTGCTCTCGGCGGTCGGCATCATGACCCACTTCACCGAGTTCCTGTCGGTGCTCGGCGTGGCCATCCCGCCCATCGGCGGCATCATCGTCGCCGAGTACTGGGTGGTGCGGCGGATGAGCAAGCCGCTCGGCGACACCCGCGGGGCCCAGACACTGCCCACCACCTCACCGGCCTGGGTACCGATGTCACTGGTGATCTGGGCGGCCGCCTTCTGCGTCGGCAAGTTCTACGACGGCGGCATACCCGCCCTGAACTCGCTGATCACCGCGTTCGTCCTGTACTCCGTGCTCGGTCTGCTCGGCTGGATCAGGACGTACGGCACCACCACCCTGGACGACGCGGCCACACCCACCCCAGCCGCCCGCACGTCCCAGACGGTAGGAGCAGCATGAGCACCCCCGAGACTCCCGGCACTCCCGGCACTCCCGGAACCCCTGGCACCCCCGGCACCGGCGTGGGTGTTGCCACCCCGGCATCCGACGAGGCACAGACCGAGGTCATCGGTCTCTGCGCGGAGCTGATCCGCTTCGACACCTCGAACCCCACCAGCGACGAACAGGCCTGTGCCGACTGGGTGGTGGCGCGCCTCTCCGAGGCGGGCATCGAATCGACGCTCGTCGAGAGCGCGCCGGGACGGGCCAACGTCGTCGCCCGCATCCCTGGCAAGGACTCCACCAGGGGCGCTCTCCTCGTCCACGGCCACCTCGACGTCGTACCGGCCGACACCGCCGAATGGCAGGTGCCGCCCTTCTCCGGCGAGATCCGCGACGGATACCTGTGGGGCCGAGGCGCCATCGACATGAAGGACACGGTGGCCGTGATGCTTGCCACCGCACGCCACTTCGCGCGCACCGGCGCCCGCCCGGCCCGCGAGATCGTGCTCGCCTTCCTCGCCGACGAAGAGGCGGGCGGCAAGTTCGGCGCGCACTGGCTGGTCGAGCACCGCCCCGAGCTGTTCGAGGGCGTCACCGAGGCGATCGGCGAGGGCGGCGGCTTCAGCTACGCGCTCGACGACACGCGGCGCCTCTACCCGATCGAGAACGCCCAGCGCGGCATGGCCTGGATGGAACTCACGGCGAACGGCCGTGCCGGCCACGGATCCTCGCCCAACGACGAGAACGCGGTCACCGACCTGGCCGAATCACTGACCCGCATCGGCCGGCACACCCACCCGGTACGGCTGATCGAACCGGTCCGCGCCCTGCTCGCCAAGGCGGCAGAACTCCAGGGGGTGGACATCGACTTCGAGACCCTCGACACCCTGGACCAGGAATCGCTGGACAAGGAGCTGGCCAAGCTGGGCCATGTCGCCGACTTCATGCAGGTGGTGCTCCGCAATTCGGCGAACCCCACCATGTTCACGGCCGGTTACCAGACGAACGTCATCCCCGGAAAGGCGACGGCCCGTGTGGACGGCCGCTTTCTGCCCGGCCACGAGCAGGAACTCATCGACACCATCGACGCGTTGCTGCTGCCCTCCGTCTCCCGCGAGTGGGTCAACCACGACATCGCCATGGAGACCTCCTTCGACGGCCCGCTCGTCGACGCCATGTGCGAGGCAGTACGCGCGGAGGACCCGGACGGCCACCCGGTGCCGTACTGCAACCCGGGAGGCACCGACGCGAAGGCGTTCACCAAGCTGGACATCCGCTGCTTCGGCTTCAAGGGCCTGAAGCTGCCGCACGATCTGGACTACGGCCGACTCTTCCACGGCGTCGACGAGCGGGTTCCGCTGGAGGGGCTGCGGTTCGGGGTGCGGGTGATGACCCGCCTCTGGCAGAGCTGCTGACGGACCCTGGCTCACTCCATGGAATGTGCCCCGCCGGATCTCCGGCGGGGCATTCTGTGTGTTGGAAGGCCGACACATCATCTGCCACAAGGACATCGTGGACACAGAGTGCCCCGGCCAGATCCCTCCCTACATCGACCAGGGGTACTTCGACTGAAACCTTCAGAGCCCGCGCCCTGCGTCTCTGCAGACGCGCGATGATTCCTGACCAGCTGACCATGGACATGCAGCGCAGCGTCCAGGCGCCTAGGGCCTATCTGGCGGATCATGTGACCGTCGTGGATTCGGGTCGTTGGCATGAGCATGGGGCGGGGAGATTTAACGCATGCGGAGTGGGCCCGGGTGAAGCCGCATCTGCCGAAGTCCGGGAAGCGGGGCGGCCGTTGGGCCAGCCACCGCAGGGTCACCAACGGGATCCTGTACCGACTGCGCACTGGGGTGCCATGGCGGGATCTACCCGCGAGTTTCGGTCCGTGGAAGACGGTGTACGAACGGCACAGACGTTGGTCGGCGGACGGCACCTGGGACGGGATCTTCGCGGCCGTCCTGGCCGACGCCGACGCGGAGGGCCGGATCGACTGGTCGATGGTGAGCGTCGATTCGACCTCCTGCCGGGCCCATCAGCACGCCGCCGGGGCTCGTAGGAAACCGCCACGAGTGCCGGGAAAAGACGCACGCCCCGGCAGCATCGCCCCGACGAGGGACTCGGACGCTCCCGGGGCGGCCTGACCTGCAAGATCCACCTCGCCGGTGAGGGTGGACGCCGCCCCCTGGCCCTGCTGATCACTCCGGGCCAGTGGGGCGACGCTCCGCAACTCATTCCGGTCATGGAACGCATCCGTGTTGGCCGCCTCGGTGGCGGACACCCCGCGCACGCGGCCCGACCACCTCGGCGGCGACAAGGCGTATTCCTCCCGCCGCAACCGCCGCTGCCTGCGACGACGCCAGATCAAGCACACCATCCCAGAACCGAAGAACCAGCGGGCCAACCGCCAACGAAGGGGCAGCAAGGGCGGCCGACCCGCAGGCTTCGACAAGACGATCTACAAGCGAAGGAACGAAGTCGAGCGGACGATCAACGCGTTGAAGAACTCCCGGGCCGTGGCCACGAGGTTCGACAAGCGCGGCTACATCTTCCACGGCACCGTCACCGTCGCCTCGATCCGACTCTGGCTCGGCCCGTGATCGCCGCCGGATCTAATCGCCGGTCGTGCCGTCGAGCATCTCGCGCAGGATGTCCAGGTGGCCGTTGTGGCGGGCCGTCTCCTCGGTGAGGTGGAGGAGGATCCAGCGCAGGTCGACGTGGAGGCCGTTGCGGACGGCTCGCTGGGCCTGCTTGTCCAAGCCGTTCCCGGCGACCAGTTCGCGGTAGCGGGCGCTCTGTTCAGCGTATTCGTCGAGCAACTGCGTGAGCGGGAAGTCGACGGCGATACGCATCTCGCGGTCGGGGTCCTCCTCGGTCCAGGGGCCCCGGTCTTCCTCGCCGAGGAAGACCACTTGGAACCAGTAGTACTCGACCCAGCGGAGGTGGTTGACCACTCCGCTCATGGTCATCAGCGGTGAGCCCGGCAGGAGCGCCTTGCGTGCGTTCTCCGCAGAGACGCCATCGCACTTGGCGCGGGCGGTGTCACGTGCGTAGTCGAGAAACGTGGTGAGCTGGGTGCGCTCGTCCCACGCAGGCGGCGTGTCATCGATTCTGGTCATCGCGCGAAGCGTCCCCGATCACCGCGCCCGATGTCGAGGTATTTATCGACGGACCCAACCTGCTCCACCCAGCTCCTAGTCCGGCGGGGCGCTACAGCGATTCGGCGCCGGTGGACCGCCCCGCATGATCCGCCGGACAGGCCCTAGCCTCGGCTGCGTGCCTCGCCATTCCAAGAAACCCCGCCAACTGGTCGCCGACGGGCGCGTGTACATGTGGACGCTGCGCCACAGTCATCAAAAGGACCACGCCGGTCGGTCAGTGGACTGCCGCCAGACCCTCACCCTGTCGCCGCAGCCGTCCGGCACCGGCGGGCCGCTGCGGATTGTCTTCGCCGAAGGGCCCGGCCGGTATGTCCCGGGAGGGGCCCCGTTCGGCTCCGGGGACGTGGGCTTCGTTCAAGGCGCGGACCTGAACCTGCACGAGCCGGGTGCCGTCCGCGCGCTGCTCGACGTGGCGGTGAGCCGTGGGTGGCGACCGGGGGAGCGGGGGGCGGTGGAGGTCGACGGCTGGCACCTGCTGGAGGCGGCAGCCGCTGCGCGAGCCGGGGACGGCCCCGCGGGCCCGTAGGGGGCGGCTCCGCACCTCACCGTCAGCGAGCCCGTGGATCGTGGTGACGGTGGTGTTACGTCCGAGACATCCGAGACATCCGAGACGTCCGAGGCATCCACGCTGGTCGGCGACCAGCCATTCGCTGCTCACGAGCGGATCAGCCCCCCGGCCCACCCGTCGTTGCCTTCAGTCCGCGGCCATGGACGGGATTGATCCGCCGGCCTCTGCGCGCCCATGGCACGCGAGCGGATTGACCTCAACTTCCCTTGAGGTTGCAGGATCGAACCCGTACGACGAGCCGTGGACAGCTGTGGCCGTCGCAAGGTGAGGAGTTGTCGTGGGTAACACACACAGTGCCCTGGTCATCGGAGCGACTGGAAACCAGCGCGGCGCCACCGCACGAGAGTTGCTCTCTGGTGGCTGGGACGTACGGGCTCTGGTCCGCGACCCGGACAAGCCTGCGGCCCGGGAGTTGGCGGAACGGGGAGCGAGACTCGTCCGGGGCGACATGGACGACGAAGCGTCGCTGCGTGGTGCGATGACCGGCGTCCACGGCGTATTTGGTGTGCAGGCACTGGCTCACGAACCGGCCACCCTGGCCGCCGAGGTCCGGCAGGGCAAGGCGGTGGCGGACGCCGCCGAAGCGGCGGGGATCGAGCACTTCGTGTACAGCTCCGTGGGAGGCGCCGAACGCGACACGGGGATCGGCCACTTCGAGAGCAAGGCAGAGATCGAGCGGCACATCTTGGCGCTCGATCTGCCCGCCACCGTGCTGCGGCCGGTGTTTTTCATGAACAACCTGCTGCACTACGCCGACGCGGCAGGCGAACGCCTGATATCGCTCCCTGCCAAGCCGGACAAGCCCATCCAGCTGATCGCCGGCGACGACATCGGGTTCTTCGCCGCGGCCGTCTTCGACGACCCGCACCAGTACATCGGCCGCCAGATCGAGCTGGCCGGCGACGAGATCACTTTCCCCGAGGTGGCGGCGGTCTACGAGCGGGTCACCGGCATGCCCACGCGCTTCGAAGCTCTGCCGATCGAGGAGCGCATGTTCGAGTGGTTCGCGGAGAAGGGCTACGAGGCGGACATTCCAGCCCTGCGGCGCATCCATCCCGCCCTCATGTCGTTCGAGCACTTCCTCACCCGACGGCTGCGGACAACCGTCTCCTGATCCCGTGCGCGGCCGCACCCAATAGACGCGACCTTCGATGACGCCTGGCCCTGGGGCCTGGCGTTCGTTTGGGGGGGGTGATCAGGTCAGGCCGACGGATGGTCGCGCAGGCGCTTCTCAGCGGCCTTTGCACGGGTCGTCGTCCGCGGGCATCGGCTGGGTGTCGGCCGCCAGACAGGAGGAGTACACGCGCGAGGGCGTGGGCCGCGGCTCGGGTTCCCGCGTGGTGCCCACGGCGACAATCGCCCCGGCAGCGGCGAGGGATACCCCTGCGGTCGCGGCGAGCCGGGTACCGAGGCTCACCGATCGTCACCGAAGTGGGCGCGGAGCTCGTCGCGGCAGTCGCCCTCGGCGTCGACCTGGATTCGAGAGAAGGCGAGCACTCCGTCTTCCTTGCCTTCCTGCTTCGCCTTGGCCACGTGCTTCTCGATATCCGCGATGTACTGGCCACACTCGGCGCTGACGGACTGCTCGGGCTGTTCGGGCTGCGAGTCCCGTGCCGAGGAGGAGTTCAGTCCTGCGGTGGCGACGAGGCCGGCCGCGCACAGCACTGCCCACGCGGCAACCCGCGTGCGGCTCATCGATATCGGCTTGGGCATCCCGGCATCCTACGAGCATCGGCTTCCGTTTCCCCTCGACCGCGCGCCGAAGACGACGCGATCAGCATCAGTCAGTTGCCGATGAGGGAGCGCAGCACAGGGATGCTGGCCCCGCCGCCCACCAGCCCCGCAAGGACCGATCCAGCGGCGGAGTTGTCGCTGAGCAAGGTCAGGCCGCCGACGACGAGTCCGATGACGACGGCCGTGAGCAGCACCAGCGCGGTGTGGAGCGTCAGGAACGGGCCCGGCTCGCCGGGTGGCGTGGGGGTGGACGAACTCACTGTTTCTCCTGGGGGAGTTGAGCCTGTGATGCTGCCGCTATATGTCCTGCCAGTACTGGATCCCCACGCGCTTGATTCGCGCGCGGCGACTTCGAGAACTTCCGTGGGGTGAACCAGCGGTCCGCACCTACGACGGCACGTGCAAGAACGACCCGAAGGGAAGGCGATGCAGGGGAACGACGCGCAGGACGCTGCGCGCGCTCGGCGCCCGGCGCCTTCAGCGGGCCTGCCCATGGGCGAGGACAGCAGGGGTGGTGGGGACAGCAAGGACGGCCACGAGCGCCGGGCTGCCGACGAGCAACTGCTCAAGTACCTGGCCAGGGACGGATTCGAGGGAAGGGCCTACGAACGTTTCCAGAACGAGCTCGTGCGCTACGCCCTCTCGGTCCTGTGCGCATGGCTGCACTCCGGACACGTGTTTCACCTGTCCGCTCGTCATGGGATCGGCCTCCGACCTACGGAGGCGGAAAGGGAGGATCTGCGCCGCGACAGCGATCTGCGTGAGGAACTGGCCGGCCTGATCGTGGCCCGCGCGTTGCCCGGCTTCCGGCAGAACGCGCTGATCGAAGGAGGCTGGACCTACGACGGTGGGGCCAGCGTCACCACGTACTTCATGGGTGCCTGCCTGGTGGCCTTCCCGAACGAGTTCCGGGCATATCGAGCCGGCGAGGAGCGTCATCGCCGTGCCGTACTGCGTCAACAGACCGTGCAGCTCCCGGACCTCGCTGCCCCGAGTGCGGAGGACGAGGCACTCGGCATCCGCCACGTGCAGGACCACCTCAAGGGCATTCGCAACTCACGCACCCGTACGGCAGTGGCCGCGCTCGTGGTGGCCGGGTACACGCAATCGGAGATCCAGGAACTACTGGACGCCCCCTCGGTCCGAGCCATCGAGGGGATCCTGCACCGATGGCGGAACATGACCAAACGCAGTGAGGGGGATCGGCGCCATGGATGAGAACGAAGTCTTCGAAGCACTCCTCGATCAGTCCTCTCTGGGAACCGCGGGAGCGCACCTGCTGCGGCAGCGCCCTTCTGCCGCCCGCGTTGCGGCGACGATCGAACTCGGAGACGAGCGAAAGACCCGCACCGGGACCCGAGAGCGGACCGGAAGTGCGCAGCCGCCCCGTGCCCGGCACCACGGTGCCGCCGAAGGTGGCCCCGCTGTACGCGCTGCCGCCGTTCTCACCGAGGACGGTCCGTCGAACCCCCCGCCCGCGAGTCCCTCGACCAGCGCCACGTCCCTTGAGGAGCTCTGGAAGTCGTACAAGGCTACGGGCGACGAGCGGCTGCGGGAGCAGCTGATCCTGCACTACTCACCGCTCGTGAGGTACGTCGCGGGCCGGGTCAGTGTGGGCCTTCCGCCAGACGTCGAACAAGCGGACTTCGTGTCGTCCGGCGTGTTCGGACTCATCGACGCCATCGAGAAGTTCGACATCGACCACGAGACCAAGTTCGAGGCGTACGCCGTCACGCGGATCCGTGGCGCGATGATCGACGAACTTCGTGCCCTCGACCGGATCCCACGTTCAGTCCGCCAGAAGGCGCGCAACGTCGAACGCGCCTACGTCACCCTCGAAGTTCGACTCCGCCGCACCCCCTCCGAAGTCGAAGTAGCTGGGGAGACGGGGATGGATCTGGAAGAACTCCACTCGGTCTTCAGCCAGTTGTCCCTCGCCAATGTCGTCGGGATCGAAGAACTCCTGCAGGCCGGCGAAGGTGGCGACCGGATCAGCCTCATGGACACTCTCAAGGACGCCGTCGCCGAGAATCCGGTCGAGAACGCCGAGGACCGCGAACTGCGCCGGGTCCTCGCCAGAGCCATCAACACCTTGCCGGAACGCGAGAAGACCGTCGTCACCCTCTACTACTACGAAGGACTCACCCTCGCCGAGATCGGAGACGTACTCGGCGTCACCGAGAGTCGCGTCAGTCAGATCCACACCAAGGCCGTGCTCCAGCTCCGGGCGAAGCTGACGGTCCACGGAGGCTGACGTGCCGCGGCCCCCGGGGCTGCGCCGGCGCCGATGGCGGGACCTCCGGGTTGCACACGTAAATGAGGTTCCTACGCGTGGGCAGGAGGTGCCTGCGCGGCAGATTGCCGAGCACGGTCGTGCCAGTCACGCCGTCGATCCCCCTGTACGAGGAAACAACGGTAGGCAGCCGCTGATCCATCCACAACCGGCCGGCGTCGCCGTGACCGACAGCGCGGCCCGCTACGTCGGCTGGAACGCGATCACCATCCTGCGGGCCGCGCCAGACCCACAGGGCGTCATGCGGGTGTATTTCTTCAACCCGAACAACGACAGCGGCCAGGACTGGGGCGACAGCGTCGTCGTCTCCACCGCGGGCAACGGCGAGCGATTCGGCGAGGCCTCACTGCCGTTCGACCAGTTCGCGTCGCGGCTGTACATCTTCCACTCCGACCCGCTCGAGTACGGCGAACCGGAGCGGGTGCCCGCCGAAGACGTCACGGGGATCATCGGCTACATCGAGCGCAGCTGGGGCGACGATCGGCTACCCGCGGGAACACTGCAAGCCCTGGAACATCCCATGAGCCGGTGAGCCCAGGACGCGATCGTGTCAACGGTCGTGCGGAACTCTCGCGCCGTGGGCGGCGGCAGGAGAACGCTCAATCCGTGTTCATCAGGCCGACGAACATGGTGCGGTGGAGCACTTCGACGTGGCGGCGGCTCACCTCGCCCGCCTCGGCTGCGTCCTTGCGGCGCAGGGCGTCGATGAGTCGGCGGTGTTCCGTGTTGGATTCTCGCAGGGCTTCCATCGGGTAGGGCAGGTAGTAGCGGTAGAGCTCGCGAAGGACGGCGCCGTAGGGGGCGGTGAGCGAGGGGATGCCTGTCGCCTGGGCCAGGCGCAGGTGGAAGCGTTCGTCGCAGCCGTGGAACTCCGCCCAGCTCGGCACCTGGTCCATCTCCTCGACCAGGTCCTGCAGTTCGGACAGGTCGTCCTGGTCGGCGTGGCCCGATGCGAGATGTGCGATGCCGCATTCCAGGGCGAGCCGGTGGTCGATCAGCCGGTGGACGGCAGCCGTGTCGGAGCGGTACGCCTCCGCGGCGACCACGGCGCCGCGCTTCGGGTGGTCGGCGACGTGGGTGCCGCCGTTGCGGCCCCTGCGGCGCTCGAGTACGCCGTCCGCGCACAGGGAGACCAGGGCCCGGCGGACGGTGATCTCGCCGACCTCCAGGCCGGCCGCGATCTGGGCCGTGCCGGGAAGCCGCTCGCCTGGGGCGAGCAGCCCGAGGTCCACGGCCAGGGCGATCCTGGCGCGTACGGCCTCCAGGGCGGACAGCCTGCTCACGCCGTTCAGGGCGGCAAAAGGGAGCGTGCCGGTGTCGTCGGTGCGGGCCATGACGATCACCCTAACGGCCTGTCACGGGAGAGGGCGGTGGATCGTCCACGGAACCGCCGTCCGGGAGAGGGCGGTGGATCATCCACGGAACGGCCCGCTCATGGAACTCGCGGATCCCTTGTTTAACTGCTCATCTTGATCTAATTTCTTGTCCATGTCCCGAGCCCTTCCGCTTGCCCTCGCGCAGCTCCCGCCACGCCCAGCAAAAGACCACTTCAGCGGCTTCGCAGCTGAAGTGGAAGGGATCCGCTCACGCTTTCCGCATACCCGTATGACGGTCTTCCCCGAGCTGCACCTCTGCGCCGTCGACGGCGTCGGCCCGGAGACACACGAGGAGCTCCGCGAGATCGCCGAGCCGCTGGACGGCCCCCGCGTCAAGGCCCTGGCGGAGCTCGCCGGAGACCTGGGCATGTGGCTGCTCCCCGGTACGGTCTGCGAACGCGGCCCCCAGGGGCAGCTGTACAACACCGCCGTCGTCCTGTCGCCCGAGGGCCGCCTGGCAGCGTCGTACCGCAAGGTCTTTCCCTGGCGCCCCAGCGAGCCCTACGACCCGGGAGACCGGTTCGTGATCCTCGACATCCCCGGTACGGGACGGATCGGACTCGCGATCTGCTACGACGCCTGGTTCCCCGAAGTCGCCCGCCACCTCGCCTGGATGGGCGCCGAGGTCATCGTCAACCCGGTGATGACCACCACCGCTGACCGGGCCCAGGAAACCGTCCTGGCCCGCGCCAACGCCATCGTCAACCAGGTGCACGTGGTCAGCGTCAACACCGCCGGCCCCGTGGGCCGCGGACACAGCCTCGTCGTCGACCCCGAAGGCCGGATCCGGGCCGAAGCGGCGGGCGACGGCAGCACCATCCTGACCGACGTGCTCGACCTGGACGACGTGACACGCGTCCGGACATACGGCACAGCAGGCGTGACCCGCATGTGGGATCAGTTCACCGACGACGACGCCCCCATCGAGCTACCGCTCTACGGCGGGCGCATCGACCCGCGGACGTGGCGTCCGCACGGCCACCCACCGACGACCTGACTGTGTCCCCTCGCCACACCCCCCTGCCGAGCCCGGAGCACCCCATGTCCCACGGCAACGACGCCGCGCCCGCACTCGCCCGTACCCTCGGGCTCAGATCCGTCGTCCTGTTCGGCCTCGCCTACATGACGCCGATGATCGTCCTCGGCACCTTCGGCGTGGTCGCCACCACGACCGGCGGCGCCGTGCCGACGGCCTACCTTCTCGCACTGCTCGCCATGCTGTTCACCGCGCAGAGCTACGGACGCATGGCCGCCACCCACCCGGTGGCGGGCTCCTCCTACACCTACGTACGCAAGGCCCTCGACCCGCGCCTGGGCTTCCTCGTCGGCTGGGTCACCCTGCTCGACTACTTCTTCCTGCCGATGGTCATCTGGCTCATCGGCGGCTCCTACCTCCAGGCACAGTTCCCCGGCGTCCCGTTCTGGGTCTGGATCGTCGGATTCATCGCCGTCACCACAGCCCTGAACGTCCGCGGCATCAAGACCGCGGAGCGGGTCAACGACCTCCTGATGGCCTTTCAGGTGCTGGTCATCGCCCTGTTCGTGGCCCTGTCCCTGCGGCACGTCTTCGACCTCGGCGGCGCGGGCACCCTCGCGAGCTCCACGCCGTTCGGCAACAGCGCCACCACACTGACGGGTATCTCGGCCGGGGCGGCCATCGCCGCGTACTCCTTCCTCGGCTTCGACGCCGTCACCACCCTCACGGAAGAGACGATCGACCCGAAGCGCACCATGCCGCGCGCGATTCTGCTCATCGCCCTGATCGGCGGCGCCATCTTCGTCACGGTCGCCTACGCCACCCAACTCGCCCACCCCGGCGACCGCTTCGACGACGAGGGATCAGCCGCCTTCGAGATCGCCGGAACCATCGGCGGCGACCTCTTCTCCGCTGTCTTCCTCGCCGGACTCGTCGTGGCCCAGTTCGCCTCCGGCATCGCAGCCCAGGCCAGCGCATCCCGCCTGCTGTTCGCCATGGGCCGCGACGGCGCCCTGCCCCGCCGATTCTTCGCCCGCGTGCACCCCCGCTACCGCACCCCCGCCCTCAACATCCTGCTGACCGGCGCGATCGGACTCATCGCCCTGAGCCTGGACGTCGCCACATCGACCTCGTTCATCAACTTCGGCGCGTTCGTGGCCTTCACCTTCGTCAACATCGCCGTCATCGCCACTTACCTCCGCATGCGCCGTGAAGGCGACCGACCGAACCCGCTGACCTACCTCATCGCGCCCACGGTCGGCGCGGCCGTGGACCTCTACCTGCTGTACAACCTGGACGGCGCAGCCCTCACCCTCGGACTCATCTGGTTGGGCCTGGGGATCATCTATCTCGCCTACCTCACCCGTATGTTCCGCGACCCGCCGCCTGGTATGGCGTTCAACAAGGCATGATCGCGGCGGCAAAGGGGGGCTGCCGGAGGTCAGGCCGCCCTGAGAGGATGGCGCGGACCAACACACGAATTCGGGGGTAGAGCATGCTCGTGCTCATATTGTCGGTAATCGTTCTGCTCGTCATCGGCGGCTGTGTCTGCGTCTTTTGGACGGCTCGGGGCGACGCTCCCCGCTGGGCACGTGGTGTGGCCAAGGCGACGCTGATCGGCAGCGATCTGGCCCGCAGCGCCGGCCGGAATTCCCGCCCTCAGCAGAGGAGTGGGGGCGAGTAGGCGCCGATCGGCTTCTGCCCCGTGGAACTTCGTCGTGCAGGTCAGCGAGAAGGTGAGCGCGAGCGCACCTGGGGCAGGTCCGGGCCGCAGCCAGATCGAGCCGTCGGCGAACCGGCCTTTGCGGCTGGGGGAGCCGAAGCCAAGGCGGAGAAAGCCGAAGCCGGCTGAGCAAGTCGCGTCGCAGCAAACCCTGTTGCGTCATCGCGGCCGCAGACCCGACTGTGTATCTACGGCTGCACGCCTTAGCCTGAGCGGTCGTCGACCTATCGCAAAGGACCTCATGCCAGCGGTTGTTGTTGTCGGTGCGGGAATCGTCGGCTCCTCAGTGACCTACCACCTGGCCCGTCGGGGCGTCCCGGTCACCCTGATCGAGCAAGGACCTGCACCGGCCATGGGGGTCACCGCAGACTCCTTCGCCTGGATCGGCAATGCGGGAGGCAACTGGCCCGGCGGAGCTCAAGACCTTCGCGAACACATCCTGGCGGACTACCGACGCCTGGAGGACGAACTGCCCCAGGTCACCGTCCGCCGGACCGGCTCGCTGTCCTGGGCCGACACACCGGCGCTGGACTTACGGCCGGGGCCAGGCCAATTCCGTATCGGACGAGGCGACATCGCGGCCCTGGAGCCCAACCTCCGGCACCCACCCGGCCGGGCCATCCACACCCCGAGCGATGCAGGCGTCGACCCGACGGCCCTGGCCCACGCACTCGTCGCTGCCGCCAAGGCCCACGGAGCGACGGTGCTCCACGACACGGCGGTCACCTCCTTGCACGTGACGCATGGACGCGTCGAAGGAGTGCTGACATCGACCGGGCTCCACGCTGCCGAAACCGTCGTACTCACGGCCGGAACCAACGTCCCCCAGCTCTGCGAGCCACTAGCGGCCGACCTGGCCATTGCCGCCTCTCCGGCGACCCTCGCGAGGGTCACAGCACCGCCTGGTCTGGTCAACACCATCGTGGCCAGCGCTGATTTCGAGGTCCGAGAGGTACGGGACGGCGACCTTTTGCTGGTCGTTCCGCACGTCGAAGGCACGACAGCAGCGCGTGAGCAGGCGGCTCAGGACGCGCTCCAGCACCTGAAGGAGGCCTTCCAAGGAAGCGACCAGTGCCGCCTGCTGGGCTACCGCACCGCCAGACGCCCGATGCCCGCGCACGGACCCGTCATTGGATACGCGCCATACGATCGATCCGTCTACGTCGCCGTCATGCACTCCGCCATCACCCTGGCGCCCACCGTCGGACGGCTCATCGCGGACGAACTCGTGACCGCCAGGCCAGCCCCCGAACTGCGGCGTTGCCGCCCACGAGCCGACTGACGTCACTTCTCGACGGTATTGACTGGAGTCAGGGCCGCAAAAAGCCTCGGTGTCCGAGTTGGCCATGCGATCCGGCCGACCGTGCGCCGGGCTCTGCCGAGGAGAGCTCGGAGCGGGACGGCGGGACGGCGGGACAGTGGGTCGGCACCGGGGTGCCGACCCACTGTCCCGCTCCACGTCCTCTGCGTCAGTCGGGCAGCCGCTGCACCATGGTGTTGCTGAACACGAAGCGATAGCCGGCCTCGACCAGGGCCCGGTCGGCCGCAGACTCGCCCTGGCTCAGCGCATGGATGGCGATCTTGCTGACGTCAGGGCGCAACGGGGAGGCTAGCGAGGTGCCGCGAGTACGTCCCGGAGTACGTTCTCGAGCGTGACGCGGGCCAGCTCGTGTCTCAGGGTCTCCTCGATGCCCTCGTAGATGCCCTGCATCGCCGGCTGGATGCCGTGACCCACCACGCATCCCTGGTCCGGGGTGGTGCGGTGCATTGCGAACAGCGGGCCGGGTTCCACTGCCTCGTACACGTCGAGCAGGGTCATCGACTCCAGCTCGCGTGCCAGCGACCAGCCCGCGCCCACGCCCCGCCGGGACTGCACGAGCCCGGCTCTGCGCAGCTCGCCGAGCAGCCGCCTGATCACCACGGGGTTGGTGTTCGCGCTGGTCGCGATCTGCTCGGAGGTGGCGACTTCATGGCCTTGGCGCTGGTAGAGGCCGATCCAGGCCAGCGCGTGGGCGGCGATGGTCAACCTGCTGTTGGCGCTCATGAACCCTCCTCTCGGACGCAACGCTCTATGTTACGACAGCGCAGTCGTAACAGGTATGGTTGCAACAAGGAGTCGTAACAATTAACGTTGCGACTACCGCGAAGGGTCAATCAACGAGGTGAGAAGAATGAGTAAGCCGCTCACGGGCAAGGTCGCGCTGGTCACCGGGGGGTCGCGCGGACTGGGAGCCGCGACCGTACGGCTGCTTTCCGAGCAGGGCGCCGACGTCGCCTTCACCTATGTCAGCTCCGAGAAGCAGGCGCAGGCTGTCGTCGACGACGTGCGACTTAAGGGAGCGAAGGCAGTCGCCTTCAAGTCCGACCAGGCGGACACGAGTCGGGCGCCGGCGCTGATAGACGACGTGGTCGCGCACTTCGGCGGCCTGGACATCCTCGTCAACAACGCGGCGATCTCGGTGGAGCAGGGCCGCACGGTGGACGACCCTGACGCCGACACCGCCGCACTGGACCGGATGCACGCCACCAACTACCTCGGCGTGATCGCCGTCATCCGGGCCGCCTCCCGAGTGCTGCGCACGGGTGGCCGCATCATCACGGTGAGTTCCGGACTGGGCTCCCGGGTCGGCGTCCCGGGCGTTGCCGACTACTCGGCGACCAAGTCAGGCATCGAGAGGTACACCATGGGGGTCGCACGGGACCTCGGGCCCCGCGACATCACGGCCAACGTCGTGGAAGCCGGGCTGATGGACAGCGGCATGCAACCGCCGGACCCCGACACCCTCAAGGCCCTGGTAAGCTCGCTGTCCCTGCAACGCATGGGTCGCCCTGAAGAAATCGCCGCGGCGATCGCCTTCCTGGCGAGCCCCGCCGCGTCGTACGTCACGGGTGCTGTGCTGGACGCCCACGGTGGCTACAACGCCTGAACGGGAGCCCGCAGCTGTGTCGAGCCCGCGGGTTGGCGACGAAGCCTCGGGGGCCTCGGACGCCGAGGCGTACTGATCGGACGGGAAATCGTTGTCGGGCTCGCCGACGAACTGCTGGCCGGCGGTGTGGGGCGGTCCGGCGTGGGGACACTGCGGCACAGCAGAGGTTGCCGCCTACGCCGAGCGCACGGCTGTCCCCACGCTCCCCACGCGGGTCTTGCGGCCAGGGCCAGGCGACGCCGACCGGTAGGGCGCGGGTGCACGCGATGTGAGTGTCCCGCGCGCGGTCGGCACCGGTTCCGGAGGTAGGCCGTCCGGGGGGAGGGCTATCGCATGCTCGGCGCCATAGACCTCAGTGACGGTTCGTAGCGTTTGCCGGTCGCGCCTTGTGCCTTCTGGCGCACGACCTGCGACCTTCCCCGCCTCTAGCCTCGCCGCAGTCGTCTGACAACGAGCCAATCGAGGGGCGGGTTCTGTGAACTGGCTGATCCATGACTACCGCGAGAGCGATCTCGCCGCGGTGGTCCACCTGATCGACACCACGGCCGAGCTCGGCCAGGAGTCGGTCTTCTCCCTGGCGGAGTGCATCAGCGCCCTGACCTCACGCCAGCCCGGCGTCGTCGCCGTCCACCAGGGTGTGCCCATCGGGGCGGCGCTCGCCTGTGTGGCCGGGGAGCGGGCCTGGGTGATGCGGATCGCGATCGCCCCGGCCTGGCGGGGGCGTGGCCTTGCCAGCGCACTCCTGGTCGAGCTCGAGCGGCGCCTGGTCGCCGCGCGGGTCGGGCGGATCGCGTATGTCTTGCCCGAGGAGGACCTGTTCGGCGAGGGGCTCCACAACGCGGGCTACACGCGCCAGCCAGCCGTCGCCTACTTCGAGAAGGTCGAGCCGCTGCACGGGCCCGCCGCCACTCTTCTCGATGACCTGGGCGGCCGGCTGCTGCCCGGGGACCTGTGGGCCAAGGTCGCCGGGATGGAACGTGAGAAGGACCTGATCGAACGCCGCGTCGTGCTTCCGCTCGCCGCCCCGGAGCGCGCCGCACGGCACGGTGTGCGCCCACCGCGGGCGGTGGGCCTGTTCGGTCCGCCCGGTACGGGCAAGACGACGTTCGCGCGCGCGATCGCCTCACGGCTCGGCTGGCCGTTCGTCGAGATCCTGCCCTCCCGGCTGGCCGACGGGGGCAATCTGGCGGCGGCGCTGCGCTCCGCGTTCGCATCGATCGCCGAGCTGGAACGGGTCCTGGTCTTCATCGACGAGGTCGAGGAGATCGCCCCGGTCCGCCAGGAACCGGCGCAGCCCGGCCAGATGCACGGGGTGACCAACGAACTGCTCAAGCTCATCCCGGGATTCCGGGAGCGCGACGAGCGGCTCCTGGTCTGTGCGACGAACTCGATCCGCTCCCTCGATCCGGCATTCCTGCGCCCCGGCCGCTTCGACTACCTCATCCCGATCGGTACGCCGGACACGGCGGCCCGCGCGGCGATCTGGGCGCGTTACACCGACGGCAGGCCGGACGTGAACCTCGAGGAACTGGTGACAGCGAGCGACCTGTTCACGCCCGCTGACATCGAGCACGCCGCTCGGATCGCCGCCCAGAACTCCTTCGAGCGCGATCTGGAGGCCGTCGGGCAGCTGGCCGTCGAGGAGCCGATGCCGGGCGCGAGCACGGCGGACTACCTGAAGGCGATCGACCAGTGCCGTCCTACGGTGACGCCCCAGATGATCAACCAGTTCGAGTCGGACATCACCACGCACGCCCGATTCTGACCAGGCGCCGGGTGAGGCGAGAACCTTGTGGGGTGTGTGACCAGGGCCGCCGACATCGACGACGAAGGGATCGCGAAGAGCAGTGAACGGACTGCCCCGGTCGCGGGCACCTCTCTCGGAGAGCTACCTCAGTAGCTGCTGGACCAGAGGAGGACGCAGCTGTGCTTGCTTGCCTTCGCAGCCGGACTCATCCGCAGCCCTCAACTCATGGCGACCGCGGCGCCGATGCCGCTCGAACACTCGTCGACATCAGGAACGGGCGCGCACTCACGTGAGGACGACACATCCCTGCCGCTCCAGCTCGCGGAGGAGCGATAGGGAGGGGTCGACTTCGTTCCACCGCAGATCCAGTTTCTCCAGCGAGGGCATCTGGGCAAGCCAGTCGGGCAGTTGGCTGAGACGGTTGCTCCGCAGGTCGATCTGACGCAGTCGCGGGAGGCCGGCCAGCGGCTCCGGCACGCTGGTCAGGGAGTTCTCGCGCAGGTCCAGGTGGCGCAGTTCGCGCAGCCCGGCTGCTGCTGACGGCAGGTGCTCGATCGCGTTCCCTCGGAGCCACAGCTCACGCAGGCGGCGGAGCCGGCCGATGGTATCGGGCAGGGAGGTAAGCCGGTTGTGCTGCGCCCTGAACTCGATGAGGTCGTTCATCCCGCCGATGGTCTCTGGCAGGGTGGTGAGTGAGTTCTCACCGATGTTGAGGTAACGCAACCGGGTCAGGTTGCCCAAGGAGTCGGGAATCCGAGACAGCTGATTGTCGTGCAGGTAGAGGCAGTTGCTGAGCTCGGTCAGCTTGCCGAGTTCTTCGGGCACCGACGTCAGCGCGTTGTGCCCCAGGTCCAGAGTGTTCAGGCGGTGGAGCTGCCCGATGTCCGGTGGGATGGCGGTCAGCCCGTTGTCCGCGAGGATCAGCACATGGAGGTCGGTCCGTCGCCAGACCGACTCGGGCACCTCTCCGATTTCTTGACGCCACAAGTTCAGTGTGTGCCTCACGGCATCTCCCCTTCGTCAACAGTCCCGGGCTTCGCCAACAGTCCCTGGCTTCGATTCTCGTCCGGGGGCCTCCCTCGGCGCGTGGTGTGTCGGGATGGCTGCGACGAGTCTCACCGCCGGCCAGTCAGCTGATCGGTGGCGGGAGGGAGACTCGGGCGGCGAGGAACTTCGGGGCCATCTCGCGGTAGCTGTCGGTGATCAGTTCGGAAAGCTCGGTCCAGTCGGAGTGGTCACCGAGGACGGTGGCGACGACGTTGTGGCCCCAGTCGGCGCGGAGGAACGGGAACCCGTCGGCCGTCAGGCCGAGCAGGTCATCGACGGGTACCCGGAAGGTCATCACGACCGGTTCCTGACCTGCGGTCACATACGGGGCGTACACCGGGGAGCGATCCGTGTCCGGCGTGTAGACATGGGCGAACGTCCGCGTGCGGATCCGCCAGCGCACCCCGATCCAGGCCGACTCCTCGTAGGACTCGGGCAACTGCCGACAGATCGGCCGCAGCCGGTTCAGGATCTCCGGCGGCACGTCTCCAGGACTGGACATGGGGCGACACTAGCGACCGCCCACGATCTGGCAGGGCCCGCCCCCGTCATTCCTCCCAACGTGCGGCAGCGCGGAGCCCTCGTGCCTAAACGAGTTCTGCAAAGTGGACATGTGAGTCATCCGCGACGATGGCGATGGCCACCGGCCTTCGGCCAGCCACACTCGCCATCGACTCATCGACTCATCGACTTGACGACTCGTTGACCCACGCCACCGCCGGATTTGACGACCTACCGGTAAGCGCCGGTCGTGTCGTGCAGCTCCACTTCTGCCTCGATCTCCACGGGCAGGTCCCAAGGCAGCCCGGCCACACCGACGGCCACGCGCGCGTGCCCTCCGATCTCCTTGCCGAAGAGGTCCACGAGGAGCTGGGACGCGGGGTTGAACACGGCGGGGAACTCCGTGAAGCCCGGTGCCGAGTTGACCATGCAGTGCAGTGAGCACCATGCCTTGACCGCCCCCAGGTCCGAGGCTTCCTTCTCGACGCTCGCGAGCAGGGACAGAAGGGTCCGTACCGCCGCCTCCTGGGCGCCCGCCAAGTCCACCTGCGCGCCGACGGTTCCGTAAGGGCCGGTGACGGTGCCCTCGTCGTCGGTGGGAATGTGCCCGGAGACGTACAGACGGGCGCCGACCCGGCGGACGAGGCTGGCGGGGATGCTCACTCCGGGGCCGCTGGGCACTTGCCATGCGGTGGGCAGGGCGAGCCCGCGGTCCGCGAGCCGTTCACGGACCAAGGTGCTGGTCACGGAGTTGGCGTTGGCAGCTGTCCGGTTCATGAGAACTCCTCTTGTGTACGCGGTCGGTGGTGCGGGGTGTGGGCGGGGACCAGCAGCTCTGGGCTCGCCTCGCCCGTGGCGGCGAGGCCGGTCAGTTGCATGTCGAGCCTGAGTTCTTCCAGGAGGAGCCGCAGGACGCTGGCCACGCCGGCGGCTCCGTCGGCGGCCAGTCCCCAGAGGTAGGGGCGTCCGATGAGGACAGCTCGGGCTCCCAACGCGAGGGCCTTGAGGATGTCGCCACCGGTGCGGACACCGCCGTCGACATACACCTCGGCTTCGCGTCCGACCTCTGCCGCGATCTCGGGCAGGCAGTGAAGGGTGGGGCGGTCCCCGTCGAGCTGGCGGCCCCCGTGGTTGGAGACGATGACCGCACGGGCGCCGGCTGTGACCGCGCGGCGTGCGTCCGAAGGGTGGGCGATGCCTTTGAGGACAACGGGCAGGGAAGTGCTGCCGATCAGCCGGTCGACGTCGTGCCATGTCAGATGGGGGTCGAAATTGAGCGCGAACAGTGCGGCCAGCGAGTCCGGCCCGTCAGCGTTCAGCGGCTGTGCGGTGCCTGAACGGGCAACGGCGTCCATGAGGTTGACGGCCCGCACCGACGCCGGGGGCCTGAAATGGCGTCGTAGGTCACGCAGTCTCCTGCCCGGGGCGGGGGTGTCCACGGTCAGTACCAGGGCGCGGGCACCGGCGTGCTCGGCCCGGCGTACCAGCTCGGTGGTGATGTCCCGGTCCCGGTGGAGGTAGAGCTGGAACCACATGTCCCCGCCGACCCGTGCCACCTCGTCGAGGTCTGTCGAGGCCAGCGTGGAGAGCACGTGCGGCAGGCCCATCCGCCGGGCGGCAGCAGCGGTGGCCAGCTCGCCTTCCGGGTGGGCCAGTTGCTGCAGTGCGGTCGGGGCGAGCAGGATCGGAGCGGCGATGTCGCGGCCCAGGATGCTGGTCTCCGTGCGGGGAGCGTGGACATCGGTGAGCACGGTGCGTTGGAACCACCAGTCCTGGAAGGCCAGCTCGTTGTCACGCGCGGTGTGTTCCTGGCCTGCGGAACCGTCGTAGTAGTCGAAGATCTCCGCGGACAGGACGGCCCGTGCCCGGTCGCGGAAGTCCTGAACGGTGATCACCGGCGGTCCAGACGGGGCACGGCGAGCAGAGTCAGCGCCGCTGCGGCCAGCCACAGGGCGACAGTGAGTACACCGATGTGGTGCAGCCCGTTGGTGAACCGCTCGGCGGACGCGGTGTCCTGTGCCATGGCTCCGAAGACGGCGATGCCCAGCGCGCCGCCGGCCTGCCGGGCGGTGTTGTTCACTCCGGAGGACAGCCCCGGCAGTTCCGGGGGGCCGGCCTGGAGGGACGCGGCGACCACAGAGGGCGTCAGCAGCCCCATGCCGAGGCCGAGGCCGAGCAGTACGGGTACGAGCCGCAGGTAGGAGCTGTCGGGGCCGACGAGCAGCAGACTCGCGGCGCCCGCGGCACCCAGCAGCAGCCCGGCGAGCATGGGCGGCCGAGGGCCGTACCGGGCGGCCAGGCGGCCGGTGAAAGGCGCGCACACGGCGAGGGGGACGAACAGGGGCAGCAGCATCGCGCCCGCCGTCATGGCGTCGTGGCCCCGCGCCTGCTGCAAGTACAGCGTCACCACGAACACCGCGCCGATGCCGACGAAATTCATCGCGGCGGCGACGGTGTTGGCGCCTACGAAGTCCGGCTTGCGCAGCAGCGCCGGAGGGAACATCGGGCTGGGCGCACGCCGCTCCCACAGGGCGAGGACGACCGCTCCGGCCATGGCAACCACACCGGCGGTCAGGGTCTGTGGCGACGCTCCGGAGTGACCCGCGCTGATCGCGCAGTAGACCAGCGCGGTCAGCGCCACCGCGGATGACAGGACGCCGGGCAGGTCGAAGCGGCTGCTGCGAGATGGCTCGTCCTTGTGCACGACCCGCAGGGTCAGCCACAGAGCCGCTGCCACGACGGGCAGGTTGATCAGGAACACGGCTCGCCAGCCTCCCGCCGCGGTGACCAGGACACCGCCAAGAAGCGGCCCCGCGGGCAGGGCGAGGGCGGAGATCCCGGCCCAGATGCCGAGCGCCTTTGCCTTTTCGGCACGTTCGGGGAAGGCACGGTTGACCACGGCGAGCGTGCTGGGAAGCAGCAGCGCGGCGGCGAGGCCCTGGAGTGCGCGGGCCGCGACAAGGGTGGCGGTGTTCGGGGCGAGCCCGCACATCAGCGAGGTCACGCCGAACAGAGCGAGCCCCAGCACGGCCACGTTCCGGTGCCCCCAGCGGTCACCGACCACTCCCGCTCCGAGGAGGGACGCGGCCAGCACCACCGTGTAGGAATCGACCACCCACTGCAGTCCCGCCAGGTCGGCGTCGAGAGAGCGGCCGATGTGCGGAAGGGCGACGTTCACGACGGTCACGTCGAGCTGGACGAGGAACATGCCCGCGCACATGACGGCCAGGACCAGTGAGCGCTGTGCGGCAGGTGTGGTACTTACTGGATGTGAGCGGGACTGTACGGGGGAAGTGCCGGGCGATGAGGACATGTCGTCATCGTGGCGCGCGAACCGTTCGGTGCAGGTCGAATCATCGACGACAGAGGATCACCGCCATGACTGCCCCCCGCTACCCCAGGGCCAAGCCGCAACTGGACCTCGCCAAGGCGGCAGCCTTGTTCGCGGTGCCGGCCCGTGTCGAGATGCTGCTGGCCCTGGAGGGACGAGAATCCTGCTCGGCGGGCGAGCTCGCGGAGCAGGCCGGCGTCTCGGCCTCCACGGCGAGCAGCCACCTTGCGTGTCTCCTTGAGCAGGACCTGCTCAGGGTGGAGCAGCACGGCCGACGGCGGGTCTACCGGCTCGCCGGACCCCAGGTCGGGGCCGCCCTGGAGGCGCTGCGCCTGCTGGTCAGCCTGGGGCACGAGCCGGAGGCGGGGCCGCCCCTCAGCGGGACATGACGGACGCGGTCACCTCGTCGTCGAACCCGAACGCGTCCCGGAGCCCGTCGGCTCCCGTTTCCGTGACGACAAGCGCGCGGTCCTTCTCCCGGTGCCGCCGGATCCACCCCAGCTCGAACATGCGCCCGGTGAGCGCCGCGCCGAGCGCGCCCGCGAGGTGGTGTCTGCGTACGGTCCAGTCCACGCAGCCGCGGGCCAGCGGTCTGCGTCCCGCGCGAGCCGACTCGCTGGTGATGCCGAGCGGCGGCTCGCCGTTCCAGGCATCGGGAACGAGCACGAGGGCGCCCGCCTCCTCCTGGAGCATGCCCCGCTGCCGCAGGGCGTCGGCGATCGCGACACCCAGCCGTCCGGCGAGGTGGTCGTAGCACAGCCGGGCACGGGCCAGTTCGTCCTGCCGGCGGACCGAGCGCAGGGAGTTGGGCTCCCGCTGCGGCGCGAGCACCGCCAGGGTCTCCAGGGCCTGCCCGACCAGGGGGTCGGTGATGCGGTAGTAGGTGTGTCTGCCGCAACGCTCCGTGGCGAGAAGGCCGTTGTCCACCAGACGGCCGAGATGCTCGCTCGCGGTGGACTTGCCGACCCCCGCGATCCTGGCCAACTCGCTGGCCGGCAGGCGCAGGTCGTCCATCAGCGCGGTGACCATCGCAGCTCGTGACGAGTCGCCGAGGAGACCCGCGACAAAGGCGATGTCAGGGGCGTCGACCACAGTTCGGCTCATGCCGGACACGTTACTCGGTAGCTTCTTGCTCGCACCACGGAGCCCCGGAAATGCGGGACGCCGTACGTAAAGCGGAGACGCATGGAGAGTAAAGAATTCTCCATGAAACTACCAGGGTGGGTTTCACATGACGGTGAAGGTGACGGAGTACCGCGGCGAGTACGACGACAAGCTCTACTGGGAGCGGGTCGACCGTAACCTCGGATGGCTCGGGGATACGGCGGATGAGCAGCGCCGACGCCAGGAGAAGCTCCGGGACTCGGTGATCGGCATCGTGGGCACGGGAGGCATCGGCGGCGCTGTGGCCACGCGGCTGGTGCGGATGGGGGCGCGGAACCTCAAGCTCGCCGACCCGGATGAATTCGATATCACGAATATTCAGAGGCAGTTGGGTGCCTCTCTCGACAACGTCGGCCGCAATAAGGCCGAGGTTGTCGCGGAGATGGCCTTCGAATTGACGAAGGATGTCAACATCGACGTCTATCCGGAAGGCATCACCCCGGATACCGCGGAGCACTTCATGGCCGACTGCGACTACGTCATGGACCAGATGGAGTTCTACCAGGTCCAGAACCGCTACGCATTGCACCGGGCATTCCGGGCAAGCGACCGGTGTCAATTCATGTTCAAGATACCAACGGTGTCGCACAAGGTGTTCGTCTTCACGTACACCAAGGACTCGATGCCGATCGAGGAGGTCTACGACCTCCCCGAGGACGGCCCCATCGACGACGCGGCGGCGCGCCGGCTGATGGAACGCATCATCCCGGAGATGCCCGAGTATCCGGGCGAGAAGATGATCGACGAGTGGTTCGTGGGGATGCAGCGGATGCCCATCTTCGGCGCGTGCCCGCCGCTCGCGGAGGGCATTCTCGTGGAGCGCCTGGCGCAGGAGATCATGGACCTCCCCGGGCGCACGGCCCTTCCCGTACAGCCCGGGTACGCGGTGTACGACTCCCTCACCTGGGAGTCGAAGCTCGTGGAGCGGGCGTGGTGGGCCAAGTGACGGCGCCGATACGCGTGGTCCTGCTCTCGGAGAACAACTCCAAGTTCGGCGCGCCGTTTCTCACCGCGCTGCTCGCACACCCTGATGTGGAGGTGGCGGGCGTCCTGACCCGCCCTCCCGGAACGTTGTGCAGCTATTACATCGGTGAGCAGGATCCCGTCGATCTGGCGGACCAGGCCGGCGCTGTGGGCGTCCCGGTCCTGCGGCCTCGTAGCGTCAACGACCCCGAGACGGTCGCCGCCCTCACGGAGTTGGCCCCGGACTACCTGCTGATCGCGAACTTCCAGCAGATCCTGCGCGAGCCGGTACTGGCCGTCCCCAGACATGCGGTGGTCAACTTCCATCCGGGGCCGCTTCCCCGCTACGCGGGCCTCGCACCCTTCTTCTGGATGGCTCGCAACGGCGAACGGGACGCCGGTGTAACCGCGTTGATCACCACTCCGGGCATCGACGACGGGCCGGTCCTCGCTCAGCGGCCGGTGACACTGACGGGGACGGAGGGAGCCGGCGAGATCCGGGACAGACTCTTCGGCGAGTCCCGTCACCTGCTGCACGAGGTGATCCCCCGCCTGGTGCGGGGAGACCTCACGGCAGCGGCCCAGGACATGGACTCCCGGAGCTACTTCTCCGCCCCCACCGCCGAGGACACCTCGATCGACTGGTCGTGGAGCACGGACGAAGTACTCAGAGTGGTACGCGCCTGTCACCCACAGCCGGGCGCTTTGATCGCTGCGGACGGAACGGGGTTGCGGGTCCACGTGGCGCAAGCACTGCCCGAGGGCGCTGTGCCCGGTGGCACCCCTCTGCCGGGCACGGTCCGTTCCGATGACCGGCACGGGTTGATGGTCGCCTGCGCCGACGGATGGATCCAGGTGCTCTCGCTCAGCTGGCATCCCCAGGGCGGCCCGGCATCCGTCACCCAGGACGTCGCCGCCAACCCTGACCTGGCCGCCGGCCTCGTCGAACTCCTGGCTTCGCACACCGAGTAGCACCGTGCGCCGGTGCGGGAGGGGAGCGGAGCGAGCAGCTCCCCTCCCGCACCACGCCCGAGAGGGGTTGACCGGAATCAACCCACCAACAACGTAAGGAACTCACATGACCCCGACGGCCGTGCTCGACGTCCCGGCCGCCGTCGGCCGCCGTAGAAGTCTGCGCAACGCGACGGCCGGCAATGTTCTGGAATGGTACGACTGGAACGTCTACGCCATCTTCGCGCCGTTCTTCGCTCCACAGATCTTCGACTCCCACGATCCGGCAAGCGCCCTGCTGCAGAGCCTGGTGGTGTTCGCGGTGGGGTTCCTGACCCGCCCGCTGGGCGGGCTGCTGATCGGGTTGTGGGGCGACCGGTTCGGCCGTCGCCGTGCCCTGACCCTGTCCATGCTGCTCATGGCCGCCGGCAGCCTGCTCATCGCCCTGTGCCCGACCTACCGCACGGCGGGGTGGCTCGCGCCGCTGACCATTCTGGTGGCCCGGCTGGCCCAAGGCCTTTCGGCCGGCGGCGAGTTCGCCGCCTCGTCCGCGTACGTGGTGGAGATAGCCCCACCCGGCCGCAGGGGTCTCTACTCCAGCGCCATCTACGTCAGCAACGCGCTCGGCAACCTGATCGCCGCGCTGCTCGGCACGGTCCTGACCATGCTGCTCGATGACGACCAGATGACCGCCTGGGGCTGGCGCGTCCCCTTCCTCCTGGGAACGGGGCTCGCCTGGTACGCGTTCGTCCTGCGGCGCCGCATGATCGAGACGCACCTCGTGACCGAGACGACGTCCGACGGCCCTCCGGACGACTGTCAGGACAGCGGGCCACCCGAGCGGAGCCGCCGCTCGGCGGCCGCGGGTGGGATCTGGAGCAGGCCCGGCGCGATGCTGAGAGTCGTCGGCTACACCCTTGCCGGCACCATCGTCTACTACACCTGGGTCGTCTTCCTGCCGTCCTACGCGACTGCCGACGGCCACGTCACGCCTTCATCCGCACTGGTGGCCACCACCGCCGCGCAGCTCCTGTTCATCGTCGTACTCCCGCTGGCGGGCATGCTCGCCGACCGGGTGGGCACGAAGCCACTGCTCATGGTGTTCGCGGTGGGTTTCGCCGCGCTCACGGTTCCCCTGCTGGCCGTCGGATCGCGATCGTTCACGTGGCTCGTGGCGATCGAGTGCGTGGGTCTCGTCCTGTTCTGCGGCTACGGAGCCATCGCGCCGCAGATCATGGCGGAGCAGTTCCCGGCGGGGGCGCGGGCCACGGGCATCGGGGTTCCCTATGGTCTGACCGTCTCTGTCTTCGGGGGCACGGCCCCCTACCTCGCGGCAGCGGCCAGCCACTCCGGGCACGCCGTTCTGTACGCGGGGTACGTGGCACTCGCGAGCGTGGTGAGCCTCGGCTTCTTCGCCCGGGTGCCCCCGAGGGCCTCATGAACGACTTCACCCACGAGACCTCCGGCATCTCAGCCCTCCGGCATCTCCAGGATGGCTTTGGGGCGGCGGCGAGCACTCCGCCGAGCGCGCCGTCATCGACCGGCAGGGCTTCCATGCGCGCCGCGCTGAACCGCAGCGTGGGATGGGCCTGTCGGGCGTGTTCGACCATGGCGGGGGAGAGGTCGAACCCGAAGGCGTCCAGCCCCAAGTCGTGCAGCATGGCGGTCAGATGACCGGGCCCGCACCCGACGTCGGCCGCCCGCAGGTTGCCCGTACCGTGCACGAGTTCGGCGAAGGCGGCCATCATGTTCCGTGCGAACGGCTGCGCCTCCAGCCGGTTGGCGTACAGCGACGCGTACAGCTCGACGATCCCGTCGCATGATGAGGCCGGCGGGCGGTGGTGGATCACCTTTTCTCCTTCTGGTGCTCACCCATAAGGAGTTCTGGGTGAGCAGCCGCCGTGGTGGCAACGATCGTGTCGCCCTTGTGAAGCACGTCGATCACGGCGTCCGAGGGTTCGGCGGGCGTGGAATCATGATCACTTCTTTGGCGTGATCATGATGAGGGGGAGCCGTGAAATCGGCTGTAAGGAAGTCCTCGCGGAGGTTGGCCGGCAAGGTCGGCGCCGGCAAGGCCGTACGGCCGGTGCTGGCGACGGCGCTGTCGGTCGCCGTGCTGGCCGGTGCCGTGGCCTGCGGGACCGATGGCGGCGACAAGGACGACAAGGGTGCCAAGGGTGCACATGGCGCCGGGGCGAAGGCCCGCAGCGGGCAGGTCGTCCAGGCCGCCGGTGCGGCGCCGAAGGCCGAAGAGGGCGGTGCGGTCAAGTTCGAGTTCGAGCAGGGCTGCAAGAAGGTCAAAGCGGCGCTCGAAGGGTTCCTGCAGAAGGGGCTCGACAGCATCGGCTGCTGGGACAGCGCGAAGCTGCCCGAGCCCGAGGTGAAGAAGGCCTCCGAGATCGAGTCCCAGGCGGGCCGGCAGTGCCGGGCCCAGCCGGGGCGCTGGTTCTACACGCGCACGGACGCCTGCGGGCGGGTGTCGCTCACGTACACCGTGATCGACCTCAGGACGAAGCGGACGACCGGCAGGGCCGTGTTCACGGCGACGCAGGAGATCCAGCTCGACCCCAAGGAGCACAACGGCAAGACCTCCATCAAGGAGGGGCTGTGGCACACCGAGAACACGCTGCGGCTCGACGCCGCCTCGGGCTCGGCCAGAGGGCTGCGGGCATCGTGGAAGACAGCATGCGCGGGTGGCGCGTGCGCGGCCGACAAGGCGTGGTCGGGATCGGTGCCGATCAGCAAGGGCCGGGTCCTGGACGGCGCCACCAGCCATGTGTGGAAGGGGGCTGCACCGGTCCAGAGCTTCGGCGTGAAGAACACCGTGACCATCCTCGGTGCGGGCCAAGTCCTCATCTCTCCGGCCTGGTTCGCGCCGCCGATGAAGATCAGGTGCGACCAGACCTTCGGTGACGCCCGGTACCCGAGCGGCAAGAACGTCGGCTGTGTGTTCCCTCAGGCGGTGCCGACGATGAAGCTTCCGCTGCGGAACGCCGGACAGGCCAACGTCGCCTGGTCGATGCGGAACCTCAAGGGCCACTGGGGCTGGCAGGGCCGGGGCAAACCGCTGACCCGCCTCGCCGACGAGGGCAAGTCGGACGCCAACCGCAACAAGATCTGCCACGACGGCACGTTCAAGGCCGATCCGCAGGTCCCCGACGACAGCTGCGACGAGTACCCGTTCGCCAAGACGCGGCAGAGCGGTGGGCAGCGGAAGCTGGCGGGCAAGGACTGCGCGGAGATCCGTCCCCACAAGGAGACGAGCGGCAAGCGCAAGGGTCAGTGGACCATCTACTACGTCGGCAACGTGACGCCGAGCAGTGAGTGCACCATCGGGCACGTGCCCAACAAGCAGAACGGCTCGGTCGGTGGGTCAACTGAGCGGCTTCTACCAGAAGCAACGGGTCATCGACGGCGAGAAGTTCTGGATCAGCGTCGGCTGACCGGATGTGCGGGGCGAGTGAGGCGGGGCTGCAATCCGCCTCGCCTCACTCGTCGTACGCCGGAAGCCTGGCCATCAGGCCGAAGGTGACCTCGTGCGGGCCCAGGGCGACCCCGGTGTAGTCGTGCAGGAGTGCCAGGGCGCGCAGGTTCGGCGAAAGACCGCTCTGCTGGTCGAAGAATCCTGCCCGGCCCATCTCCGGGACGAGCCGGTCGGGGTCCTCGCCCCGTTGCTCGTGCCGGAGTTCGGGCTGCCGCGTGTCGAACTTGGTGATCAGCGTCCCGTCCACCCAGTGCTCGACGAAGCCCAACGAGTCACCGTTGTAGCAGCCGATCAGCCGGGTGCCGCGCGAAGCGGCGGCGAGACGTTCGTCGTCGAAGGCCCAGGTGCTCGCCGGCTCGAAGGCGAAGGCCCAGTCCCCGGCGACGCCGCCGTGCAGCGCGCCGAAATCCCAGTAGTCCTCCAACGCCTCCTCGCGCAACGCCCCGACCTCGTCCGCGTCGTCGGGCTGCCGGATGCTCTCCGGCTCACCACCGATGCGTACGAGCACGTCTCGGCCGGTCAGACCCTGGACCAGGGTCAGACTGTGCGCCATGTGCATCTCGGCGATCCATGCCAGCGGATTGCTCATCGTGCGGCGTCGGGGTGGTTGCCGCGCGAGCCGCCGCTGCAGCTCGATGTGAACCGGGCGATTTCCTCAGCGCAGTTCATCGCTTCCCCGACTTCCCTTCGATCAGCTTCAAGCACGTGCGGTGGCGTGGTGGCCGCCGCACACATGATCCCATAGCGATCAGCGAGCAGCCGGGCCTCGGGGCGCCGGCGTTCAGCCCGCCGGATCTTGCCGCTGATCGCCACCTCGGCTCTTGCTCGGGCCGCCAGCTGCAGCGCCATGGCGCCGGCCGAGCCCCGACGCGCCGGTGACCATGGCCCGCTAGCCCGGCCGCACTTGAGTACGGGGGTACACGGCGGTCACCGATTGCAGCGTGGGGTTCGTGTCGCTGCGGCATCCGGAAGACTGAACGGCCCCCAGCCCGATATCAGCCGCTGCCGCTGGGGGTGGAACGGAGCAGGAACTGCTGTCGCGCACTGCCGGGGGCTATGCGCCGCGATGCTGCCCGGCCTTGAACACCGCCTCGATCAGCGCCATCTTCCGCGGATCATCGGCGATGTTCCCGCCCATCCGGTTCATGACGTAGCCGATGCTGATGCCCGACTCGGGGTCGGACAGACCGAAAGAACCCCCGAAGCCGTCGTGGCCGAAGGCCCGCGGGTTGGGGCCGTACGAGCCGTTCCGGCCGCTCAGCCAGAGGCCGAGGCCGATCTCGGTGTCGTGGGCGAAACCGGCGCCCAGGACCAGGTCTCGGCAAGCGCCCTGGCCTTCGCGTACACGTTCCGCGGCCGCGGCCGACAGTACGCGCCGGCCTGCGTACTCTCCCCGGCCGGTGAAGATCTCATACAGCGCGGCGACACCGCGGGCCGTGCCGTGGCCGCCCGCGGCGGGGATCTCGGCGGCGCGCCACTCGGGAGTGTTGGCGTCGGCTGCGCGGGTGACAGGGTTGGCCAGGGCAGCCAGCGCGACGGGCTCCAACTGGCTGAAGGCGGCGTGCTGTTCACTGCTCTCGGCAGCCCGGGGGTGCACCAGCTCGGCCGCGCGCATGGCCTCCTCTGCCGGTAGCCGGATCGTGAAGTCGATGCCCAGCGGGCCGGTGACTTCCTGGTGCAGGAATGCGGAGGGCAGCTGCCCGGTGATGCGTCGGACGACCTCGCCGACCAGGTGGCCATAGGTCATCGCGTGATAGCCGGACCGAGTGCCCGGCTCCCACCACGGCGCGGTGGCGGCGAGACGCGTCGTGGTGAGCTCCCAGTCGTAGAGATCGGCCAGCGCGTGCGGTTCACGCAGCCCTGCCAGGCCCGCCCGGTGCGAGAGCAGATGACGTACGAGGACGCCCTCCTTGCCTGCCGCCGCGAATTCCGGCCAGTACGCGGCGACCGGCGCGTTGAGGTCCAACAAGCCTTGGTCGGCCAGGAGATGGGCGCACAACGCTGTGGCGCCCTTGGTCGTGGACCACACGTTGACGAGGGTCTCCCGCTGCCACGGGCGACTGCGCGCGGCGTCGGCCCAGCCGCCCCACAGGTCGACGACCGGCGCTCCGTCGAGCAGGACGGTCACGGCTGCGCCGAGTTCGCCGCGCTCGCGGAAGTTCTCCTCGAAGGCGACGCGGACGCCTTCGAAGCGTTCGTCGACGTGGCCGTCGACCTGAGGTGCCGCCTGCTCTGCCATGGAGCCTCCGCCTTCTGGGACTGACCATACCGACCGGTCGGACCAGTGAGATCGAAGGGAACATACCTACAGATCCATCCGTCGTGAAGAGGTCCGGTCCGTTCCGGCCGGTCCTACCTGAAGCGACGAAGGGCTGGGCCCCTGCCGGTCAGGGGTGAACAGAGGAGAAGGGTGCCGGTTCGGGGTCTTCGTTGCCACCAGGGGTCCCGATCGCCACAGCTTCATGAAGGCACTCGCCGTTCATCAACGTCAACTTGATGAGCGGGTCGCGTTGCCGCGCAGCAGTGCCGTGGCCGCGTGTGTGGCGCGGGTGGCGACATCCTCGGGGGAAAGGCGGGAGCAGGTCAGGAAGTCCTCCGCGTCCAGGGCGATGTAGCCGTGGGCGAGGGAGAAGAGCTGTTCGAGCAGGAGCAGCGCCTGGGAAGGGTCGGTGTGGCCCGCCCGCTGAGCGAGGTCGAGCAGCAGCGTCATCAGGCCGCAGCCGGCCCGGGCCAGGTCGGCGTCGTGCAGCGGCCTCAGCTCCCGGGCGAAGATCACGTCAAGGCCGGCGCCGCGGTCGGATACGTGGCGCACGTATGCCCCCGCAGTGGCCGCGAGCCGGTCGATCGGGTCGGGGCCGGCCGTCTGCGCGGCGGTCTCCATGGCGCGGGTGAGCTCGTCGGCGGCCTGTGTCGCGACGACGGCGAGCAGCGCCTCCCGGTTGCGGAAGTGGCGGTACGGGGCGGCGGTGCTCACCTTGAGCCTGCGGGCGAGTTCGGCGACGGAGAAGCCGGCGATCCCCTTCTCGGAGAGCAGCGCGAAACTCTCGGCGATCAGCGCCGAGCGGAGCTGTCCCCGGGCGGGACGCCCAATGTCCGCCCCAACTGCGGCCTCGGCCACTCGACCCACCTGCCTTGACGAGAAGTAAGAGCCCTCTTACTGTAAAAGTGATAGCCCTCTTACTTCTAGTGCTGGAGGCCGCACGTGACAGGGATCGACGGAAAAGTGGTGGCCATTACGGGCGCGGGCAGCGGTATCGGCGAGGCGAGCGCACTGTTGCTGGCCTCGCGCGGTGCAAAGGTCGTCCTCGGAGCGCGTCGCAGCGACCGCCTGGAAGCGCTCGCCGCACGCATCGAGGCCAAGGGCGGCGCAGTCGCCTGGACGACGACGGACGTGCGTCGTCGCGGCGACCTCGCGGACCTGGTGGCCTGCGCCCGCGAGCGCTACGGCGCGCTCGACGTCCTCGTCAACAACGCCGGGGTCGGCCCCATCTCCCCGTTCGACGAGCTACGCGTCGAGGACTGGGACCAGATGATCGACGTCAACTTCCGGGGCGTGCTGTACGGGATCGCCGCAGCACTCCCCGTCTTCCGCGAGCAACGCAAGGGGCAGTTCGTCAACGTCGTCTCGACCGCCGGGCTGCGCATCGTGCCGAACCAGGCCGTCTACGCGGCGACGAAGAACGCAGTGCGCACCCTCTCGGAGGGGCTGCGCCAGGAAGCCGGGCCCGACCTGCGGGTCACCATGGTCTCGCCCGGCTACGTAGGGACGGAGTTCGCCGACTCGGTCACCAGCCCTACCGTCAAGTCGCAGGCCCCGACGGTCGACTTCTCCCTCGCCCCCGACGACATCGCCCGCGCTATCGCTTTCGCGATCGAACAGCCCTCGAACGTCGACGTCGGCGACATTGTCGTCCGCCCCACGGCTCAGGGCTGACGCCGCACGGAATGTGCATCGCCCGGCAAGTCGCTTCGAGTTCACCAAGGATGCGGACTGTCGGTGATGCCCATGCTCTCGTAACCGCCCTGGACGAAGACGGCCCGACCGGACCGGGCCCCCGGGCAGCGCGCTGTCTGGCCTACGGTCGTTCCATGACGAGTGACGGCGTAGTTGTGGATGAGGCCATTCGTGCGGCGTGGGCTTCCTGCCGGGTCCTGGATAAGCGGACTTCCGCCGACGACCGCCAGGAGGCGCAGGAGCGGGTCGAAGCCGCGGTGGACGGGTACGGGCGCGAGGAGGTGTCCCGGGGCACGGTCTTCCTGGTGGGCGTGTTGACCGGGTATCTGATCGCCGAACAGCCCGGTGGCGAGGATCGACTTGATCCGCTCAGTGATCTGATCCCTGCAGTGATCCGCAGACTCCCCACGTTCGAGATGGCCGACCCGGCTCAGGTGCCGATGGTCACCGGCGTCCTCATGGCCGCTGCCATGGGCATGGACACCGTGGCGTGGCGCGACCGGTTCGGGCAGATTCCGCCGGAGGAGGCTCTGGTGCACGGCTTCGTGCTGTGGCTCCTCGCCGACCTCTTCGATTCCCTGGCCGGACGGCCCGGAGTCATCGATCAACTGATGCGGGAGACCTTCGACTCCATGGCCGCCGACCAGAGCTGACGTGCGGCGATGTTTGGGTGCAGGGGCAGTTGACGGAGTAGGACGGGCCCCGCGAGCGCAGGAGTTTGAGCTCCCGCGTCCCACAGGGCCACCGGCGGTTGGATTTCGGCTGCATCAGAGAACTGGTGTGGCTCTGGACAGAGTTGACTCGATAGCGCCCTCTGAGCAGCCGGGGAGTGCCCGCTGGTGCGTTCAGATGCCGCAGGCCGACGCCGACCAGAAGCGGCTTGCGCGGTGATCGAGGTGGGTGTGGTCGCTGTGGCCGGGGTAGCCGGGGCCGAGGATTCCGTTGAAGCCGTGATTGCGGGCCTGTTGGGCGAGGCGGCACAGCGAGTGCGGGCCCGCGCCAAGGTCGGCCGCATCGCCGTACAGGTGGCGGCTGCCGGCTGCTCCGCCGACCGCGTCGTTGCAGGCATGCGAGCGGAAGCCGCTGGTCACGCGAATGGGTTGGTCGCCGAGGGCGTGTCGCAATGCCTCAAGTTTCCACATGGTGCGCAACGCGTTTGCTTTCGCCGTGCTTGCGCTCACTGCGCCGCCCGCCCAGGTGGAGTTGCAGGTGTTGAGTTCGGCGTAGGTGAAGTGGATCGGTGTGCAGTCGTTGTCCTGGAGGGCGTAGATCTTGCTGAATGTCGCCGGGCCTGCAACGCCGTCGGCGGCCAGGCCGTAAGCCGTCTGGAACCGTTTGACCGCGGCAGTGGTCGCCGGCCCGTAGGCACCGTCGATGGCGAGCGCGCCACCGCTCCCGGCGTGGCCTGCTACCCGTATCTGCAAGTGCGTCACGTCGGCCCCCGAGGCTCCTTGGGACAGGGTGCGCGACCACGTGTAGCAGCCGTCGGCCTGAGCGGTTCCCGTCGTTGCCACGAGACCGCCCAAGGTTGCTGCAATGAGCATGACAATCGACAGGACGAGTCGTGCGGTGCGTCTGGTCATCAAGGCACTCCATGGGGGTGGGGGAGGGGAGGTGCGCACGTGCGTTCCGAGCCTGGCGGGATGGGTGGCGCACGTCAACGGGGCGCGAACGGCCGTCATTTGTCAGACCATTGGCGATCGATGGCCTGGATGGCGGAGTACCGGATAGATGACCGGGGTTGCTCACACCGGACCGCCAGGACCGCCAGGTTCAGGCCGAGCCGGTCGAGCCGGCCGCGCTGCGGCGGTCCCGTCCACGACCGAAAGCAGGTCCACGACGAAGATCAGCGTCGAGCCCGCCGGGATCAACGCAGAAGGTGACTGCCTGCCGTAGCCGAGACGCGGGGGAACGATGATCTCGCGACGGCCGCCGACTTTCATTCCCCGTACTCCGCGGTCCCAGCCCTTGATGGCCCTGCCACCGCCCACGGCGAACTTGAACGGCCGGTCCTCCTCCCAGGAGGAGTCGAACTCCCTGCCGGAAGCGAATGTGACTCCTACGTAGTGCACTCGGATGACCCTGCCCGGCTGGGCCTCGGCTCCGTCCCCCACCACGAGGTCCCGGGTCGTCAGCTCGGTGGGCGCGTCACCCTCCGGAACCTTGATCGTGGGCTTCGTCAGTTCGCTCATCCCGGTCCCATCGTTCGCCGCCGGAGCCCCTCTCACGGGCCGGCCGACCACACGGACATTCCATGCGCCGGACGATCACGCTACCGGCAAGGCCCCCGTGGTGTTGTGCGCGACGGTTGCTATGGCCGCCACGACGAGAAATCCAAGCCGATGCGAAGACCCGCCGTCCTGACGCCGTCGGCGGAAACTCCCGCCGCCGTACGAAAAGGCTTTGGCCGCGCAGGCTGGGCGATACTGATGGTGACAGTCGCCCCGCCCCGGGCCGGCCTCGTACGCGGGCCCTGGTGGTGGGACGCACCTTTATCGATGTCTCCGAGGGGAGCCGTTCATGACCACGGCGAAGGACCTGTTCATCATCGCCATGGACCTGAAGCATCCGGTGGGGCAGGGCGACCTGTCCCTCGCACTCGCGGGGGCCGAGCTGATCGATCTCATCGGTGCGGGGGCGGTTGCCGTGGACGGCGACCGCATTGTGCCGGGTGGACAGCTGACGCTGGACGACCGGTTCATGGGCGAGGCTGCGGCAGGACTTACTCGGCAGGCGCCCTATGAGCGGATCGAGGACTGGCTGTGGCGCCGGGGTCGAGACCTCTCGGCCGCGTACCAGGCCGCCCTGGAGGATGACGATGAGCTGAAGCCGCAGCGAAGGGGTCGGTTGCTCTTCGGCTCGGAACGTGTGGAACCGGTCGATACGCCCGCGCGCCGCCGTGCAGCCGACCGCTGGAACGAGAAGGAACCCGTCCTGACTGCCCTCGCCTCGGCCGTGGGCATCGACGACGAACCATCCGACGATGAGCTCGGCCTCGATGACGAAGCGGTGACGACCGTGCTGGCCGTCGTCCACGACGCGGTGATGGAGTTGGAGGCCGTACGGCAGAAGCGGAACATCGAGAACGCTGCCTTCGCCAACCTCTGGCGCGGACCGTGAGTCGAGCCCGCCCCCGGGGTCGCGGTCGCGTGTGACGACGACGTGCTCGCACGGCAGTTGGGCGACGCCTGCAGCATGTCCGTGGACCAGTTCCGGTCAGGGTCGCGCGGCCGACACCTGGAGACTGGGTCTGCGTCCGGCTCACAGCCCGCAGTGTTGGGCCTGGTGGCGATGGCGGTGACGATCTGCGTCCTCGTCCTGCGCGGTAAGTGACGCGACCACCAGCGCGAGCGGAACTGATCGGGCCCGATTCGTAACAGACTGCGACACCCCCCGGACAGGCGGTGTCTTCCGCGCTGCGCTCCCGCCCTCGCACCACTCCGGGGGCAGTCATGCGCTTCCGGATCCTCGCCACGGCTCTCGCGGCCCTGACACTGCCACTGGTCGCATGCGGCAGCCATTCCGACCCCAAGGAGCCGGCGTCGGCGGACAAGCCGACCACGTCGGAGAGCGCGACTGCGAGGACCCCGACCTCCCCCTCAGCACCGTGATCGACGGCGCCACCAATGGCGGCGAGGCCGCGATGGGTGCGTATCAGGCCGGTGAGGAGCCGGTCGCCGGGTGCCAGAGCCGTACACACTGCCGCTGCTGTTGAAGAACCTGGTGTGGTCGGACCGTCCGCCCTTTGCTCGTTTCCGTAGCCCGATGCAGGCGCAGTGCCGTGGAGCCGACGGGCACGTACGTGGTCGACCGTCCTGCCCGCGTCGCTCGTCGAGGTGCTGGGTATGTCGCTCGAGCCCGGCAACCAGCCCGCTCTCACCGACGGACCCTCCTCCGCGTTCACGGAGCGGCTGTGATCGCCGCGATCGATGGCGTCATCACCCTGCTGGTCATGCGAAGTGAGAAGTCCTCTGCAGCCGCAGCGCAGTCTCAGGCTGCCCCGGCCGCGCGCGATGAGCAGGTCGGTGTATGGGCGGTGGTCTGCCGCGCGCCGGGGGCCCCGGGGGAGTGCCCGGGGCGGGCGTACCGGGTACCGGGAATACCCCCGGGGGGTATATGGTTATGATCGTCGTCCTGAACGGACGGGCAACGCGATAAGGCGCATCACACCAAGGGAGATGTCATGAAGAATCACTCCGGCCACGACCAGAGCATCCACAGCGCTCACAACGGTCACAGCGGTCACAGCGAAGCCCGGCCTGGTGGTCTTGCGGTCTCCGAGAACGGGTACACACTCGAGCTCGACTCGACGATCCTCACGGCCGGCGTGCAGCCGGTCAGCTTCCGGGTGATCGGCCCTGACAGGCAGACGCAGACCGGGTTCAAGTCAGAGCACGACAAGAAGCTGCACTTCATTGCCGTCCGGCGTGACACGGCCGGGTTCCAGCACGTGCACCCGGTGATGGACGAGAAGGGCACCTGGAGTGTCGACCTGGCCCTGGAACCGGGGGACTGGAGGCTCTTCGCCGACGTGCACCCGGTCGGCTTCGACGGGACCATGACGCTGGGGATCGACGTCGCGGTCACGGGGCCATACGACCCGCTGCCACTCCCCGAGGCCACCGGGATCGCACAGATAGGCGAGTACACGGTCGCCCTCGACGGCGAGCTCCTGCCCGGTGAGGCAAGCGAACTGACCCTCACCGTCAGCCGGAACGGCCGCCCCGTCACCGACCTTCAGCCCTACCTGGCCGCATACGGACACCTGGTGGCACTGCGGGTCGGAGACCTGGGATACCTCCACGTCCACCCGGAGGGCGAGCCCGGTGACGGCACCACCGCACCGGGACCCGGGATCTCCTTCATGGCGGTCGCGCCCACGGCCGGCACCTACCGCCTGTACCTGGACTTCCAGCACAACGACGTGGTCCGAACTGCCGAGTTCACCGTGCGGACCGCCGCCCCGGGCCACACCCCCGCCCCCGCCCCCGAGCACGGCGGACACCACCACGGCCACCACGCACACCACTGACCGCACGGGAACGCACGTAGCCCGCACCGAGAACACCGAGAAGGAGCGTCATGCCCCGCCTGACCCAACTCACGCCGGACACGGCGGTCGGCGCCTCGCGCGATCTCCTCGCCGACCTGGTCTCCCGCCATGGCCAGATCGGTGCCATGGTCTCCACGATGGCGCACTCGCCGGCCGTGCTGGGCGGCTACCTCCAGCTCAGCCGGGCGATGGGGCGAGCCAAGCTCGACCGCGAGATCAGTGAACGGATCTCGATCGCCGTACAGGCCCAGCAGGGATGCAAGCTGTGCCTCGACGCCCATGTGAGTGCCGTTCGCGCCATGGGAGTTGACGAAGGAGAGATCGAGCGAGCCCACGCGGGCACCTCGGCCGATCCCGCGATCGCGGCGATCATCACCCTCGCCCTCCAGATCTATCGCGAGCCCACGTCGATCACCGACGAACAGGTCATCGCGCTGCGTGAACACGGCTACAGCGACCGGGCGATAGCCGACGTCGTCGGCATCGTCGCACTCAACCTCCTCACCGGCGCCTTCAACCTGCTCGCCGGCCTGACACCGGGGAGCGGCACCGATGCGTAGAGACGACACCCCCGCCTGTACGCGTGGGGCACGGCCCGAGCCCCGGGACCGTGCCCCACCGCCTGGACACGGAAGGAACCCGCCATGCGACTGTTCGCCGTCCGCGACTACCGCCACCTGTTCGGCGCCCAGGTCATCGCCCTGTTCGGCACCGGACTGACCACAGTGGCCCTCGGCCTGCTCGCCTACGACCTCGCAGGACCCCGCGCCGGCATGGTCCTCGGCACCGCCCTGACCATCAAGATGGTCATGTACGTGGTCATAGCCCCGCTGACCGCCGCGTACGTCGACCGGCTCCCCAGGAGAACTCTCCTGGTCCTGTTCGACGTGGTCCGCGGCGCGGTGGTCCTGGCCCTGCCGCTGGTCACCGAGGTCTGGCACATCTACGTCCTGATCGGCCTGCTCCAAGCCGGCTCCGCCGCCTTCACACCGACCTTCCAGGCCGTCATCCCCGACATCGTCACCGAGGAGTCCGACTACACGCGCGCCCTGTCCGCCTCCCAGGTCGCCTCCACCATGGAGAGCCTGCTCAGCCCCGTGCTCGCAGCCCTCGCCCTGACGTTCATGAGCTTCAACTGGCTGTTCCTGGGCACCTCAGCCGGATTCCTGCTCTCCGCCCTGCTCGTCCTGTCGACACACATTCCGGACGCCCGCCCCAGCACCCACACCAAGGCATGGGACAAGGCGGCATCCGGCATCAGGACCTTCCTCAGGACGCCGCGGCTGCGCGGTGTCATGGCGCTCAACCTCGTGGTTGCGGCGGCAGGGTCGATCGTCGTCGTCAACACCGTCAACTACGTCCGTGACGAGCTCGGCGGCTCACAGTCAAACGTCGCCTGGATGCTCGCCGCCTCCGGCGCCGGAACCCTCGTGGCCGCCCTCGTACTACCCCGCGTTCTCGACCGGACCGCCGCCCGCACCGTGATGATGACCGGCGCCGGAGTCCTCGTCGGCGGCACGATCGCCGCGGTGACGCTCACCGCCACTGGCCTCACCACATGGGCCGGTACGGCGATCATCTGGACAGTGATCGGCATCGGCATGGCACTGATCATCACGCCGACCGGCAAGGTCCTGCGCGCCTCCGTCACACGGACCGCGATCCCCGGGGCATTCGCGGCCCAGTTCTCCCTCTCCCACCTGGCCTGGCTGATCACCTATCCCGTCGCGGGATGGCTCGGCACGAGTGCAGGCTTCACCCTCGCCTGGTCCGTCCTCGCGGTCCTTGCGGGAGCAGGAGCGATCGGTGCCCTCCTGCTGTGGCCGCGCCACGACGGGCGAGGAGCCACGACCGACTCCGTGACATTCGCCCAGCGCGAGCCCAGCAAGGATCGGTCCACCTTGTCCAAGGCCGCGTGAACCGCAGCGCCGTGATCTCGTGACGTCACGCCTGCGTCCACTACCACCCGAATCCGTCCGGTGGCAGCGTCTCAATGCCAGACGTACGTTCGGTCCAAACTGGTGGATCTGGATTTCCGTCACCGTGTCCGCGTGAGAGAGGAAGTTCCGTGAGCGAAGACATCTGGGGCTACCACCCCGCCTCGGGGTACGAGGAGGGGGTCGACCTCATCGGCTACAAGGTCGAGGCCACCGATGGCCACATCGGGAAGATCGACAAGCACTCGGAAGACGTCGGCTCGGCGCACTTGGTCGTCGACACCGGGGCCTGGATCTTCGGCAAGCACGTCCTGCTGCCCGCGGGGACCATCAAGCGCATCGACACCGTCGAGGAAAAGGTCTACGTCGATCGGACGAAGGAGCAGATCAAATCCGCCCCCGAATTCGACGAGGCCAAGTACAGCAGCGAGCCCACCTACCTGGAACAGTTCGCCCGCTACTACAACCGGCCGCACATGTAGTCGTCGCTCGCCCAGGGGCGGCGGTCTGCCGCCTGCGGCGGGCCTGAGCTAGTCGTAGGCGAGCAGGCCGGTGCGGAGGCGGGCGAGGGTGGCGGAGAGCAGCCGGGATACGTGCATTTGTGAGATGCCGAGCTCCGCGCCGATCTGGGCCTGCGTCAGCTCCTGGCCGAAACGCATTTCGATGATGCGGCGTTCCCGTTCCCCGAGGTCGGCCAGAAGCGGGGCCAGGGCGTGCAGGTTCTCGAACGTCTCCATGGCGGGGTCCGCCGCACCCATGACGTCGGCGAGAGAGTGCTCGCTGGTGCCGCCGTTCTCGCCCACGGCGTGCGGGGTGTCCAGGGAGCCGGCGGCGTAGCCGTTGGCGGCAACGATCGCCTCCAGGACCCGTTCCTCGATCACCCCCAGATCGGCCGCGAGCTCCTTGACGGTCGGCTCGCGGCCGAGCCTGGAGGACAGCCGGTCCCTGGACTTGAGTAGTTCGGTGCGGAGTTCTTGCAGACCGCGCGGTACATGCACGGCCCAACTGTTGTCACGGAAGTGGCGTTTGATCTCCCCGAGGATGTAGGGAACGGCGAAGGAGACGAATTCGACCCCGCGGCTGACGTCGAATCGGTCAATCGCCTTGATGAGCCCCATGGTTCCGACCTGGACGATGTCCTCCAGCTGGCCGTTGCCGCGGTTACGGAATCGGCCGGCCACGTAGTGCACCAGGGTGAGGTTCATCTCGATCAGCGTGTTGCGTGTGTACAGATAGTCGGCGGATCCCCGTTCAAGTACCTGGAGTTGGTCGAAGAAGAGCTTCGACAGTTCTCGTGCGTCCTTCGGTGCAACCTGGCCTGCTTCCTCGATCCGTGGCAGTCCGGCGACCTGATCCCGCGCCCGCTCGACCGCCTCCGGCGCGTCCACGTCCACTGCCTGCTGAAACATCGTCTGGCTCCTCACTCTCTCGCCCTGCGTTTCTCAGCTCGCGATGACGGTGAAGGGGTTCCCCTCACGGTCTCCCAGCACGGCTTCGCGCCGCTTACCGGGCCCGCTAGGCGGTGAGATGACTCGCCCGCCCCAGCCCACGGCCGCCGCGGCGGCCATGTCGACGTCTGCCACTCGGAAGCACGCGTGCCAGCCCGGAAACACACCGCCTGTGAACGCCGCCTCCTTGAGCGCGGCGACCGTGCGCAGCCCGTCGCGCACCGAGATCTGTCCGCCGACGTACTCCACCTCGCAGCTGTCTCTCGCCCCGCCGGCCCAGCCCAGCACGCCCCCGTAGAAGAGGGCGGTGGCGAAGATGTCCCTGGTGTACAGCTCAAGGCGGGCGACGGGACCATCGCCCACGCGCCAGCGGTCGAAGGGTGCCTTCTCGCGCAGGCCGAACACGGCGTTCTGGGGGCCCGCCGCCACGGCGATCCGACCGGTACCGGTGGTCAGGGGGCCGACGGCGACGGTGGCGCCGTGCTCCCGCAGCCGGCTCACGGTGGCGTCCACGTCAGTGACGGCGAAGTAGGGAATCCAACCTGCGCCGACCCCGAGATCACACGTCGCCCGACTGACGGTCCCCACCGGAGCACCGGCCTTCAGAGCCAGCAGACGCGCATTGCGCGGGGGGTCCGGCAGTGGGATGTGGCACCAGCCAAGTACCCGGGCGTAGAACTCCTTGGCGGCCAGGTGGTCACGTGCTGCCAGGCTCAACCAGCACGGACCGCCGTCCGCCCTTCCTGTGGCACGCGGGGGCCGCGTGCCGACGGGCGTGGCGGATCGTCGCACGCCGTCCGGGACCAGCCGTAGGCCCTCGTTTGTATCGCTCACCTTGATGTGCCTTGGCACAGCACCCTCTCCTCACCTGGACCTGGTTGTGGCGGTCTCGACCAGTGGTTCCGCAGAGGGTGGGGCGCATACCGGGACTTTTCTCATGCGTCCCGGGGACCAAGGGCCTGGCGAGGCTGGTGCAAAGGGCCCGCACCCTTCGGCAGCCGCGCGAACGGGCCAGAAGCCTTTCGAGGGCGGGCCGTTGGTCCCGGTAGAAACGCGCGCGCCGTGGGGAGTGGAGGGAGAGCTCAGACAGAGAAGCAGGACGGATCGAAGGAGGCAGTCAACTCATGCGAACCATCAGGCGAGTAAGGCGTGTGTTGTACGGGGCTGTGTGCCGGTCCACCCGCGAGCGGGGGCGTCGTCCGCTCGCCTGACGAGTGTCCGCACAGAACAACGAGTGTCCGCACAGAACGAAAGGAGCACCACGTGCTCAGGCCCCACCCCGCAGCCCTGTACAGCCTGCTCGAAGTTCACTCCTCGCTGCGAGATCTGCAGGCCCAGGAAGACTCGGCCGAGGTCCGGCGCAGGCTGGACGACGTGTCGTACACATTGTGCGTGTCCACCGGCACGCGGACTCCCGAGGCGGCTCTGGCCGCCGCGCGGGCTCAGCTCGCCGGAGTGGCCACCCAGGACGACGCCCGCCTGTCCGCCTGAGCTGCTGATCAGCGTTGGCACATCGCCGAGACCCTGCACGGCTTCGCGGATCATGATGAGCTGAGAAGTGCGTGCCGCTGGACGATCACGCATAGCGGGAGTTCGAACGCACCAGCGACCCGACAGAAGGGGGCCGCCGTGAGCGAGAAGGACGGCCTGCGGACCTACCGCGGGAAACGGAATTTCGACAAGACGAGCGAGCCGAGCGGCGAGCGTACGGCGCGCGACGAAGCCGCGCCGGCGGCTGATGACGAGCCGACGTTCGTCGTGCAGATCCACGATGCGAGCACGATGCATTTCGACTTCCGCCTTGAGGTCGACGGTGTGCTCAAGTCCTGGTCGGTCCCCAAGGGACCTTCCACTGATCCGCACGACAAGAGGCTCGCCATCCCCACAGAGGATCACCCTCTGGAGTACAGGGACTTCGAAGGCGTGATTCCCGAGGGCGAGTACGGCGGCGGGACCGTCATTGTCTGGGACCGCGGCACTTACACCCCGACGAGTCACGACAAGCGCGAACGGCCGGTTCCCTTCGGCGAGTCCCTGGAAAAGGGCCATGCCACCTTCGATCTGCACGGCGAGAAGCTGCGCGGACAGTTCGCGCTCACCCGGTTCCACGGCCGTGAGGAGAAGAGCGGTGGGCCCGCGAAGAAAGCGACGTGGCTGCTCGTGCGGACCGGGTCCGGGCGCGGCAAGGGCACCGGGGGTGGGACACCTGACCCGCGACGGGCACGCTCGGCACGCAGCGGACGTACGTTGCACCAGGTCGCCGAGGACCCGAACGCCCCCAGATGGGAGCCGGACGGCGGTGAGCAGGGGTGACCGGTCTGCGGGACATACTGCCGCCCGATTTGGACCGATCTGGCCCGATCGGATCGTCGCCTACTCGCACAGCCGGACGGACTTCGCGCGACTCCAGCAGCGCATGGGCCGCACCCGGCCTGGAGATGTGGCGTGGCGGCATCGGCGCGCTGCTGTAGAAGGAGCTCGACGAACTCCGGGCGTCCCGTTCGCTGTTCGAGGCCCGGACGGGCCGGGCGGCGGCGCCGGTCGGTCAGCCGAGGCCGCCGCTGCCGAAGCTGCCACCGCCCGGCTTCCGGTGATCTTCCGGATCCTGTGAAGCGCTGGGATGAGTGCTCGGGGTGCCGTAACCGCCATCGAGTTCGTGCGGCGTGAGACGTCCGCCGTCGCGGGGCACTTCGTTCGGCTCCCTGTATTCCCTCTCCTCGTGTACGGGGCCGTCCGGGGGCAGTTTCGGCTGCTCTTCCGGTCGTGGCGGCGCGGGCTCACGCGCCCGAATTCGGCGTCCCCACAAAAAGGCGGCCAAAAGCACTCCGACCACTACCAGGCCGACGATCCACATGAGCAAGGCCGGACCGGAGGAGGCGGCCAGTTCCCATTGCATAGTTTCCATATAACTGGTGTACCCGCCCTGCGCGGCTCATACCAGTCGACGTAATGACTGGTACAGGCTGACCTCCGGAAAGCGCACTCCGGAAGGGTGAAATCCCTGCGCATTGATAAACGCTGCAATTATTTACCTGGTTTTTTCGCAGCCTTCCGCATCGCAAGAGGGTGGGAGGATGAGGGAAGGAATGGGCGGCTCAGGCGACTGTGCGCAGATTGACCGGCTCGCATACTTGTTCGCGGACGCGGACCGCGGACGCGGGCGCAGGCCGCGCGTACGGGGTCAGGACTCCCGCTGGTTGTAGGCGTCGGCAGCCCGTTCGTTCAGGGCGCTTCCCCACGTCTGGAACCGGCTGCTGACGGCCCCCTCCGGCGGTTCGACCTTGGCGCCGCGACGCGGGCGAGTCCGCCCGGCAGTCGCTGGCGGCAGCATGCGCGCCACCACACCGTTGAGGCGTGTCGTCACAGCGGGCGCCACTCCGTGAGCCAGATCGGCCGCACGGGCCAGGGGAGTCAGGACCAGCCGGGTACGGCGCCGCAGCACGGCCTTGACGATCCGCTCCGCGGCGCGTTGCGCGTTCATCGAGACCAGCGGCGCACCCGCCACGGCGGAGAACCAGCCGAACTCCTTGCTGCGCAAGCCCCCGAATTCGGCCTGAAGGTGTGACCCGGTCCGCATCAGCCCGGGATATACCGCGGTGACACTGACACCGCTCGCGGCGAGTTCCGCGTGCAATCCCTCAGCGACGACGCCTGCCGCGGCCTTCGCACCTGCGTAAGGCAGCAGGTGCGGCACGCCCAACAGGCCACCCACCGAGGAGATGATGGCCAGCCGCCCACCGCTTTCGCTCGATCTGAGGTACGGAAGTGCCTCAAGGCAGGTGTGCACCGCCCCCATGAACATCGTGTCCATGGCGTCCCTGAACTCCTTGGCCCCGATGGATTCCACCGGTGCGACCTGGATGATGCCCGCGTTGGCGATGACGATGTCGGGGCCGCCGCAGGTGTCGTGGGCGGCCCGGAACATGGCGTGGACCGCCCCGTGATCTCGGACGTCACAGACGAAGGTGTGGACAGCGACGTCGGGCCTGCGGTGGAGCAGCTTCTTCTGGGCGGACGCCAGCTCATCGGCGTCGCGGGCCGCGATGATCACCGTGCAGCCGCGGGCGGCCAGCCGGTCGGCCATGAGCAGGCCGAGGCCCCGCGAGCCACCGGTGACGAGCGCGGTCTGCCCTGAGAGGGGCATTTCTGTGGTGGGTGACATGAGCGCCCGGCGCTCCTTCCCTCATCGCTTGCCGTGCACCGCGGCCACGGTGCACGGAGGTTCGGCCCGCAGTTGCAGGTCAGGGCCTGAGCAGTGTCTTGATCATGCCGTCTTCTTTGTCCTGGAACATCTGGTACGCCTTGGGACCGTCTTCCAGAGACATGTGATGCGTGGCGAAGGCGTCGACTCCGAGTGGATCATCGTCGGTCAGGAGCGGCAGGAGGTCGTTGACCCAGCGCCGTACGTTGGCCTGTCCCATCCGCAGTTGGATCTGCTTGTCGAACATGGTCAGGAGTGGCATGGGATCGACCGCGCCGCCGTACACCCCGGAGATGGAGATGGTGCCTCCGCGCCGAACGGTGTCGATCGCTGCGTAGAGCGCGTCGAGGCGATCGACACCAAAACGGCCCATCAGCTTCTCGGCCACCGCGTCGGGCAGCAGCCCGACGCCCCACTGGGCGGCCTTGGCGAGCGGCGCGCCGTGCGCCTCCATGCCCACCGCGTCGATGACGGCATCGGTGCCGCGCCCGTCTGTCAGGTCACGGATCGCGTCTCCGATGTCCTTGCCGTAGCGGCGCAGATCGAAGGCCTTGACGCCATCGGCGTATGCGCGGCTCAGCCGCTCCGGTACGAGGTCCACGCCCACGACGAGGCTTGCGCCCCGGTGGAGGGCGATACGTGCTGCCATGGCGCCGATCGGCCCGAGTCCCAGGACGGTCACCGTTCCGCCGGGCGGGATGTCGGCGTACTCGACCGCCTGCCAGGCGGTTGGCAGGACGTCGGAGAGGAAGACGAACCGGTCGTCAGGCGGGCCGTCGGGCACCTTGATGGGCAGGGTGTTGCCGAACGGCACCCGCAGGAGTTCGGCCTGGCCGCCGGGGATCTGGCCGTAGAGCTTGGTGTAGCCGAACAGGGCGGCGCCCGTGCCGCGCTCCTTGACCTGGGTGGTCTCGCACTGCGAGTGCAGGCCCCTGTCGCACATATAGCAGTGCCCGCAGGAAACGTTGAACGGAACAACCACGCGGTCACCGGCCGACAGCGCGGTGACTTCGGAGCCGACCTCTTCAACGATGCCCATCGGCTCGTGCCCGAGGATGTCGCCGGGGTCGAGGTAGGGGCCGAGAATTTCGTACAGATGCAGGTCGGAGCCGCAGACACCGGTGGACGTCACGCGCACGATCGCGTCGGTCGGGTCCTTGATCACCGGATCGGGAACGCTCTCGACGCGGACGTCGCGCCTGCCTTGCCAGGTAAGGGCTCGCATACGGTGCTTCCTCCTCACGGTCTTGCTCTGTCTCAGGTGGTGCTTCGCCGCACGCGTCGCCGCGACGGTGGCTGTCCTGAGAGGTGCGCCACCGACGTCGGGTCCCCGGCAGGGACGACTCGACTCCTTCAACTCCAGGATCTGCCTGCCCGTGTGCCTCGCGCGAGCGGTGAGGCTGCAGTTTCGGTCGGCAGGTCCCGGGAACTCGCGATGGGGTTCCGCGTGGACACGGCAAACCGGAGCGCGCGGGCCGGATGTAGTCCGGCGATGCAGGGAGGCGTCATGGAGATGTGGTGGCGGCGAGCCGCCTGTGCCGAAGAAGATCCCGAGTTGTTCTTTCCGGTCGGTACGTCAGGGCCCGCGGAGGAGGACCTGCTGGCTGCCAAGCGCGTGTGCCTTCGCTGTCCCGTCATCGAGCGGTGCCGAGACTGGGCCCTGGAAACAAGGCAGGCCTCAGGGGTGTGGGGCGGCATGGGAGAGGACGAGCGCTCAAGGTGGCGGCATCGGACGCGGAGGGCCGAGGCCCGCGGCCGCCCGGTGAAGAACTGACCCCCGGGTGGCGGGGTCGATTCCTCTCCTCCCCAGTGCGGAACGGCCCGAGTGCGAAACCGCCCGCCGGGCTGGGGCGTGATGGGGGGACGGCTCTGTTGGCCAGCAGGTCCGGCCTGCCAACCGGATGCTCCGCCTCTGCCTCAGGTTGCCGACCGGATTTGCGTGAGCGAGTTTGGTGAGAGCAGAGAGGGTTCTGGGGGCACAGCCCCAGCCGTTCGATTCTCAGGAGGAACGATGACGACGAATCCCGAGCAGGACCCGAACCAGAGCGAGGGCCCGGCGGACGGTGGTGCGGCGGGTTCGCCCGGTGTCCATGACGGTGGCGCGGACGGTGGCGCGGAAGGCCCGGCGGACGGTGGTGCGGCGGGTTCGCCCGGTGTCCATGACGGCGGTGCCGATGGTGGCGCGGAAGGCCCGGCGGACGGTGGTGCGGCGGGTTCGCCCGGTGTCCATGACGGGGGTGCCGATGGTGGCGCGGAAGGCCCGGCGGACGGTGGTGCGGCGGGTACGCCCGGCGTTCACGACGGCGGTGCCGACGGATCCGCCGGCGGCTCTTGAGCATCCCCTCGAACGAGGTTCAAGACATCGGCGCCACAACAGGCGTCAGTGGGTTGATGACACGGCTGACGGGCCTGAGCCAGGAGGAATTCGCTCGCGACGTCTGGGCCCGCACAGCGCTGCTCACGCGACGCGCGAGCGACTTCTCCGATCTGTTCTCCGCCCAAGCCGTAGATGAACTGACCTCGCGTCGGGGGCTGCGTACGCCCTTCCTGCGCGTTGCCAAGGACGGCTCCACACTTCCTGACTCGTCCTTCACCTCGCCCGCCGGTGTCGGCGCCACCATCGCTGATCAGCTGGACGACACGGCTCTGTGGCGCATGTTCGCCGACGGCGCCACGCTCGTCCTACAAGCCCTGCAGCGCACGTGGGAGCCGGTCGCGGACTTCAGCGCCCGGCTGGGTACAGAGCTGGGGCATCCGGTACAGGCCAACGCCTACGTCACGCCGCCGCAGAACCGCGGATTCGACGACCACTACGACGTCCACGACGTCTTCGTGCTGCAGATCGAAGGCGCCAAGCGCTGGTTCGTCCGTGAGCCCGTCCATCCCGACCCCCTGCGCGACCAGCCATGGACCGATCACCGCGGCGCGGTCGCCGAGGCCGCGAAGGGTGAGGCCCATATCGACTCCGTCCTCGAGCCCGGTGACGTCCTCTACCTGCCACGAGGCTGGCTGCACGCCGCCCAGGCGCAGGGCGAGGTCTCGATCCATCTGACGCTGGGGATCCATACGTGGACGCGCTACGCCCTGGCCGAACAACTCGCCCACTCCGCCCTCGCGTCGCTGCGCGACGATCCCCGGATGCGCGGCGCGCTGCCGTTGGGGGTGGGCGGACCGGACTGCGAGATCGACATGGTCCGCGAACGGCTCGTCACCGCCCTCACCGAGGTCGATTCAGCTCCGCTGTTCCACCGCACCCGGCGAGGCCAGGGGCGTCCGGCGCCGCTGGGCCCGCTGGCCCAGCTCAAGGCCGTCGACGGACTCGGCCCCCACTCACGGGTACGGCTTCGCGAGCACCTGGAAGCACGGCTGGAGGGCCCGCGTCTGGTCACGCGCGTGGGCTGGCTCGACTTCCCGGAGACTGAGCTGCCGCCGGTGACCCGCATGCTCGACGGCGAGGTCCGCACCGCCGGAGAACTCGGCACCGAACTCGCCGAGAGACTGCTGCGCGCGGGCGTACTGGTGCCCGCAGAACAGTGACGTGGCCACGGTGACGGCGGCAGAGCGCTTCTTCTGCGCCGACGCCGCGCGGACACGCGGCGATTCACTGGCGGGCACAGCGCCACACGGCTCTGTCTGGGTGCTCGTCGAGTACCGGGGCGGCTGGCCGCCCAACGGCTTCGACGGCCTCGATCTCGAGCCCCACACCAAAGCAGTCGTGTTCTCCGCCGCCCAGGCGGTGCGGGCACGCGTGCTTCTGGTCAGGCGGCACGGACGCCGCAGCACCGAGGGCCCCAGGCGCTGGGCCGTACTGCGCTACGAGAACTCGGGTGCCTACCGCCAGCAATGGGGCACATGGAGCCGTGACCAGGACTTGGCGGAGATCGCCGCTGCCCTCGATGCTCCCGGGGAACTCGGCTGTCCGCCCGTCGTCCTCGTCTGCGCCCACGGTCAGCACGACACCTGCTGTGCCGTGCGCGGGCGACCCGTGGGACGGGCCCTCAGTGAACGCTGGCCGGACCTGGTGTGGGAATGCACCCACGTCGGAGGTGACAGGTTCGCCGCCAACGTCGTAGTGGCACCCGACGGCGTCTATTACGGCGGTCTCGATGCCACGTCGTCGGTGGCAGCGGTCGAAGAGCACCTGGCCGACCGGATTCACGCGGAGCATCTGCGCGGGTACACCGATCTCTTCCCGCCGCAGCAAGCCGCGGTCTCCGCCGTGCTCAAGCGCTTCGGCCCGGCTGGCCGGCATGATTACGCGGTCGTCGGGACCTCCCGCGAAGACAACCGTTGGCGCATCCGCATCACCGGCCGCCCGCCTCGTGCGGCAGCCTTCGACGTCGAGGTGCACTCCTACCGCACGCCGCCCTGTCAACTGACCTGCCGCGGGCTGTCAGTGAGTTCCGCCGCCGTCTATGAGGTCACTTCGATCGGCGTGGCTTGAACTCCCTCGGTTCGATGCGGGGAAAGCAGCCCCGCCCATGGGTACACCGAGCCTCCTCGGGTACTCGGCGACCGCTTCGCGCTCCGCCCGGCGAGCAAGGCCGACGTGTCCCCTGCGCGCCCGGAGCGTCCGACCAACGACATGGAGGCACGGCTATGACCAGCAGTGCGGAAACCGGAAGCGTCACGGGGACGAAGGACAAGGACTACAACCTCATCTGGTACGTCGAATCGTGCCTGAACAACGCACTGCGGCTGGAGACCTACATCCAGGACGCGGAGCGCGACAAGGACACTGAACTGGCCGACCTGTTCCGCAAGTCCCAAGCGGACAGCCGCAAGGGCGCCGAACTGGGGAAGCGCCTGCTGCGCGCGCGGTTGAACGACTGACCACCCCGGTCGACCGATGACGCCTGGGGTCGAGGGGCCTCCCGGCTCGACCAGGGGGGCGAACCAGGGGGTCGAACAGCACGCAACTGCGGCAGGCTGCTCCCGGTCGCCTGCCGCAGAACTACCCTTGCCGCATGCTGAGGATCGGTATTCCAGTCATTGGTGTCACGGACCTTTCCCGCGCAGTGACCTTCTGGACGCAGGCTCTGAACCTGGTCGTCACGCAGGAGTGGAAGAGCGAGACGTGGCGAACGCTCAACCATGCCGACAGTTCTGTCCGGGCTCTTGGGCTGCTCCGCAGCGAGTTACCAGCGGAGCCGCACCCACGCATCCACCTGGACCTGTTCACCGAGACGGAGGAGGACCAACAGGCAGAGGTCCAGCGGCTGATCGGTCTCGGTGCGCAGGTCGTCGACTGGGACAGTTACCCGCCCGATCCTGACTTCGTCGTGCTCGCCGACCCGGACGGCAACATCTTCTGCGTCGTCGATCTGAGCCGTGCGCCCAGCGGGAGCAACCGGCCGCCAGATGGGCCTTCTCCTCGGCGGAGCCGTCGACCGTGAGGCGATGGGGCGTGCTTCCGGCTTGCCGACTGGGCAGGAGGGGGATCACGCTCGTTATGTGTGCATCTGCTGGTTAAGGACCGATGTGCGGGGTACCTGGCCCGACCAGCGTCGGCAGTCTTGCTGGAACCGATCGGCAGGGAGAAGAGATGTTCAACCACGACGACCAAGCGAAGCGCCCCGTCCTGGTGGGGGTCGAGCAAGGGGCTGACCAGGACGTCGTCGTACGTTACGCGGCGCGGCACGCGGCGTTGCACGGCCGTCCGCTGCACCTCCTGCATGTTGTGGAGGGATCTTCGCCGGCCGGGTCCGGGCAGGAAGGCGGAGAGCGGACGAGCCCGGTGGAGCGATCTGTTGCGGCGGTTGTGGCGCCGATGGCGCAGGCCGTCGAGTCGGAGTTCCCCGAGGTGGTGGTGACGGCCGAGGCGGTGGCCGGACGGCCCGCGGCAACGCTGGTGGAGCGTTCTGTCGAGGCGTCATGGCTGGTGATCGGGCACCGTGGCAGCGGCGGTTTCCCCCGCCTGCCCCTGGGCTCGGTGAGCTGGCAGGTGTCCACCCACGCTCGGTGTCCCGTGGTCGTCGTCCGCCCGGGGGCTGACGCCGTCAGGGGGAACCCGGTGATGGTGGGGGTGGACGTGCACGACGTGTCGGGCGAGGCCTTGGATCTCGCGTATGCCGAGGCTGACCTGAGGGGAGTCGGCCTTCGGATGGTGCACGGTGCGTTCCATATGAGCCAGATGCCCGCCGGACCCGGCATGGTCGCCCCTGATTTCGAGGCTCTCGACGAGAGGGCGCGCCAGGCGTTGGCGCAGGAGGCGGCCAAGCGTGCCAGCCGGTATCCGGAAGTCAAGGTCGATCTGCACGTCGAGCGTGTTCGGCCCGCAACCGTTCTGGCGGAGGCATCACACAAGGCGTGCCTGCTGGTCGTCGGCTCCCACGGACGTACGGGCGTGCGACGGCTCATGCTCGGGTCCGTCAGCGGCGAGGCGCTGCACACTGCCGCGTGTCCCGTGGCTGTCGTGCCGTCACCCACCAGGAACGAGTGACTGGAGGCCCGAGGTGTGGGCGGCTCCGGGCGGGTGCCGCTGGAGCGAGGGGCCGAGCGACGGTCATGACTCGAGCCGGGGCTCCCCGAGAAGCCCCGCCACAAGGTCGCGGACGTACGCCTCATCCGTATCGGGAATCGAGAAGACCACCCGGAAGTAGAGCGGCGCAACGATCCGATCCAGAATCTGCTCCAGAGAGGGGGGCGGGGGCGCGTCGTCGCGCTCCCGCGCCGCGTCGAGGACGGGACTGAAGCGCGCGCTGACCCTGCGCAGACACTCCCGCAGTCCTGCGTGCCGCTCGTCGACGTCGGGCGCGACCTCGGCGCGGAAGAACGCGACGCCGCCGGGCCGGGAGAGCTCCGTCAGTGTCCAGGCCGCCTGATTCTCCAGGTCGGTGCGTAGATCGCCGACGAGCGGGGGCGCGTCGGCATCACCGCGGTGCTCGGCTACGTCGGCCAGGAGCGCGGCGAGCGTCCCCCAACGCCGGTAGAGGGTGCTGGAGTTGACCCCCGCCCGCTTGGCCACCGCAGGGAGGGTCACCTGGTCGGCGCCGTGCTCGCCCACCAGCGCGACCACGGCGCTGTGTACGTCGGCACGGACGCGGCTGCTGCGGCCGCCGGGCCGCTTGGTCGATGCGTCAGCGTTCACCCCTCCACTCTAAAGCAAAGACTTGCGCCTTAGTGAGCGGTGCGCTTACAGTCGCGCTAAAGCGGAGATCACCGCTTTAGTGTTGTCGAAGGGAATGCCATGTCCACCAACGAAGCCGCCCTCGCCCTCGGGCGCACCTTCCACCAGGCCCTCGTCTCGGGCGACTGGGACGGTATCCGGGCCCTGCTGCACGACAACGCCACCTGGACTCTGCCCGGCGACAACACCATCTCCGGCACAGCGGACGGCGCCGACGCCGTGGTGGAGCGCGCTCAGCAGATCGCCTCGTACGGCCTCGACTTCGACCTGCTGCACATCCTGGTCAGCAGGGAGAACATGGCGCTCTCCCTGCACAACACCGCGCACCGCGAGGACGCCGTGCTGGACGAATACCTGAGCACGGTATGCCGGCTCCGCGACGGAAAGATCGCGAGCATCGAGACCTATCTCTCCGATGTGCCCGGGATGAACGCCTTCTTCGTCTGACGAGCGGTCGTCACCCTTGCGGCCCCCCGCCGCCGCACAGTGGCCGAGAGACACCGGCGGCCTCACACCGCACCGTGAGGCCGCTCGGTGAACTCAGGGCGTGCTGAGTCATTCCGTGTCCGGCAAAGCCTCCGTCGTCAGTGACACAGCCGTGGTGCCGAGCCGAGGCATGGGCACCGGCAGGGAGCCGTCCGCGTCGGCGCGCAGTGTGCTGCTCACGGTGCCGAGGTAGTCGGCCAACATCGCGCCGGTGGTGGGGAAGCCCGGAGTGAGTCGGCAGGTGAAGGGCTCCTCGGCGAAGGATTGCAGGCGCACGAGCAGGCGCCCCGGTTCCGGCACGGTCAGGCCGACGACCCGCACGCGAGCGTCGTCAAGAGCCAGGAGCGCGCGGGAGGCGCGGGGGCTGGGTTCGGCCGCTCGGCGGGCTCGTACCGCCACCAGGGGCCGACTGCCGACGGCGGCCGTACGCATGCCGAGCACCGCACCGCCGACGTCCGGTGCGTCCTGCCATCCGACGCTGTAGCGGAAGACATGGTCGAATGCCTGCTCCGAGGGGAAGTTGGTGTCCCAGATGTTGTTGTGGACCCACGAGAACACTGTCCCCGGCTCTTCCTGGGCCAGTGACTGCGGATATGGCACATAGGGGATGGCGACCCCGCCCACCTGGATCAGTGGTGCGTCCTGGGTGGCCAGCGCCGCGCCCGTGCCGCCCTCCTGGAGGCTGACCCAGCGGCGTACGGCCCGCATGTGCCGGGCCGAACCGGGCACGGTGGGCAGCCCCGTCCCGGTGACCCCGCCGGTTGCCTCCATCCGTACGACCGGGGACCGCATCGCGAAGGGGAAGGCGAAGAACGCGCTCTCCTTGGTCAGCGTCGCGGTCTTGTCGATCCGGTTCTCCAGGTCGATCCGGGCACTCGCGTGTGGCAGATGGACCCTGACCCGCAGCCGTCGGGTGCCGGCCGGGGCGCATTCGTAGACCAGCGTCTCGCCGGTGGCGTCCGAGGTCCGTTCCACCAGGGCCGCCGGAGGAGCTGTCCTCCGCGTGGCCAGCAAGTGCATCGAGTCGGTGGCCGTGGTCTTGCTCGACTGGTGGTTGAACCCGCCGGCCGTGGCGTACTCGTCGTACAGATAGCCGTTGAAGCCGACGGTGGCGTCCTGGCGGACCAGTTCGCTCCCCGTCCGCTTGTCCAGGATCGAGTCGATGCACGCGGATGCCAGGTCGACGTGGACGCGCAGGTACTCGTTCTCCAGGACCGTGGAGTCGCCGGCCGGGGAGCCGCTTTCCGCCGGCAGTTCGGCCGCGGGGGCGGAAGCGGGCTTGATGTCCACTCGTACTGCTCCGTGGGCCGGTACGTCGGCCACCCGGAACAGCAGGAAACGGCCCGCCGCCCGGTGGAGTTCGTTGCTCTGCTCTTCCTCGGCCACTTCCAGTGGTGTGCCGTTGCGGGAGTCGACGACCCGCACCGGGTCGGCGAGGGGCACGGTGCTCTCGGGGAGGAAGAGCCGGACCGTCTCCGACCGCTCCCAGCTGCATGTGTTGACGACGTAGTACCCGGCGAGCGTCCCTTCGCGTGGAGCCAGACGTTCCCCCAGTGCCGCGCTCGCGGCATCCAGGAGGGTGTGTGCCCCATCGTGGGCGCGCAGGGCCTGGGCGTACTTCCAGTGCCACTGCCGCTCGCCCGATGCATGGCCGTGGTCGCCGTGCGTCCAGGGGTCGCCGGCGCCCCAGGTGTGCTCGTTGAACAGGGAGGCCGCGCGGTACACATCCGGCGCGGCCTCGGTGATCCGAGCCCCGTCCCGTGCCCCCAGGATCTCCGCGTAGCCGGCGAGGGTCTGCGCGTCGGCGAGCGCCGCCTGCCCGTCGCGGGTGGCGGCCAGTGGCACGGCGCCCGCGCCGACGCCGTCGACCCACCAATCCGTCCAGTCGCCCTCGAACGTCTCGATCCGGTCGCCGAGCCGTTCCTCGGCGTCGGTGAAGAAGTCTTCGTTGCGCGAGGTGCGCAGGACGGGGAATGCCCATTCCTCGTTCCACCGGCGCACGGTGTCCGCGATGATGCGGCGCGGCGGTCCGTTGTCGGCGAACTTGCCAAGGACGCGCAGGTGGAGGATGTCCCACGGATAGGGGTCGCCCTTGAACTCCTCGTCCAGGATGGGGAACCCCGGGATGCCTCGACCCTCGTGCGGGTACTGATGGTTCGTCAGCGCGGAGAGATAGTTCGGCAGAAGATCATCGACGCGGTCGAAGGATTCGTCGAAGCCGAGGATCGACCCCTCCATGTAGGCGAGGCCATGGGGGGTGTCGGTGCGCCACACGAGCACCTCGCGCCCGCTCGGCGCCTTCCAACGGAACAGGCGCGGCAGATCCTGACCGCCGACGTGGTGCGGCACCGCGCGGCCCGCCCAGTTGTGGGCGACCGAGAGGTAGCGGATCCCGCTGTCGGCCAGAACGTTGGGCAGCCCGACGACCTGGCCGGGCACGTCCGTCTGCATGGCCGTGGTGATGTCGATGCCGTCCCGCTCCCGCAACTCCCGTATGGGGCGCAGCAGTTCGTGCAGCTCGTCGGTGGAGCATGTCTCGGTGTGCAGATTGAAGGGCATCGCGGCGAGTTCGATGCGCCCTTCGCGCACCCGGTCCAGGAATTCCGCGACCTGCCTCGGCGGCCGGTTCTGCGACCAGTTCTCGTAACTGAAGAATCCCTCGACCGCCCAGCGGAACTTCGACTCGTCCGGCCAGTCGTCCGTGGTGCGGCACAGTTCGAGCAGGGAGTCGAGGTACTTGCGTCCCTCGGCGAGCACAGTGCTCTGCGGGTCGGTGTAGCCGATGTCCAGGTGGGCGTGCTGGACCAGGTGCAGCGTCCAGTGGCGTTGCGGGGTCAGCAGTACTTCTACGTCTTCTCCGTCGGCCATCTCCGGCAGTTCGACCAGGACCGGGGTGGGCGTATCCACTTCAGGAACCAGCAGCCGGGTGTCTCCGCCCGGCCCCGGCAGGACGTCGCAGCGCAGTGCACCGCCGGTGATGGTGGTGACGCGGGCACGGGTGAGCGGTCGGCCCGCGGTCACGCGGACGGACTGGAGCAGGCCCCCTGCGCCGTCGTGGCGCAGCAGGGGTTCGCAGGAGATCCTGATCCGGTGTCCGCCGAGGACCCCCTCGGCGGACACCGCGCGGTCCCGCAGTATGTCGCGGGCCATGTTCGAGTCCCACCAGGAGGGACGGGCAAGTTCGGGGCGGGGCATGGGAGAGGTCTCCACTCGTTCGGTGCGGGGACGTGGTGCTCTGGGTCCGGGAGGGCTCAGGAACGGTCGGTGGCGAGACCCGCGAAGATCTGCACCATCGCTGACTGTTCGAGCGTCTCGGCCTGTGCGGCCGGGTCGTGGTCACCGCCACCGGAGGGCTGGAAGCGGAACAGCCCGTCGGAAGGCGTCCGATTCTCCTTCCAGGTCTGCTCGGCGTAGGCGGCGGCTGCCTTGCGGTAGGCGCGGTTGGGCCGCACGTCGTTCAGGACACGGAGGTTGTCGAAGTAGAAGGCGTTGAAGATCGCCGGCTGGTCGTGCAGCCGGTCGCCCTGCTTCCAGTAGGCGAGTGAGCCGGTGGCGTCCTCGACGGCACGGTCGAGGTAGCTGCGGTCCCCGGTCGCGCGGTAGAGCGTGGTCGCGGTGCCGATCATCGCGCCGGAGTTGTAGGACCACAGGGTCTTGTTCACCGTGCCGTCGTCGTCGCGGCTGTTGTTGTACAGACCGGGCGACTGGCGCAGGCACGACCAGTTCCACTCGTACCACTTCTTGGCGCTCGCGAGGTATCGGTCGTCGCGCTCGATGGCGTAGAGCTCGGCGGCCAGCTGGGCGGACAGGCCCGTCACGTTGGCGGCGCGCATGTAGTTGTTGGGGGAGTCGACCCAGTGCATGCCTCCGGGGCACGGCTTGGCGGGGTCCTCGTCCCAGCCCCGGCCGACGACGCGATAGGTCTCCAGCGCCCGCTCGAGGTAGAGCTTTTCGCCGGTCGCCCGGTACTGGTCGAGGAAGGAGAGCCCGACGACAGCGTTGTCGTCGTAGAAGACGTCGCCACCCTGACCGAGCGGCGCGGGCAGATAGGAGTCGTAGCCGGGCCGGCCGTCGCGGGGGTCGAAGTACAGCCGCAGTGTCGTGAAGCGCTCGGCGGCATCGCGGTCATAGCGGGCACCGACGCGCGGCAGTTCGGACATGTCGACGGTGGCGGCGGCCGCCTCACGCAACGGCCAGATGTACGAGTGAGGGTTCTCCCCTTCCTTGCGCGGCGTCTTCTCCAGATACAGGCCATGCTGCTGCGGGCCTTGGTAGAGGTGCTGCTGCAACGAGTCGTAGGTGACCTCGGCTCGGTGGGCCCAACTGGACGGCGTGGTGTCGCTGTCGGCTGCGGCGGGACTCGCCCATAGCGCTCCGGAGAGGACGGCGAGGGCCAGTGCGGCGCGTACAGGTGTCTTCACCATGGTCTGCCTTTCGGGAAGGTGGAACGGCGAGGGGCGGCCGGGATACGGCTCAGCCGTGCAGTTTGAGGCTGCTGACGAAGAAGCGCTGAGCGGAGAAGAACAGGACGACGGTCGGCAGCGAGACCAGCAGCGCACCGCCCAGGACCACCGGCGGCCCCACATTGGAGTAGTTGCCCTGGAGTTCGGCCAGCGCGGCCATGACCGGGCGAATGTTCTGGCTGGTGGACAGCGTGATGCCGAACAGCAGGTCGTTCCAGACGGCGACGAACTGGAAGACGAAGGCGGCCACCATGGCGGACCTGGACAGCGGCACGTGTATCTGCCAGAAGATCCGCCACCAAGACGCACCATCCATCCGGGCGGCCTCGATGATCTCCGGTGCCAGGGTCAGCGCGAAGTTGCGCATGATGAAGTAGGCGAACGGGATGGCGATTGCCACGTACACCAGGAACAGCCCGAACTGGGCGTCGTAGAGACCGGTGTCGGCGTAGGCCAGGAAGAGCGGGCGCAGGAAGACCTGGAGCGGCAGCAGGGTTCCCGAGTAGATCAGCCAGAACCACAGCGTCTTGTGCTTGACCGGCATGATGACGGTCGCGAACGCGGCAGTGGTGGCCACCACGATGGCTGCGGCGGCGCTGGTGACGGCGTAGAGCAGGCTGTTGGCCATGGAGGGGCCGAGATGTGCCTGCGTCCAGGCCTGCGACATGTTGTCGAAGAGACCGAAGCCTTGCGGCCACCAGTGGGGCGTTCCGCCGTATTCGGCGGCCGGTACCAGCGCGTTGACCAGCAGCAGCCACGTGGGCAGTGCCCAGGCCAGGGAGATGACCACCAGAGTCGTGTTGCGCAGGATCCGGCCCGGCGTGGGCCGCGTTCGCGGGGCACGCCTCCGTGTGGTGCGGGTGGTGGGCATGATCAGTTGCCTTTCGGGGTCAGCTGACGTCGCAGATACAGCCACGAGGCGATCAGCACGATCGTGGTGAGGACGACCGCGACCGCCGCGCCCGCTCCGGGGTGCAGGGCGAGGAATGTCTCCTGGTACATCGAGACCGCGAGCGTCTCGGACTGCCGGCCGGGCCCGCCCTGGGTGAGAACCCAGATCAAGTCGAAGGACTTGAGCCCGTTGACCAGGCTGGTGCCGACGACGATCACCGAGACGGTCCGCAGCTGGGGCAGTACGACGTACCAGAACTTCCGCCAGCCCGCCGCACCGTCGAGGGAGGCGGCCTCAAGGGTCTCGGGCGGGATGGTCTGGAGGCCGACCAGGAAGAGGATGACGGCGACGCCCGCCGACTGCCACGTGTTGGCGATGATCATCACCAGCGTGTTGCCCGGCCACTCCAGCAGCCAGCCCTGGGCGAGTGAATCCATGCCGAACGCCTTGAGCACCTGGTTGGCGGCGCCGTCGGTGTTGAGGACGAAGTTCCACACCACTGCGACGGCCGAGCCGGACAGGGCGTAGGGAAGGACGACGACCAGGCGTGCCGCACGAGACCATCCGCCGGCGTGTGTCAGCACGGCGATGGCAAGGCCGAGCAGGAGCGGGAGCGCGACCGTGCCGACCACCCACATCAGGGTGTTCTGGATCGACCGGGTCAGTACGGGATCGTTGAGGAAGAGGGCGTAGTTGTCGAGGCCGGCGAAGCTCGAGATGCGCCGGTCGTCGAAGAAGCTCCGGTAGACGGTCGTGGCGAAGGGGAGCAGCAGCAGTGCGCTCACCAGGAACACGGCGGGGGCCAGGAATCCCGCCCCGGCCAGCTTGTCCCGTATCCGCCGGGCGGGCCGGCGCCTGGACGCGGATTCACCGGGGCGTTGCCCTGGCGAGGTGTGTGGTCCGGGGGACAGCGGCGGTCGGCGCTGGTCGAGAGAAGAGCTCATGCCTCGTCCCTCTCCCACGCGGCCCACTCCTTGGTTGCCCGGCCCGCCATGCTGCGCAGCGTGCTCTCGGGGGAGGAGGCCCCGGTCATAAAGCTTCCCAAGTCGTCGGTGTTGCCCTGGATGAGGTTGGGCGGGCCTGACTCGCCATAGCGGGGCAGCAGCGTCCAGTCTTCCTTCAGCGCACGGCCCTTGAGGCCGGCCATGACCGGGTTGCCCGGCCGGGAGCGCGGATTGGCCGAGGCGTCCTGGAGGAAGTCGATCCACACCTTCTGGACCTTCGGGTCGAGCCAGTTCGCCGCGTTGGCCATCGCCGCCTCGTGCGAAACGGCCTTGCGCGGGACAGCGAGCACGCCCGACTCCGTGATGACGGAGCGGCGGGTCGAGGAGTCGACGGGGGGCATGACGAAGGCATCGAAGTCGACGCCCGGCTTCATGCCGGTGGCGGCGATCCCCTGCGACTGCCAGGAACCGTGCAGGAACATACCGACCCGCCCGGCCTTCAGCGCGGCGGGACCATTTGTTCTGGTCGAAGTCAGCCGGTGTCATCCAGCCCTTGCGCATGAAGTCCTGCCAGATCTGCAGGGCCTTCTTCGCCTGCGGGTCGGTGTAGCGCGCCTTCCCGCTGATCAGCTGCGCGTAGAACTCGGGGTCCACCTTGCTGACGAGCTCCTGGAACCACTCGTAGGCGGGCCAGTTGCCGTTCTGTGTGGCGACGAACGGCACGACGCCCGCCTTCTTCAGCACGTCGGCGTTGTGCAGCAGCTCCTCCCAGGTGTCCGGAGGGCGCAGGCCGTGCTTGCGGAAGAGGTCCGTGTTGTAGAAGAGCACGTAGTACGACTCGTAGAGCGGTATCCCGTAGACGGAGCCGCGGTAGGACATCGCGTCACGGGCCTGGGACGTGACCCAGCCCTTGCGTTCGTAGTCGGCCCACAGGGGGGAGAGGTCGCTGAGTTCCCCGGTGCGGGCCAGCGATTTGAGGACGTACCCCGAGGCCCACTTGATCATGTCGGTGGCCTTGGTCGTCTGCAGCGAGATCTGTGTGACCTGCTTGTACGACGTGGGGTTGGGGTTGGACAGCGGACGCAGCGCGTAGCCGGTGAGCTTCTTCAGTTCCTGTCCAGCCGCGGCATAGCCCTGGTCCCAGGTGGCGTTGTCGTTGGCGAGCGACGTGGTGCCGGGCTTCACCGCGGTGCTGTCGCCCCGGGCGCAGCCGGCCAGCACAGCCACACCGCCCGCTGCTACGCCCGCCAGGACGCTGCGGCGGCCAAGCGGGTGGGACGACCACTGCGTCGCCCCGCCGATTGATCTCATGGGTTCCCTTCCCTTTGGATCCCGGCAGGGATCCCTGGCTCTGGGGTGTGGTGGGTGAGAGGGCGTGGCCCTCCGCGAGATCTCGCCGTACCGCGCGGCATCGGCGGTTCGGATGGCCAGGATGTTAACGACACCATGGAGCCGAAACAAGACTCTGTGACGAGAATCCATTCGTACTCCGTGTCTAACTGCGGTTATGCCTCGCCGTTGATCATTCATCTTGTTCGGCCTGATGGTTATCGATACCATTCCTGTGATCGCCCCGCTCACCCCTTCAGGAGTACCTGTGCACCCAGAGCCCCGCCCCTACGAACGAAACCCCCGCTACCCGGCCGTCGGCACCGTGGTCACCGGGTGGCACGACGCCGTCGCGACCCTGCCCACCGGGCCTACCGTGCTCGCCCTGGACGGGCCCGCCGCCTTGGACTGGAACGAGGCCGTCCGAGGGATCGCCGCCGCCCTGCGTGAACAGTCCACCGAGGTCGCCGTCCTCGACGTGCGCGAGCACTGGTCACCGGCAGCATTCGAGCGGTTGTGCACCCCCGATGCCGGGGCCGACGCGTTCTTCCTGCCGCTCGCCGAGTTCGAGATGGCTGACCTCTTCGATGGCCGGCTGTCCGTCGACCATCCCAGGAGCGGTGTACTGCTGGTCTTCGGCCCCGGCGCCGCCCTCTGCTCGCCCGACCTGATCTGGTGGGCGGACCTGCCCAAGCGGTACGCCGAGAGCGCCATCGCCTCCGGAACACTGCCCGTGGGCGTCAACCTCGGGCGCCCCGACGTGCCGGGCGAACTGCGCAGCCTCTTCTACACCGACTGGCCCGTCACCGACCGCCACCGCGATGCACTGGCGCCCACGATCGACCGCTGGGTCGACGTACAGGACCCACAGACCCCTGCCTCCCTGGACGGAGCGGCGGTCCGCGCCACCCTCGCCGACCTCGCCCAACGGCCCGTGCGCACCCGCCCCTACTTCAACTCCACCGCCTGGGGCGGCCAGTGGGCCGCCGAGAAGCTCGGCTTCGAGCCCGACAACGGCAACACCGCCCTTGGCTACGAGCTGATCGCTCCCGAGGCCGGCGTGCTCGTCGGCCAGGACGCCGGGACACAGGTGGAACTGCCCTTCCAACTCCTGTGTGTACTGCACCCCGAACAGTTCCTCGGCGCAGACGTGCACCGGCGCTACGGCACGTCCTTCCCCATCCGCTTCGATTACCTCGACACTGTCGGGGGCGGCAACCTCTCCCTGCACTGCCACCCGCAGGAGCAGTACATGCGGGAAACCTTCGGCTGGCCCTACACCCAGCACGAGACCTACTACGTCACGGCGAGCGACGCCGGATCCCAGGTCTTCCTCGGACTGCGGCAGAGTACGGACGTGGACATCCTGCGCAAGGAAGTCGAGGCATCGGCGACGCACGGCACGCCGCTGCGCGTCGAGGACCACGTCCAGACGTTCCCCGCAGAACCCGGCCAACTGTTCATGATCCCGGCCGGCACCCCGCACGCCTCCGGTGCCGGCAACCTCGTGCTGGAGATCAGCGCCACGCCCTACCTCTACTCGCTGCGCTTCTACGACTGGCTGCGCCGCTCCACGTCCAATGTGCCCAGGCCGCTGTCGCACCGGCACGCCTTCGCCAACCTCGACACCGGCCGACGCGGCACCGAGGTCATCGAGGATCTCGTCCAGCAGCCGCGCACCCTGCGCGAGGGCGCGGGCTGGCGCGAAGAGGTCCTCGGCGCCCTGCCCGAGATGTTCTACGTGGTCCACCGTTTGGTACTCGACGGAACGGGCCCGGCCGACGACGACACCGCAGGTCGCTTCCACATCCTCAACGTCGCCGCCGGTGACGGTGTGCTGGTGGAGACCGCCGACGGTCGGCGCCACGACCTGGCATTCGCCGAAACCCTCACCGTGCCGGCGGCTGTGGGCACCTATCGCCTCCACCCCGTCGGCTCACGACCCGTGCAGGTCGTCAAATCCCTGGTGACACCGTCATGACCCGGGTGCCCGTCCTGGAGATCGGCGGCACTCATGTCACCGCCGCACTCGTGGACATGACGAGCGGCCTGCCGGTCCCCGATTCCGTCGTTCGCAGGCCGGTGCGCGCCGACGCCGCCACCACGGAGATCCTCGACTCCTTCGCCGAGGCCGCCCGGCACACCGCAGCGCCCGACCGGGCACCTTGGGGCGTCGCCGTACCGGGGCCGTTCGACTACGCGGCCGGCATCGGCCGATTCCGGGGCATCGGCAAGTTCGAGTCGCTGCACGGCATCGACGTCGGGGCGGAACTGCGCGACCGGCTGCCGCGCCCGCGCACCATCAACTTCCTCAACGACGCGGACGCCTTCGCCATCGGGGAGCACCACAGCGGGGCCGCGGCAAGGCAGCACCGGTCCGTGTGCATCACGCTCGGCACCGGCGTCGGATCCTCTTTCCTGTGTGACGGGCGCCCCGTCACCGAAGGCCCCACCGTGCCGCCCGATGGCCGGGCCCATCGCATCACCGTCGACGGACTGCCGCTGGAGGAACTGATCTCGCGCCGGGCGATCCGCGTGCGGTATGCGCGGGCCGCTGGTACCGCGGGGCGGTCCCAGCTCCCGGACGTCAGCACCATCGCCGATCTGGCCCGCAAGGCGGACCCACACGCCGCAGCCACGATAGGCGGATGTTTCAGCACGCTGGGGCGCGCCCTGGCACCCTGGTGCGCCGCGTTTCGGCCGCACGTGATGGTCGTCGGTGGCTCCATGGCCGCGTCCTGGGACCTCATCGGACCCGCGCTGCGCGCCGGCCTCACCACCGGGGCACAGGCCGCCGGACCGGGAGCGGATGCCGTCGTCGCCGCGATGGACCTGCGTACCGCCCGACGGCCCGACGACGCACCTCTGATCGGTGCCGCACACTGGGCGTTGGACCATCAGACGGAGGCTGACCCACAGGAGTCCGGCCCCCTCGCGGCCGGCCCCGTACCCCGTGACGCGTACCGAACGGCTCGGCCGTGACCGGCCAGTGCCGCCCCGCGACAGGCAGCCCCCCGCCGGGGCAGACGGCGTCACGGGCGGGACACTCTCTACAATGACGGCGCCTGCGGCTCCGGCAGCCCACCGACGACACAGGCTCCCTGACGGCACGAAGGAAGGACCGGCTGTGGCGCAGCACCGACCGAGTGATGTCGCCGCGCCGACGATGCGTGATGTCGCAGCTCGCGCCGGGGTCAGCGCGATGACCGTCTCTCGGGTGCTGAAGGACGACCCCCGGGTCACGGAGGCGACCAGGAAGCGCGTGCTGAGCGCCGTCGACGCGCTCGGCTACCGGCGCAACGAAACCGCTCGCCGTCTGCGGGTCGGCGGCAGCGGGATGATCGGCCTGGTCGTCACCAATCTGGCCAACCCCTTCTACTCGCGGCTGGCGCTCGGCGTCCAGGAGGTGGCCTATGAGCACGGTCTGCGGGTCCTGCTGGGCAACACCGCCGAACAGGTCGACCGGGAGCGGGGGTTGGTGGAGGATCTGGCAGCGAGCCAGGTCGACGGGATGATCGTGGTGCCGGCGGGTGGCAGCCACCGCCACCTGGCACCGGCCGCGCTGCGTGGCATGCCGATCGTCCTCGCCTCCCGGCCGCCGGCGGGAATGGACGCCGACTGCGTACTGGTGGACGACTTCGGCGGAGCGGAAGCGGCCACCGGCCGACTGATCGAGGACGGACACCGGCGCATCGGGTTCCTGGGGAACCCGCCGGCGCTCTACACCGGTGCCGAACGCTTCCGCGGCTACTGGGCAGCCCATGAAGCAGCCGGTCTGGAGCCGGACGAGCGGCACATCCGCCGCGGGCTGACCGATGTGGCCACGGCCGAACGCGCCGCCGTCGCCCTGTTGAGGGAGCCCGACGCCCCGACCGCCCTCTTCTGCACGAACAACCGCCTCACCCAGGGCGCCATTCGGGCCGTCCGCACGCTCGAAGCCCCGGTCGCCCTGGCCGGCTTCGACGACTTCGACCTCGCGGACGTCCTCGGGCTCCCGCTGACGATCGCGTCCTACGACGCCGACGAGATCGGGCGCCGGGCCGGCCAGATGCTCATCGACCGCATCAACGCCGACCCCAACACCCCGCTGCCCGCACGCCGCTCCGTGGTCCCCACCGAAGTGATCCGGTACGGGACCGACCGAGCCTGAGCCTTCCACCCTCCGCCCGCTTCCCGGGCACCGCTGTCACGCGACGGGCCGACGGAGGGACCTGCCACCACTCCCGCGGAACTTCGATGGAGTCTCCATGCACGACGACCGCACGCTGACCGAACGCCGGCTCGCCCGGGTACTCGACCAGCGCCTCAGGCCCGCAGTCCACGTCCGCTCCCTGCCGCTCGAAGTAAGCGCCCACCACATCTGCGGCGAACCCGTCCCCGTGAGCGAGGGAATCGCCGGGCCCTACAAGCCGACGAGTACCGGCGAGCACTGGGGACCGGCCTGGACCACCACGTGGTTCAAGATCCGTGGCACCGTCCCCGCCAGCTGGGCGGGAGAACGCGTCGAAGCGGTGCTTGACCTCGGCTTCGGCACCACCCAGCCCGGCTTCTCCGCCGAAGGGCTCGTGTACCGGGCCGACGGCACCCCCGTGAAGGCCCTCAACCCGCGCAACACCTGGCTCCTGATAGCCGAACGTGCCCAGGGCGGCGAGGACTTCGAGTTCCACATCGAGGCCGCCGCCAACCCGCTGATCTTCGACTTCGACGCCGCGGGCGACCCCTTCGTCCCCACCCGAGCCGGCGACGTCGCCCCCTGGCTGCACGCCGACGGGCGGAACGGACCTGCGGGGGATCCGCTGTACCGGCTGACCCGCATGGATCTCGCCGTCTTCGACGAGACGGTCTGGGAACTCGTCCAGGACCTCGACGTTCTCTCCGGGCTCATGCACCAACTGCCCGAGGACTCCACCCGCCGCAGCCAGATCCGGCACGCGGTGAGCACAGCCCTCGACGCGATCGACCTCCAGGACATCGGCGGCACCGCCGAACAGGCCAGGACACTCCTGGCCCCCGCCCTGTCCGCGCCCGCGCACGCGGGCGCCCACCGTATTTCGGCCGTCGGCCACGCCCACATCGACACTGCCTGGCTGTGGCCGGTGCGGGAAACCGTCCGCAAGGCGGCTCGCACCGTCTCGAACGTGACCGCGCTGATGGACGATCACCCCGACTTCCGATTCGTCATGTCGCAGGCCCAGCAACTGGCCTGGCTCAAGGAAGAGCGCCCTGAGGTGTACGCCCGGGTGCTGGAGAAGGTGGCGACCGGGCAGTTCGTGCCGACCGGCAGTCTCTGGGTCGAGCCCGACACCAATCTTTCGGGCGGCGAGTCCCTGGTCCGCCAGTTCGTCCACGGGAAGCGGTTCTACCTGGAGGAGTTCGGCGTCGAGACGCGCGACATGTGGCTGCCGGACACCTTCGGCTACAACGCCGCGCTGCCCCAGCTCATGAAGCTCGCCGGTATCGACTGGTTCCTGACGCAGAAGATCTCCTGGAACACCACGAACGCGTTCCCGCACCACACCTTCTGGTGGGAGGGCATCGACGGCTCCCGCGTCTTCAGCCACTTCCCGCCCGTCGATTCCTACAACGGCGACCTCTCCGGCGCCGACATCGGTCACACCGAACGCAACTTCCGTGACAAGGGGGCCGCCAACCGCTCTCTGGTGCCGTTCGGTTACGGCGACGGCGGAGGCGGTCCCACCCGCGAGATGCTGGCGCGCGCCGACCGGCTCGCGAACCTGGAGGGCTCCGCGAAGGTCGAGTTGGAGGGGCCCGCCGACTTCTTCGCCAAGGCCCATGAGGAGTACCCCGGAGCGCCGGTCTGGGTCGGTGAGCTCTACCTGGAACTCCACCGGGGCACCCTCACCAGCCAGCTCGCCACCAAACAGGGCAACCGACGCTGCGAACACCTGCTGCGGGAGGCGGAACTGTGGTCGGCCGCGGCCGCGGTGCGGGTCGGAGAGCCGTATCCGTACGCCGCGCTCGACCGCATCTGGAAGACCGTTCTGCTGCACCAGTTCCACGACATCCTGCCCGGCTCCTCCATCGCCTGGGTGCACCGGGAAACGGAGCAGGCCCATCAGCAGGCCGCCCGGGAACTGGACGCCATCATCGATGCCGCCCAACGCAGCCTCGCCGGCCCACCGGACACCCATGGCGGCGAGGTCGTCTTCAACGCGGCCCCGCACAGCCGCGACGGGGTGCCCGCACTCGCTGCCGCACCCCGCACCACACCTCTGCGGACAGCACCCGTACGTACGGGCCACGACGGCAGCCTCGTCCTGGACAACGGCCTGGTCCGCATCACGGTCGACGCCCGTGGGCTGATCACGTCCGCGTACGATCTGACCGCCGGGCGTGAAGCGCTCGCCCCCGGGACGGTGGGCAACCTCCTCCAGCTCCATCAGGACTTCCCGAATCAGTGGGACGCCTGGGACGTCGACGCGTTCTACCGAAACACCGTGCAGGACCTCACCCAAGCCGACGAAGTCACCGTCCACGGGGACGCGATCGAGGTCGTACACAGCGTCAACCGGTCGCGCATCCGCCAACTGCTCACCCTGCGCGAAGGCACCCGCCGACTCGACATCGACACCACCGTCGACTGGCGGGAGCGGGAGAAGATCCTCAAGGCCGCGTTCCCCTTCGACCTCCGAGCCGGCCACTCCACCAGCGAGATCCCGTTCGGTCACGTCCAGCGGCCCACCCACTCCAACACCAGCTGGGACGCGGCCCGTTTCGAGATCTGCGCGCACCGCTTCCTGCACCTCGCGGAGCCAGGCTGGGGAGCAGCCCTGGTCAACGACTCCACCTACGGGCACGACGTCACCCACGACGTCCGCCCCGACGGCGGTACGACGACCACGGCCAGGCTCTCACTCCTGCGCGCCCCGCTCTTCCCGGACCCGGAGACCGACCAGGGCGAACACAGGTTGCGCTACGGCCTGGTGATCGGCGCCGACATCGGCGACGCCGTCCGCGAGGGCTACCGCTTCAACCTTGCCGAACGTGCCGTCGCGGGCACCGCCATTGTCGCTCCACTGGTCGAGGTCGACCACACTGGTGTCGTGATCGAGGCGGTCAAGCTCGCGGACGACCGTTCAGGAGACGTCATCGTCCGCCTTTACGAGTCGCTCGGCGGGCGCGCCACCACGATCCTGCGCGCCGGCTTCCCGCTGACGACCCCGTCACTGACCGATCTGCTCGAACGGCCGCTCGCGGATGCCCCCAGCGTGGCTGTCGCCGCCGACGGCCTTCGGCTCGATCTGCGCCCGTTCCAGATCGTGACGGTACGACTCACCCCGTACGCCTGACCCCGCGCTTCATGGGGGAGGCGGAGACGGATCTCGACGAAATGCGAGGACTGTGACGCGGTTTTCGGGGTAGCGGGGTGGAAACGTGAAGTTGTTTCGGACGTGAGGCGGTCTGCATGGACCTGGCTGGGCAAGACGGAGGCCAGCAGCTGTTTGCAGGCTGTTCGCTGTCGGCTTCTGCCGCGTTCGAGGGCAGTGGGGAGATCGCCGCGGCTCGTGACATGGCCCGTGGCTTTCTGATGTCGGTTCAGGCCGAGCACGGGCTGCCGGTGTCGCAGCGGGCGATGGGCATGGTCCAGCTGGTCGTGAGCGAGCTGGTGACCAACGTCCATCGCTATGCCCCTGGGCCGTGTCTGCTGACGCTGGAGGTCAGCGAGGGGGACGTGGAGGTGACGGTGTGGGACAGCAGCACGACACTGCCATTGATCTCGGGGTCGGACCCGACTCGGATCGGTCAGCACGGTCTGGAGCTGGTCATGGCCGTGTGCCGCAGCTTCGAGGTGCACCGCGAGCCGGTCGGTAAACGCATCAAGACAGCTGTCGTCCTGGCTGATGACCCGGGCGGTGACGCGGTCGGCCGCCAGGTGGCGTGATCTCCGGGTCCGGGAGTTACCAGGTGGCGTGATCACCCGGACCGGGAGATACCAGAAAACCATCTGTCGGCCTCATGATTCCTCGGCTTGCGCCGGCGTCCTACGGCATCGCGCGTATCTGACGGGCCTGCATGGTCGTCCAGGCCTGCAGAGTGGAGCGGGAGATGCCGTGGCCGGACGCCTCGTCCTCGCTCGGGAGGCCGAGCTTGCGGGTAGCCGGAGCCGATGGTGATGACCTCGCGTGCCCTAGGTCGTCTCCGGGGCGATCTCCTTGATCAGTCCCTCGACGAGGGTCTTGATCTCGTCGCGGATCGGGCGTACGGCCTCGACGCCTTGGCCGGCCGGGTCCTCGAGCTTCCAGTCCAGGTAGCGCTTGCCGGGGAAGACAGGGCAGGTGTCGCCGCAGCCCATGGTGATGCAGACGTCCGACTCGCGGACCGCGTCGACGGTGAGGATCTTGGGCGTCTCCTGGGAGATGTCGATGCCGACCTCGGCCATGGCCTCGACGGCGGCCGGGTTGACCTGATCGCCGGGGTTGGAGCCGGCGGAGCGGACCTCGACGCGGTCGCCTGCCAGGTGGGTCAGCCACGCGGCGGCCATCTGGGAGCGGCCGGCGTTGTGAACGCAGACGAACAGGACGGATGGTTTGTCGGCCATGGTGGTCGTTCTCTCTCGTCGCATGACGGAACCCGGCCGCCAATGACTTCAGCCCCCGCTGGTATCAGCGAGTGGTGATGTGAGAGTATCAGCGCATGCTGACTTCAGTCGACCCTGACGTGATTCGGGTGTTGGGCGATCCGCTCCGCCTCCAGATCGTGACCCTGCTGGCGCGCGAAACGCTCTGCACGACGCACCTGGTCGAGGAGACCGGCGCCAAGCAGACCAACCTGTCCAACCACATGAAGGTGCTGCGCGAGGCCGGGATCGTGGAGACCGAGCCGTGCGGCCGCTTCACCTACTACAAGCTCAAGCCCGAGATCCTCGCCGGGCTGTCCGAGCAGTTCGCCGAGCTGGCCGCCTCCGCCCGTACCGCTTCCGAGAACAAGAGGGCCTGCCCGTGACCTCCACCGAGCCCACCACCGCCTCCACCGAAGGCGCCGGCCCGGCCGCGGACGACTCGATCGTCAAGAAGCTCTCCACCCTCGACCGCTACCTCGCGGTGTGGATCCTCATCGCCATGGCCGTCGGCCTCGGGCTCGGACGGGTGATTCCCGGCCTGAACGACCTGCTGGCGAAGGTGGAGATCGGCGGAATCTCCCTGCCGATCGCCCTCGGCCTGCTGATCATGATGTACCCGGTCCTTGCCAAGGTCCGCTACGACAAGCTGGACGCCGTCACCGGCGACCGCAGGCTGATGATCTCCTCCCTGGCCATCAACTGGATCGTCGGACCCGCGGTGATGTTCGCGCTGGCGTGGGTCTTCCTGCCGGACCTGCCCGAGTACCGCACCGGCCTGATCATTGTGGGACTTGCCCGCTGCATCGCCATGGTCATCATCTGGAACGACCTTGCCTGCGGCGACCGCGAGGCCGCCGCAGTGCTGGTGGCCCTCAACTCCCTTTTCCAGATCATCGCGTTCGGCCTGCTGGGCTGGTTCTACCTCGACCTGCTGCCGGGCTGGCTGGGCCTGGGCGACGGCGAGCACCTGGACATCTCCATGTGGGAGATCGCGCTGAACGTGGTCATCTTCCTCGGCGTCCCGCTGCTGGCCGGCTTCCTGACCCGCCGCGTCGGTGAGAAGAAGCTGGGCCGCGAGGGCTACGAGCAGCGCTTCCTGCCGAAGATCGGACCGTGGGCCCTGTACGGGCTGCTGTTCACGATCGTCATCCTCTTCGCCCTGCAGGGCAAGACCATCACCTCCCAGCCGCTGGACGTCGCCCGCATCGCGCTGCCGCTGCTGGTCTACTTCGCGGTCATGTTCTTCGGCACTTTCCTCCTGGGCAAGGGCCTGGGCCTGGCCTACGACCGCACCACGACCCTGGCGTTCACGGCTGCAGGCAACAACTTCGAGCTGGCCATCGCGGTCGCCATCGCCACCTTCGGCGTCACCTCCGGCCAGGCCCTCTCGGGAGTTGTCGGACCGCTCATCGAGGTCCCGGTCCTGATCGGCCTGGTCTACGTCGCGCTCGCCTGGCGAAGGAAGTTCGCCGCCGACGCGGTGACGACGGCCCCCTGACGAGCGCCGTGGATGTGGTGGTCGGCGGCGGCCAGGCAGGGTTCGCCACCGGCTACCACCTGCGCCGCCAGGGTCTGGACTTCACCACCCTTGCCCCCCCCGGGCGCCGGGGCGGGTAGCAGTTGGGCGCGAACCAGTTCGCGGATGCGTCCCGCGTGGGTGCGGCGCCATCCGGGACGATGTCGCGCTTGGACCAGTCGCCGCGCGCTGTTGTGGTGGATCTGTGAGGCCCCCGCTTCGCGGGAGACGCGGCGTGCAGGTCGCCTGCGGCGCGGCTGGTGGTTCTAGTCCATATATCCGTCGCCGTCGTCCCTGACGGGTGCGGCTCGGTCGTAAACGCCGTCACCGTTGTCGTCGTAGTTGGGTACGACACCTGAACCGCTGGGCCCACCTCCTTGCTCCATCGGCGTCATGTGCCAGTCACTTTCATCTGCCGTGGCCGCGCCGGCGCCGACGGCGAGACCTCCCGTCGCCAGGAGCGCCACCGCCGTAGCGCGTGCCATCGTCTTCCTGCTCGCCATGTCTTCCCCCATCGAATAGCCGCCTTCCACCCGAGCGTTACCGCCCAGCGGGGTGGACGCCACACGTTTCGGTCCTGCCCGAAACAGCACAACTAGGGCTCGTCCGGCGGATCATGGGCCGAGCCAGAGCTAGAGCCATAGCCAGAGCCGGACCGAGGCGGGGGACGGCCAGCGCCCTAATCGTGTTGACGGTGCTCGGTAGGCAGTGTTGGAGTCGGCACGTGGACAGCATCCCCGCCAACCGGCGGCTCTGGAACCAGATCAGCAGTGCCTACCAGCACGAGCACGACCCGCAAATCGGCGCCACACCCCGGCTGTGGGGCATGTACTCCATCCCCGACGCGCACCTGCACGCCCTGGGCGACGTCAACGGCAAGCGCGTCCTCGAACTCGGCTGCGGCGCCGGCCAGTGGTCCAGGGCGCTCGCTGCCGAGGGCGCCATCGTGGTCGGGCTCGACCTGTCCGAAGCCCAACTCGCCGCAGCGGCCCGCGCGATGGGCGCGGCCCGCTACCCGCTGGTGCAAGGCGCCGCCGAACAACTCCCCTTCGCCGCCGAGAGCTTCGACCTGGTGTTCTGCGACTTCGGTGGGCTCAGCTGGGCGCCCCCGCACCTGGCCGTCCCGCAGGCCGCACGCGTCTTGGACCGAGGCGGGCGCCTGGTGTTCAACGTCGCCAGCCCATGGTTCGAAGCTTGCTACGACGAAGCGGCCAGCCGTGTGACCACGACGCTGCAGCAGGACTACTTCGGGCTGAACACCATCGCCGAAGACGACGGCGCGACCAGCTATCAGCTGACCTACGGCGACTGGGTCAAGGTCCTGCGCGGGGCGGGCCTCGTCATCGACGACCTCATCGAGCCGCGGCCCGAACGCGGAACGCCCAACGGCTACAACGAAACCGACCCGCCCGACTGGGCACACCGCTGGCCCGCGGAACTGCTCTGGGTAACCCACAAACCGTAAGTTCCGCCGCGCCGAGACGTGAAGGCATCCCTCGCCGGACAGGACCTGGTTGGGCTGTTGGGGCACGTTGGTGACGCGAGCGTGGTCTTGGATGGGTGAGGACCTTCTGGTCTCGGTGGTGATTGCGACATCTACCGTCGAGTGCAGGACGCCCTCTCGACGGCCGCGCGCGCCGATGATCACCGCCGCCTTGCCGCCGCTTTCGCACATGCCGTGACGCTGCTCGCGGCACACGGCTGAACGCCGACGAAGTCCGCCGCCCTTTCGGCGGCCAGCTGCTCCACGAAGCCGTGAAGCTGTGAAGCCGTGAACCCGTCGGCCAACTACTGGACCCGCGGGTGCAGTTGCCCCAGGAGCCGGGGCGAGAACAGTTCGCCGAAAAGCAGGGAAGGCGCCCATAAAGCCGTCGGTCAGAGCATTGCGGGGGTAGTTCCGGTGCAACGAGCAGGCAGCGTCACGTGCCCGCCGGACCGGGCGTGCGTGCCCCGGTCCGGCGGTGTGTACGGGTCAGCGGGTGCCGGAGGCCTCGAAGCCGTAGTGGAAGTAGCCCTTGCCGTCGTTGACCCAGTTGATCTTGATGGCGCTGTCGGTGTAGAAGCGGCCGCTGCCGACCTTCTTCTTCGCCGTGGATGTGGTGAAGGTGCCGTTGCCGCTGCCGTTCATCCGCTGGAAGTTGTCCCGGACGTTGTAGGTCTTCGTCCCCAGCAGGGTGTCGGCGCCCGCGTCGGAGCGCTTGATGTACAGCGGCATCGTCGCGCCGGTCATGGTGTTGCCGATGTCGCCGCCGGCGTAGGTCGGCGGGAAGTCGAAGGACATCGTCGCCTTGGCGTAGACGTAGCTGCCGGAGCGGGCCACGCAGTTCTTGATCTTGATGTCGATGTTGTCCGGCGCGGGGCCGGAGTAGCTGCGGTCGTCGATCGAGCGGGAGCTGGTGTTGCACTTCCAGCTCAGCGCGGATGCGGGAGAGGTCATGGCCGTCAGCACGGTGGCGGCGGTCGCGCCGACGAGCGCGAAGGAGACGGCCTTGCGCCCCGCGGGCGAAAGCCGGACAGAAGAAATACGACGTACGTTCATGAAGCTGGATTCCCTCGTTAGATAGGGGGCGACCACTGAGTGCCGTCACCCACCGTGCAGCTATCGTGACGTGGCCCGCCAACAACTCGCCAACACGCACCGGTATGCGCCGGTCGGCCCAAGCCAGCACTCGCAGGGGTGCCCAGGCAGGCCGTGGCAGGGTGTCCGGCACCAAGGGGAGGGGGTACGAGGTCGGCAGTTACCTGACCGACCGCTTCGACTTCCACGCGTTCAGCGGACCTCGGCTGGAGACCGACGGCCACCGGTTCACCGGCCGCGTTGATCGCCACTTCGACGAGTACGACAAACGAGACTTCGCCCTCGCACAGGCCCGAGAGCTCGGGTTGGCCCCCAGCTAGTGCGGGGCCATCGGAGACAGCCGCTCCGACCTGCCCCTGTTCGCTTCCGTCGCACTGAGTGTGGCGTTCAACGCCTCGGCAGGAGGGCGCCGCTGCACGTCCCGCCCGCCCTCACGGTTCTGGATGCGGCCCGCAGGCAGACGTCCGCCGCGCCTGTCGGCAACGTGGCCGACAGGCGCGGGGTTGATCGGAATGTTTCTAGGCTCGCAGGGTCAACGGGGTTGGCTGCATGTCGATTTGCTGTGGCGGCAGCGTCGGTTCCGGCCCGACTGCGCTGATCGGCCTCAGCGGAACGCGGCGACATTGCGGGCGGCCCAGTCGGCGAAGGGGCGCGGGGCGTGGCCGAGTACCTGCTGGACGTCCGGGCTGACGCGCAGCTCGGCGGGGCTCGGGGAGCCGAGGATGTCCAGGGTGTCGTTGGCGAGTTCCGCCGGCATGCTCTGGGTCATGGCGGTCTTGGCCTCGTCGCGGGTGAGCTCGTGAAACCTCACGGGCGAGCCCAGCGCGGCGGCGATGGCCTCCGCCTGCTGGCGCGGAGTGATCACCTCCGGGCCGGTCAGCTCGTAGACGCCGCCGGTGTGCCGGTCCTCCAGCAGGCAGGCGGCCGCGACCGCGGCGATGTCCGCCGGGTCGATGATCGGCACCCCGACGTCGCCGAAGGGTGCGGCCACGACCCGTTGCGCGCGGACGGACTCGGCCCACCACAGGGCGTTGGAGGCGAAGCCGCCCGGACGCAGGATGGCCCACTCCAGGCCGGACTCGCGCAGCATGTCCTCCAGTGCGCGCATCGCGATCCGCGTCTCGCCGGAGGGCCTGGTCACCACGCCCAGCGTGGAGAGCAGGACGACCCGGCGGACCCCGCTGGCCGCAGCTTCGCTGATGATGTCGGCCGGGTTGGATCCGGTGGCGTGCAGGTCGCCGGAGAGCAGCAGGAACAGCGCCTTCGCCCCGGTCAGTGCGGGCTTGAGGCTGGTCGGCTCGGCCAGGTCGGCCTCCACGTGGCGAACGCCGTGCGGCACCGTCGCCTTGTGTCGTGACACGGCGATCACTTGCTGGCCCGCCTCAGCCAGCGTCTGCGTCAACGGCTGGCCTACGTTGCCGGTGGCTCCGGTTACTACGATCATGATCAGCTCCTTGTGGACGTGCTCTGTCTCTGTGGACTGCACGCTAGGAGTGGGGGCTAACTTTTGGTAAGGACATACCTCGAGGTAAGCTCATGACATGGCGGAAGGCGTGCAGACCAGACAGGCCGAGACGGGGGAGCGGTATGACGTGTTTCACACCGACTGCCCCGCGCGCGATGTGGTCGACCATGTGACCAGCAGGTGGGGCGTGTGGGTGCTGATCTCGTTGCGGAGTGACAGCCTCCGGTTCTACGAGCTGCGCGAGAGCATCCAGGGCATCAGCGAGAAGATGCTCGCCCAGACCCTGCGGGCGCTGGTCCAGGACGGCCTGGTCTGGCGGGAGGTCGAGCCGACGACGCCGCCCCAGGTCACCTACGGGCTGACCGAGTTCGGTCGGGACGTCGGCGAGCCGCTGACGGAGCTGTTCGACCGGATCACACGGCGGCTGTCGCCGGAGGCCACGGGATAGCGCGGCAGCGGCTGGTGCCCATCTGCGACGCGATGGGCGACCTGCTGCGTCAGGGCGCTGCGACCTGGTCCAACAAGTGCCCTCCGGTCACCCTGAACGCGTTGCACGACCTCCAGGTGGAGGATCCGCCGCGGCCGGGACCTCTGCCCGGCACAACGGCGAGGCGTGGCAGCGGTGGCGTGGCAGCAGATCGCCGACCAGTCGGGATTTCCCGGCAGTCGGCGTGGAAGAAGTGCAAGCTTGCCGGTTCCAGGCCGAGCTGGGTGCGTGCGATCTCGCCTGCGGTGAAGAAGATGCCGGACATCAAGAAAATCGTCCCCGAGCTGCACTCCGGCGCGGGCTGATGTCCCCCATCGCATCGGTGTGGGTCGTCAGTCGATCTCCTCGAAATACGAGCTCATCCGTTGCCTTGCCTGAAGTCGAGGGCCAGCAGCCGTTGCGCCCGCCGGTGGCTTCTCCACCTGGCGGTGGAGAGGGGCGGGATGTCAGGCGTCGATGATCACAGGGATGATCAGTGGCCGGCGGCGGTGCGTCCGGAACGCCCAGTTCGCCACGGCGCGGGCGATGAGCTGTTCCAGCTGGTGGGCGTCTCCGACCCCTTCTTCGGCCGCGGTGGCGAGTGTCTTCTCGATGACGGGGATGACGGGCTCGAACGTGGAGTCGTCGTGGACGAAGCCGCGGGCCAGGAAGTCGGGGGCCTCGGCCAGCGCGCCGGTGTCGGCATCGACGATGGCGACCACGGTGACGACGCCCTCCTCGGCCAGCGTGAGCCGGTCCTTCAGCGACGCGTCGGTGGCGCCCCCGACGGTCATGCCGTCCACGTAGACGTTGCCCGCGGGCACCTTGCCGGTGATGGAGGCGTGACCGTCGACGAGGTCGACGACGACGCCGTCCTCGGCGATGACGACCCGGTCGGGGTCGACGCCGGTACGGATGGCCAGGTCGGCGTTGGCCTTCAGGTGTTTCCACTCGCCGTGCACGGGCATGACGTTGCGCGGTCGGACGATGTTGTAGCAGTAGACGAGTTCACCGGCGCTGGCGTGTCCGGAGACGTGCACCTTGGCGTTGCCCTTGTGGACGACGTTCGCGCCCCACCTGGTCAGCCCGTTGATCACACGGTAGATCGCGGTCTCGTTGCCGGGGATCAGGGAGCTGGCGAGGAGGACGGTGTCGCCCTTGCCGATGCGGATGACGTGGTCGCGGTTGGCCATCCGCGACAGGGCGGCCATCGGTTCGCCCTGGGAGCCGGTGCACACCAGGGTGATCCGGTTCTCGGGGAGTTTCTCCAGTTCCTTCATACTGACGACCAGGCCGGAGGGGACCTTCAGATAGCCCAGGTCGCGGGCGATGCCCATGTTGCGGACCATCGAGCGGCCCACGAAGGCGACCTTGCGACCGTACTGGTGGGCGGCGTCGAGCACCTGCTGGATGCGGTGTACGTGGCTGGCGAAACTGGAGACGATGACCCGCCGCGGTGCGGTGCGCAGAACCTGCTCGATCGCGGGGTTCAGCTCGCGCTCGGAGGTGGTGAAGCCCGGCACCTCGGCGTTGGTGGAGTCGGTCAGGAAAAGGTCGACGCCCTCCTCGCCGAGCCGGGCGAAAGCGCGCAGGTCGGTGATCCGGTCGTCCAGGGGGAACTGGTCCATCTTGAAGTCACCGGTGTGGAGCACCATCCCGGCGCCCGTTCGGATGGCGACGGCGAGCCCATCGGGGATGGAGTGGTTGACCGCCACGAATTCGCAGTCGAAGGGCCCGAATCCGCGCCGGTCACCCTCGCGCACTCGCACCGTGCGCGGTCGGATGTTGTGTTCCTTGAGCTTGGCCTCGAGGAAGGCCAGTGTCAGTTTCGACCCGACGACAGGGATGTCGCGCCGCTCACGCAGCAGGTAGGGCACACCGCCGATGTGGTCTTCGTGGCCGTGTGTGAGCACCACGGCCACGACATCGTCCAGCCGGTCCCGGATCGAGGTGAAGTCGGGGAGAATCACGTCGACGCCGGGCTGGTTCTCCTCGGGGAACAGCACGCCGCAGTCGACGATGAGCAGCTTGCCGGCGTACTCGAAGACGGTCATGTTGCGGCCGATTTCGCCCAGGCCGCCCAGGGCGACGACGCGGAGTCCCCCTTCGGCCAGCGGAGGGGCGGGCTTCAGCTCGGGGTGAGGATGGCTCATACCACGACGCTACCGGAGGGTTGAGAGGAGTGAATCACGACCCGGGCGATCTCCCCCCCCCATTACCGTTTTCGTAGCCCCGCAACGGGGCTTCCGGCCTTCGGAGTTGGCATGACTACCTCCCCT
>NZ_JBWLKL010000017.1:0-150488 GCF_059026065.1 Streptomyces sp. A18 | reverse complement strand
TTGGCACGCTGTTGAGTTCTCAAGGAACGGACGCTTCCTTTGTACTCACCCTCTCGGGCTTTCCTCCGGGCGCTTCCTTCGTTGTGTTCCAAACTCTATCAGGTCTTTTTCGACTCCCTGACCACTCATCTGCGAGCACGCAGAAGCTGACCCAGGGATTAGGATCTGACTTGATAGATGCTGCCGAGTCCGGACGCTTAGCGGCGTCGCTCGCCTCAGGCAGGAGTCCGACTGTACATGGGGCGTTGGGCGGGCGCAAATCGTTTGTGCAGTGCCCCTACTCAGTCAACCGGGACCTCTCATGCGGAACCGGGACTTTTTATGACTTACTCTTCTGAACAGTGCGTCGTCCAGGACAGGCTAGTGACGGCGGCTACGACTCTCCACCCCCTGGGAGGCTTGCCATGACCAGCGTGACGTCCCCGCTTGCCGGACGCGCCATCGGGCTCTCTGCTGTACCGGATCCCGTGTTCTCCGGCGCGATGGTCGGACCGGGCACCGCCATCGACCCCGCGCGCGAGCCCTCCGAGGCTGTCGCCCCCGTCGACGGCATCGTCGTCTCGCTCCACCCTCACGCCTTTGTCGTCGTCGACGACCAGGGCCACGGCGTCCTTACCCACCTGGGCATCGACACCGTCCAGCTCAACGGCGAGGGCTTCGAGCTGCTCGTCAACAAGGGTGACACCGTGCAGCGCGGTCAGTCCATCGTGCGCTGGGACCCGGCGGGCGTCGAGGCGGCCGGCAAGTCTCCGATCTGCCCGATCGTGGCACTCGAGGCCACTGCCGAGTCCCTCTCCGGCCTCGTGGAGGATGGCGACGTGAAGGCTGGGGACGCTCTCTTCAGCTGGAAGTGACGTCATCGCCGTCCCTGACGGCAGGTAGAACATCCACCGCGGCGGCTGGGCCCGTCGCTCTATCGGAGACGGGTGAAATGGAGACAACGCTGCGAGGCGTCGGCGTGAGCCACGGGGTGGCGATCGGCGAGGTTCGGCACATGGGGACGGCGGTGCTCGAGCCGCCTGCCAAGCAGATTCCCGCGGAGGAGGCCGAGCGCGAACAGGGGCGCGCTCGCCAGGCCGTGGAAGCTGTCGCCGCCGACCTGAATGCGCGTGGCCATCTGGCGGGCGGCGAGGCACAGCACGTGCTCGAGGCGCAGGCCATGATCGCCCAGGACCCCGAGCTCATGGCCGACGTCGACCGCCGCGTCACCGTCGGCAGCTCGGCGGAGCGCGCGATCTACGACGCGTTCTCGCACTACCGCGAGCTGCTCGCGGGCGCCGGTGAGTACATGGCCGGTCGCGTCGCCGACCTCGATGACGTGCGGAATCGAATCGTCGCCCGTTTGCTGGGCGTTCCGATGCCCGGTGTGCCGGACAGCGACGAGCCCTACGTCCTGATCGCGCGTGACCTCGCGCCGGCGGACACGGCCCTGCTCGACCCCACGCTGGTGCTCGGCTTCGTCACCGAGGAGGGCGGGCCGACCAGCCACAGCGCGATTCTCGCGCGGGCGCTCGGTGTGCCCGCGATCGTCGCTCTGCCGGGTGCGGGTGAACTGGCCGAGGGCACGGTTGTCGCCGTGGACGGCAGCACCGGTGAGATCTTCGTCGAGCCGAGTGCGGAGAAGCGCAGCCAGCTCGAGGCTTCGGCCGCCGAGCGCAAGGCGGCGCTCGCCGCTTCGACCGGTCCTGGTGCGACGTCCGACGGTCACAAGGTTCCGCTACTCGCCAACGTCGGCGGTCCCGCCGATGTGCCGGCCGCGTTGGAGGCCGGAGCCGAGGGTGTCGGCCTCTTCCGTACCGAGTTCCTCTTCCTTGACGACAGCACCAAAGCGCCGTCGGAGGAGAAGCAGGTCGAGGCCTACCGCAAGGTGCTCGAGGCGTTCCCCGAGGGCCGTGTCGTCGTGCGGGTGCTCGACGCGGGCGCCGACAAGCCGCTCGACTTCCTGACGCCCGCCGACGAGCCGAACCCGGCGCTCGGCGTGCGTGGGCTGCGCTCGCTCCTTGAGCACCCCGATGTGCTGCGTACGCAGCTGACGGCGCTGGCCAAGGCCGTGGAAGGACTGCCGGTCTACCTCGAGGTCATGGCGCCGATGGTCGCCGACCGGATCGACGCCAAGGCGTTCGCCGACGCGTGCCGCGAGGCGGGGCTGCAGGCCAAGTTCGGGGCCATGGTGGAGATTCCGTCCGCCGCGCTGCGGGCGCGCTCGATCCTCCAAGAGGTCGAGTTCCTCTCGCTCGGCACCAACGACCTCGCGCAGTACGCCTTCGCGGCGGACCGGCAGGTGGGCGCGGTGTCCCGGCTCCAGGACCCGTGGCAGCCCGCGCTGCTCGACCTGGTCTCGCTGTCCGCCGAGGCGGCCAGGGCCGAGGGCAAGAGCTGTGGTGTGTGTGGCGAGGCGGCCTCCGACCCGCTGCTCGCGTGTGTGTTGACCGGTCTTGGTGTCACCTCCCTGTCGATGGGTGCGGCGTCCATTCCTTACGTGCGGGCGACGTTGGGCAAGTACACGCTTGCCCAGTGCGAGCGTGCGGCGGCTGCCGCGCGTGCCGCGGACACGGCCGAGGACGCCCGGAAGGCCGCGCAGGCGGTTCTGTCCGGCGAGTAACCGGAACAACGTGTGTGAGGGGCGCTCCATCCGACAGGGTGGGGCGCCCCTCGGCGTTCAGTGGCGGTGTCCCCCTTCGGGCTCGGCGTCCCCGATGGGCGGTGCGGCGCAGTAGTCGACGCCGGACTCCGGTGCGACGAGGTCCCCTGACACCGCGTCGGTGCAGTAGGCGTCAAAGACCTCCGACGCGGTCAGGGGGAGCAGCCGCTCGCCGTGCAGGCGCCAGCCCTGGACGCGGTCGGGCCTGCCCTCCGCGGTGGTGCGCATGACCAGGCCCCCGGCGCTGTGGGTGGCGATGCCGACCGCGAGGATCGTGGTGAACTCCAGGGCTTCGGTCTCGTCGAGTTCCGCGTTGCCCTCGGCATCCTGTGCGGCGTGCAGCGCGGCGAGGAGGGTCTCCGGGGCTGCGGGCACGCTGCAGACGAGGTGGCGGGTGCCGGGGCCGGAGCTGTCGAGCAGTTGGACGAGCAGGTCCGCGGCCCGGTCGAAGGCGGCCCGGCCGATGTCCTCGCCGCAGACCGCGCAGGTGCCGAGGCGGGCCAGGAGCATCGTCGCGTACTCCCAGGTGGCCTGGCGGACCGCCTCGTCGACGAGGTCGGGGAGGAGATCGGAGAGGGGCTGGCCGTCGTACGGGACGGTGGGGCCGGTGGTTGCCAGTTCCGCGGTGAAGCGGGTGCGGCTGGCCGGGTCGTCCGGGTCCAGGCCTGCCTCGGTGCAGTACTCCTCGTACTCCTCGGGGTCGAAGAGCGCGATGGTCGTGTGCCCGCCCTCGGACGCGACGGACCTGAGGAGGCCTTCGGCCTGCCGGAGGTAGGCCTTGTGGTCGTCGAAGGTGAAGGTGCGGTAGCGGCGCATCGCCGCGAAGTCGACCTCGTCGGCCAACAGGCCGATGGTTCCGGCGACTTCGCGGCGTAGTGCGCGGCGCATGGTGGTGTGTTGAGTGCGCGCCATGATTCCCCCTGCGTTCCGTCGATCAATGCTCACTCAGAGTAACTTCGAGCACTGACAACGACGGCTTGACGGGGGGTCAGGAGCGCTTGCGGGCCAGTTCCTCGTAGAACCGGAGCAGGTCGAGGTTGTCCACCGAGCCGGGGTTGACCGCCTTGTCCAGCGCGGTGCCTTGGAGCAGCCGCTTGACCGGGACCTCGATGCGCTTGCCGGTGAGGGTGTGGGGGATGCCGGGTACTTCGATGACCTCGTCGGGGACGTGGCGCGGGGACAGCTGTGCGCGGATCGTCTGCTTGATGCGGTCACGGAGGCCGTCGTCGAGGGTGGCGCCGGGGGCGAGGTGGATGAAGAGGGGCATCCAGTAGCCGCCGTCGGGCTGTTCGACGCCGATGACGAGGGATTCGCGGATCTCCGGGAGCCGTTCGACGGCCTCGTAGATGTCGGCCGAACCCATGCGTACGCCTTGGCGGTTGAGCGTGGAGTCGGAGCGGCCGTGGATGACGACCGAGCCGTGCGGGGTCACGGTGATCCAGTCGCCGTGGCGCCAGACGCCGGGGTAGGTGTCGAAGTAGCTGTCGTGGTATCGGCTGCCGTCCGGGTCGTTCCAGAAGTGGATCGGCATGGAGGGCATCGGGTTGGTGACCACGAGTTCGCCGACCTCGTCGATGAGGGGCTTGCCCTGGGGGTCCCAGGCCTGCAGGTCCGTGCCGAGGCCGGGGGCCTGGAGCTCGCCGATGTGGACGGGCAGGGTCGGTACGGCTCCGGCGAAGCAGGAGCAGACGTCCGTGCCGCCGCTGACCGAGGCCATCCACAGGCCGCCGGGGGTGTCCTCGAACTCGTCGTGCAGCCAGCGGAATCCGTCGGGCGGCAGCGGGGAGCCCGTGGTGGCGACGCACTGGACGGTGGAGAGGTCGAAGTCGCGGGCCGGGTGCACACCCGCCTTGCGGCAGGCCATGACGTACGCCGCCGATGTGCCGAAGAGGGTGGCCTTGGTGCGTTCGGCGATGCGCCACTGGGCGCCGGTGTCGGGATAGCCGGGGCTGCCGTCGTAGAGGACGATCGTCGTGCCGGTGAGGAGGCCGGAGACGAGGAAGTTCCACATCATCCAGCCGGTGGACGTGTACCAGAAGAAGCGGTCTTCGGGGCCCAGGTCGCAGTGCAGGCCGAGCTGCTTGAGGTGTTCGACGAGGATGCCGCCCTGGGACTGGACGATGGCCTTGGGCAGGCCCGTCGTGCCGGACGAGTAGAGCACCCACAGGGGGTGGTCGAAGGTGACCGGTTCGAAGACGGGGGCCGTGTCCGATGCGGTGAGGGCGGACCATTCCAGGGCGCCTTCGGGGGCTTCGGTGCCAAGGAGCGGGATGTGGACGACGGCGCGCAGGGTGGGCAGTTCGCGGCGCAGTTCGGTGACGGCGTCGCGGCGGTCGTGCTCCTTGCCGCCGTAGCGGTAGCCGTCGACGGTGAACAGGACCACCGGTTCGACCTGCTGGAAGCGGTCGAGGACGCTGCGGGCGCCGAAGTCCGGGGCGCAGGAGGTCCAGACGGCGCCGACGGCCGCGGTGGCCAGGAGGGCGACGACGGCCTCCGGGATGTTCGGGACGTAGCCGCTGACGCGGTCTCCGGGGCGTACGCCGAGGGTGCGCAGCTCGGCCGCCAGGGAGCCGACTTGGCGGCGCAGCTCGCCCCAGGTCACGGTGGCAGGCTCGTGGTTCTCGTCGACGTGGAGGAGCGCCGGGTCGCCCGCGCGCGTGGGGTCTTCGGCTGCGCGCAGCGCGTGTTCGGCGTAATTGAGTGTGGCTCCGGGGAACCACTCGGCGCCCGGCATCGAGCGGTCGCCGAGCACGCGCGCGTAGGGCGTCGAGAACCGCACGTCGAACCAGTCGGTCACCGCTTTCCAGAACGTGTCCAGTTCGTCCACGGACCAGCGGTGCAGTGCCGCGTATCCGCCGTCGGCGGGTGCTCCGTGGCGTTCGGCGGCCCATGCCTGGAACCGCGTGATCTGCGCGGCGGCGATCCGTTCCTGGTCGGGCTGCCAGAGCGGTGAGGGGTTCGCTGAGGACATGGGTCGGCTCCCGGGCTCTACGCGTCGTATGCGTGTGTGGTGCGCGCGTGCTGATCGTGCGCGCGACACGGCTGACAGGGACGATGCCACGTGATCGATTTCCACACCAGGGCGTGCCTCACACAGTCGGCGAGGCGACTATGTGCCGTCACCCCAGGTGAACGGCAGTTGAACGATCCACACGGGCGGCTTCTTCGGTGGCAGGGTGAGCAGCATGAACGGTCGTGACCTGGTGCGTTCGATGAAGGCGGTCAGCTTGGTCGGTACGGCGCAGGGGTTGCGTGCGGTGCGGTCCTCTTGGCGTAGGCGGCGGGTGGACGCGGCCGGGCTCGCCCCCCGTGGTGTCGAGCGGGCGCGGGTGCCCGGTCCGGTGACGGGTGTGGAGCCGGGGCCCGGGGGCGGGGTGGTGCGGTTCGCCCGTTCGGAGCTGCGTGTCCGGGTCACGACGGGCGGTGCCATCTTCTGGGGCTGGGACGGTGCGGAACCCGATCCTTCGTACGCGCTCGTCAGCGGGAGCCCCGAGGCGGACCCGCGGGCCGTCCTCGAACCGGACAAGGAGGGCGGCTGGCGGGTGGTGTCGGAGCGGGCGACGGTGGTCGTCTCGCGGCACGGTGCCGTGGAACTGCGGACGCCCGGCGGTCTCATGCTGCGCCGTGATCTGCCGCCGCGCTGGTGGGAGCCTGTAGACGGGGGCTCGGCACGCTGGCTGCAGCGCTCGCGGGTGGCGGCGGACGCACGGTTCTTCGGGCTCGGGGGGCGCGCGCGGGGGCCCCGGCTGCGGAATGGTACGTACCGCCTGTGGAACACCGATCCGGGTGGTTCGTTCGGGCCCGGCGACGACCCCTTGTACATCACGATGCCCGTGCAGTTCGTGGTGGCGGACGTCGGGTGTCATCTGGTGTTCCACGACAACACGTGGGACGGCACCGTGGCGGTGCGCGAGGGCGAGGAGGGTGCGGGGTCCGGGCACGACAGGGCCGGTTCGTGCGAGGTGCGCATGGATGGCGGGCCGTTGCGGTGCTGGGTCGTGGTGGGCACCCCCGCGCGCGTGCTGCACACCTGGGCCTCGCTCACGGGGCCGCCCGCGCTGCCGCCCACGTGGGCGCTCGGGCACCATCACGCGCGGTGGGGCTTCGGGGGTGAGCAGGAGGTGCGGCGGATCGTCGCCGGCTACCGGGAGCGGGGGCTGCCGCTGGACGCGGTCCATCTGGACATCGATCACTACGAAGAGCACCAGGTGTTCACCGTCGACAAGGAGACATACCCTCATGTGCCGCAGCTGGCCGAGGAGTTGCTCCGGGACGGGGTGCGGCTGGTGTCGATCGTCGATCCCGCCGTGAAGGCCGAGCCGGGCAACGAGGTGTACGACAGCGGCAGTGCCACGGACGCCTTCGTGCGGGATGCCGGGGGGCGGACGGTGCACGGCGTCGTCTGGCCGGGCCAGGCGGTGTATCCGGACTTCACGGACGCGCGGGTGCGGACGTGGTGGGGCGGCCTCTACAAGGAGCGCCTCGCCCAGGGGTTCGCGGGTTTCTGGCACGACATGAACGAGCCGGTGTCCTTCGCCGCCTTCGGGGAGCCGACACTGCCCCGCTCGGCCCGGCACGCCCTGGAGGGCCGCGGCGGTGACCACCGTGAGGCGCACAACGTGTACGGCCTCGGCATGGCCCGCGCCGGGTACGAGGGGCTGTGCGAACTGCACCCCCAGGAGCGGCCGTTCCTCTTCTCGCGCTCGGGTTGGGCGGGAATGCAGCGCTACGGAGGGACGTGGTCCGGGGACGTGGCCACGGGGTGGCCGGGGCTGCGGGCGTCCCTGTCGCTGGTGCTCGGCCTGGGGCTGTGCGGCGTTCCGTACTCGGGTCCCGATGTGGGCGGGTTCGACGGGAGCCCGTCGCCCGAGTTGTATCTGCGTTGGTTCCAACTCGGCTCGTATCTGCCGCTGTTCCGTACGCACGCATCGCTGCGGGCCGGGCGCAGGGAACCATGGGAGTTCGGTCCCGAAGTGTTGGAGCACGCGCGCGTGGCGCTCCTCGAACGCCGGCGGCTGATGCCGTACTTCGTGACGCTCGCGCATCTGGCGCGGCGTACGGGAACGCCGTACGTGCGGCCCTTGTGGTGGGGCAGCCCCGAGGACCGCGCGCTGCGTGACTGCGAGGACGCGTTCCTCCTCGGCGACTGTCTGCTGGTGGCGCCCGTGTTCGAACCGGGGGCCGTGCGCCGTGCGGTGCGGCTGCCACCGGGGCGTTGGTACGACACAGCGACCGGCCAGGCGTACGAAGGGCCTGCCCGTGTGCTTCTGGAGGCGCCGTTGTCCCGCATTCCTGTGCTCGCGCGGGCCGGAGCAGTACTGCCGGTGCGGGGCGCTGACGGCGGGCTGGAGCTGGAGGTGTGGGCGCCCGCTCCTGGGCGTACGGGAGGCGGCCTGGTGGTCAGGGACGCGGGTGACGGGTGGGATCAGCCGGAGATCGAGCGGTTCGCCGCGCGGTGGGTCGGGGGCCATGTGGTGGTCGAGCGGGACGGCCGGGGCGCCGAGGACACCGAGGAGGCCGCGGGCGAGGTCGGGCTGCGGGTGACGGTGCGAGGAGTGCCGCGGCGTCAGATGTAGCGCCCTTCGAACCAGGCGCGCACGACCGACGTGTGCAGAGGGAAGGCCAGTTCGGCCGGGCGGTGGAGCAGGTGCCAGCCTTCGGTCTCGTCCGTCGGGGCGGGGTCCGGCAGCTCGGCCACCGGGCGCTCGGGCAGCATCCCGAAGAGCAGCAGGTGACCGTCGGGGGCGCTGAGGGCCTCCGCGAGGCGGACGTCCCGGCCGGCCGCGCTGATGCCGGTCTCTTCCTTGAGCTCGCGGACGACGGCGTCCCGCCAGTCCTCGCGGTCGTCGATGAACCCTCCGGGCAGGGCGACTCCCCCGCGCGCGGGAGCGATGGTCCGGGTCACGACGACAAGGGCGGTGCCTTTGGTGTCGTACACGGGCTGCAGCGCCACCGCCACGGGCAGCGGATTGCGGTAGGCCACCGTGCCGCAGGCCGCGCAGGTGCGGGGCCAGGTGGAAAGGCGGTCCCCGTAAGGCGTTCCGCAGCTCGAACAGTGGGAGCCCGGGGCGGTTTCGGCGCGGTGCTGGGATGCGGACACGCGGCGGACTGTATCCGATCACTCCGGTGACGGTCTTTCCCTGCGGGTCCGGATCCTGATAGATGCAGGGTTCATGACAGGACTTGCCCCCGCCCTGCGGAATCTCGCCGTCACCGCCACCGCTCTGGTCGCCGTGGCCGCCGCCCCCGCGCCCGCCCACGCCAAGCCCGAACCCAAGGCGCCCGACGCGTTCGTGGCGTTGCGCGACGTCGACCCGACGATCATCCAGGAGATGCGCTACTTCACGCCGCACAATTTCGTGGGTGAGCCCATCGACGGCTACAAGAAGCCGATGTGCATCCTCACGGAGCCCGCGGCGAAGGCGCTGCACAAGGCGCAGCGGACGCTGCTGCGCAAGGGCTACTCCCTGAAGGTGTACGACTGTTACCGGCCGCAGCGGGCGGTGGACCAGTTCGTGCGCTGGGCCGAGGATCTCGGCGACGTCCGCATGAAGGCGGAGTTCTATCCCCAAGTCGACAAGTCGCGGTTGTTCGAGGACGGTTACATCGCGGCGAAGTCCGGGCACAGCCGCGGCTCGACGGTCGATCTGACGGTCGTGAAGCTGCCCGCTCTGCCGACCCGCCCGTACGTCCCCGGAGAGGCGCTCACGCCCTGCTACGGACCCAAGGACGCGCGGTTCCCCGACAACTCCGTGGACATGGGGACGGGGTTCGACTGCTTCGACACCCTCTCCCACACGGACGACCCGCGGATCAGCGGAGAGCAGCGCGCCAACCGCGACGTGCTGCGCGGGGCGCTGACCAAGGTCGGCTTCGTGAATCTCCCCGAGGAGTGGTGGCACTTCACGTACAAGCCCGAGCTCTTCCCTGACACGTACTTCGACTTCCCCGTGGCGCGTCGCTCGCTGGGCGGGAAGTAGGGGGTGCCGCGCTACTGACGCGATCCGGTTGCCCGTGGCACACTTCTGACGTTCCGTCAGATCCAGTGTCGTGGAGGAGCCTTGTCGCGTACGCGTACTCCCGTGGTGGCCGACTGGTTCGCCGGGGAGGGAGACAACTTCCGCCTTCTGGGCACGCGCTGCTCGGCCTGCGCCTGTGTCTTCTTCCCCCGCGAGGACGGCTTCTGCCGCAATCCCGGCTGCTCGGGCGGTGACCTCGACGAGGTGCCGCTCTCCCCGCGCGGCCGCATCTGGTCGTACACGGACAGCCGCTACCGGCCACCCGCGCCCTATGTCTCCGATCCGGAACTTCCGTGGCAGCCCTACACGTTGATCGCTGTAGAGCTGGAAGCGGAGCGGATGGTGGTGCTCGGACAGGCGGCTTCGGGGGTGAGCGTCGCCGACCTCGAGGTCGGCATGGCGGTAGAGGTCGTCCCCGGCGTGCTCGATGGGCCCCACGGAAACGACGGGGACGACGGAAACGACGGGGACGCCGGGGACGAAGACTCGGCGACGGTCTGGACGACGTGGCACTGGCGGCCTGTGGGGGTGGGCGCATGAGCAGCGAGGTGGCGGTGCTCGGCGCGGGCATGCACCCGTGGGGCAAGTGGGGCCGGAGTTTCGTCGAGTACGGCACGGCGGCGGCCCGCGCGGCGCTCGCCGACGCCGGGGTGGACTGGCGTGACGTGGGTTCGATCGTCGGCGCGGACACGGTGCGCGGGGGCTATCCCGGGTACGTGGCCGGGGCGACGTTCGCGAAGGCGCTCGGCTGGCAGGGCGCACGCGTCGCGAGCGTGTACGCGGCGTGCGCGTCCGGAGCACAGGCGATCAACACGGCGCGTACGCAGATCCTCGCGGGCCTGGCCGACGTCGTCCTGGTGGTCGGGGCCGACGCCGCGCCCAAGGGGTTCTTCCGCCCCGCGGGAGGGGATCGGCACGACGACCCCGACTGGCTGCGGTTCCGGGTCCTCGGCGCCACCAACCCCACGTACTTCGGCCTGTACGCACGCCGCAGGATGGCGGTGCACGGCGACACACTGGAGGACTTCGCCCAGGTCAAGGTGAAGAACGCGGCGGCAGGGGCGCTCAATCCGAACGCGCGCTACCGCAAGACCGTCACCGCCGACGACGTGGCGGCGTCGGCCGTCGTCGCCGACCCCTTGCGGCTGCTCGACATCTGCGCCACCTCCGACGGGGCGGCGGCGCTCGTTCTGTGCAGCATGGAGTTCGCGCGGCGGCACGGTGCGACAGCCCCCGTGCGCATCAGGGCCGTGTCCACGGTGACGCCGACGTATCCGAACACCGTCCTGGACCTGCCGGACATCGCGACGGACTCCGCGGCATCCGTGGCACCGGCCGACGGGACGTTCCGCGCCTCCATCGCTCGCACGGCGTACGAAGAAGCGGGCATCGGGCCCGAGGAGCTGTCCTTCGCGGAGGTCTACGACCTTTCCACCGCGCTCGAACTGCAGTGGTACGAGGACCTGGGACTCTGCGGCGAGGGAGAGGGGGCCAAGCTGCTGCGGGAGGGGGCGACCGCGCTCGGCGGCCGCATACCGGTCAACCCCAGCGGCGGGCTCGCTTCCTTCGGAGAGGCCGTGCCGGCGCAAGCCATTGCCCAAGTCTGCGAGCTCACCTGGCAGTTGAGGGGCACCGCGGGGGGGCGGCAGGTGGCGGGGGCACGCGCGGGGATCACCGCGAACCAGGGTCTCTTCGGGCACGGTTCCTCGGTCGTCGCGGTGCGCTGAGCGCTGTCACGGGCCTGCGCGGCACTTCACGGGGGAAGAGCGCGGGCACGCCGCAGGGGAGAGCGCGGGCACGTCGCGGGGGAAGGACACACGCCGGTTAACCGTTGCCGTCCGCGACCTTGACGCTCCATCACCACCGGTGAACACTTCCGGTGTCAGTCGGCATCGCCGCACTTCGGCTCCGCGCCACTCAGGGCCCGTGTACGCGTGAAGGGTCTGCACGAAGGGCCTGTTCAGCGGGTCATCCCCCTCTGGGCGATTCGACTGCGACGGCACGCTCGCCATGGAAGCCGGGCGGGGCGCGGGATCTCCCCTGCCTTCGGCTGACGGCACCGGGCGCAGCCAGGCAGTAGTCGTGGGAACACACCCTGCACGGGAGTACCGGGGCCACAGCCCCGGGCGAGGGCCTAGGAGCCGCCATGTACTCGAATGGGGACATCTTCGTCGGTGAGATCATCGGCACCGCGATTCTTATTCTCTTCGGCGCCGGCGTATGCGCCGCCGTCACCTTGAACTATTCGAAGGCCAAGGCCTCCGGATGGATCGTCATCGCCTTCGGATGGGGCTTCGGCGTGATGGCGGGGGCGTACACCGCCGCCCCGCTCTCCGGCGGTCACCTCAACCCGGCCGTCACACTCGGCATCGCCGTCGACACGGGCGAGTGGGGCGACGTCTGGATCTACGTGCTCGGGCAGATGATCGGGGCCATGCTCGGCGCCGTACTCGCGTATCTCGTCTACTTCGCGCAGTTCAACGCCAACGCCACGCGCGGCGGCAAGAAGGACGCGCAGGGCGTGGATACGCCGCTGCCCACCCTGGGCATCTTCTCGACCATCCCCGAGATCCGTAACCCGGTCGCCAACCTGATGACCGAGATCATCGGGACCATCGCCCTGGTGCTTCCGCTGCTCGCCTTCGGACTCACCAAGGGGCTCGGCGAGTCCGGCACGCTCGTGCTGATCGTGGCGTTCCTGGTCGTCGGCATCGGCCTCTCGCTCGGCGGGCCCACCGGCTATGCCATCAACCCTGCCCGTGACCTGGGCCCGCGCATCGTGCACACGTTCCTGCCGATCCCGAACAAGGGCACGTCCGACTGGAGTTACGCCTGGGTGCCCGTGGCCGGGCCGCTGATCGGCGGAGCTCTGGCAGGACTCATCTACAACGTAGCCTTCTGACTCAAGGGGTAGCCATGCCGGACAACTCCGAGAAGTTCGTCGCCGCCATCGACCAGGGCACCACCTCAAGCCGCTGCATCATCTTCAACCACGCGGGCGAGATCGTCGCCGTGGACCAGCGCGAACACCGGCAGATCTTTCCGAAGCCGGGGTGGGTGGAGCACGACGCCACCGAGATCTGGTCCAAGGTGCAGGCCGTGGTCGCGGGAGCGATCGCCAAGGCCGGGCTCCGTGCCGACCAGGTCAGCGCGCTCGGCATCACCAACCAGCGTGAGACGACGGTCCTTTGGGACCGCGCGACGGGCAAGCCCGTGCACAACGCGATCGTCTGGCAGGACACCCGGACCTCGGCGCTCTGCAACGAACTGGGCGGCGCCGACGGCCAGGACAGGTTCCGGGAGCAGACCGGGCTGCCCCTCGCGAGCTATTTCTCCGGGCCCAAGGCGGCCTGGCTGCTCGACAACGTGCCCGGTCTGCGGGCCCGCGCCGAGCGCGGCGAGATAGCCTTCGGCACGATCGACTCGTGGCTGATCTGGAATCTCACCGGCGGCACGGACGGCGGCGTGCACGTCACGGACGTCACGAACGCCGGGCGCACCATGCTGATGAACCTGGCCACGCTCCAGTGGGACCAGTCGATCCTGGCCGCGATGAACGTCCCCGAGGCGATCCTCCCGGAGATCAGGTCGTCGGCCGAGGTCTACGGCACCGCCGTCGGACAGCTCGCCGGTGTGCCGGTCGCCTCCGCCCTCGGCGACCAGCAGGCGGCCATCTTCGGGCAGGCCTGTTACGACACGGGGACGGCCAAGAACACGTACGGAACGGGCAGCTTCTTGTTGCTCAACACCGGTAACCGGCCCGTCCCCTCGAAGAACGGGCTGCTCACCACGATGGGCTACAAGATCGGCTCCGAGGCGCCCGTCTACTGCCTCGAAGGGGCGATCGCGATCACCGGCGCCCTGGTGCAGTGGTTCCGCGACCAGCTCGGCATCATCCGCAGCGCCGACGAGATCGAGCCGCTGGCCGCGAGCGTGGAGGACAACGGCGGCGCCTATATCGTCCCCGCGTTCTCCGGCCTCTTCGCGCCCTACTGGCGCTCCGACGCGCGCGGTGTGGTCACCGGACTCACCCGGTACGTGACCAAGGCGCATCTGGCGCGTGCCGTCCTGGAGGCGACCAGCTGGCAGACCCGTGAGGTCGTCGACGCGATGTACCAGGACTCCGGGGTGCAGCTGCGGACCCTGAAGGTGGACGGCGGCATGACCAAGAACAATCTGCTGATGCAGCACCAGGCGGACGTTCTCGGGGTGCCGGTGATCCGTCCGAAGGTCTCCGAGACGACGTGTCTGGGAGCCGCGTACGCCGCGGGCCTGGCGACCGGCGTGTGGAACGACCTCGACGAGCTGAAGGCGCACTGGCAGCAGGAGGTCGAGTGGACGCCGGTGATGGACACCGAGGCGCGTGAGCGCGAGTACCACAACTGGCACAAGGCGGTGGAGCGGAGCTTCGGCTGGCACGAGGACGGCGCGAGCTGAGCCGGAGGCCGAGCCGAGGATGACCACGGCCCGTACCCCGGTCGGCGGGGGTACGAGCCGTGGTTCTGCACGTGTTCACGCGGATAGGTGGTCACGCACTCCCGCGCTCACGTGGTGGCGGGCTCCCTGGCCGCCGCCGCGGCCGCCATCGCGTGCTGGACCACGCCGATGAGCACTTCCTTGACGGACTGCCGCTCGCGTGCGTCGCACATCACCACGGGGACGCCGGGATCCAGATCGAGCGCCTGGCGCACGGCGTCGGCGGGGTAACGGGAGGCGCCCTCGAAGCAGTTGACGCCGACGACGAACGGTATGGAGCGGCGCTCGAAGTAGTCGACGGCCGCGAAGCAGTCCTCCAGGCGGCGGGTGTCGGCGAGGACGACGGCACCGAGCGCTCCGGTGGCCAGCTCGTCCCAGAGGAACCAGAAGCGGTCCTGTCCCGGGGTGCCGAAGACGTAGAGGACCAGGTCCTCGCGGAGCGTGATCCGGCCGAAGTCCATCGCGACGGTGGTGGTGTGCTTGCCCGAGACGCCGCTGGTGTCGTCGACCGGACGGCCCGCCTCGCTGAGCAGCTCCTCGGTGCGCAGCGGTTTGATCTCGCTGACGGCGCCGACGAGGGTCGTCTTGCCCACGCCGAAGCCGCCCGCCACCAGGATCTTCAGCGTGACCGGCTCCACGGGGGCCTTGCCGCGCTCAGAACGCTTGAAGATCATCGCTTGCTTCTCCTGCATCAGTTGCTTCGGGGGGTATGCGTTTCGGGGGTGTGCGTCTCGGGGTTCGCGCTTGTGCCGCTGCTGTCGCGCGGGGCACGGCCGTATCCGCCGCCGCCCGGCGTTTCGATCACGAGTACGTCGTCGGGGCCGGCGTCCGCGAAGTCGCTGCCCTCCAGCGCCTGCACACTGCCGTCGGCGCGCTCCACGCGGCCCGTGCCGAGCGCTCCGGGGCTGCCGCCCGCCATGCCGTAGGGCGCCACTCTGCGGTGCTGCGAGAGCGTGGACACCGTCATCGGCTCGCGGAAGCGGATGCGGCGCACTGCACCGTCCCCGCCGCGCCATGTGCCGGTGCCGCCGCTGCCCCGGCGCACCGCGAACTCCTCGAGCAGCACGGGAAGGCGCCACTCAAGGACTTCGGGGTCCGTGAGCCGGGAGTTGGTCATGTGGGTCTGGACGACGGACGCGCCGTCGAAGCCGTCGCCCGCCCCGGACCCCGAGGCGACCGTCTCGTAGTACTGGTGGCGGTCGTTGCCGAAGGTGACGTTGTTCATCGTCCCCGAGCCCTCCGCCTGGACGCCCAGGGCGCCGTAGAGGGCACCGGTGATCGCCTGTGAGGTCTCGACGTTCCCGGCGACGACGGCCGCGGGCGGCTCGGGCGCGAGCAGGGAGCCCGGCGGCACGATGATCCGCAGCGGGCGCAGGCAGCCGTCGTTGAGCGGGATGTCCTCGGCGACGAGGGTGCGGAAGACGTACAGGACCGCGGCGTTGACCACCGCGAAGGGCGCGTTGAAGTTCGTGGCGAGCTGAGGCGACGTACCGGTGAAGTCGATGGTCGCCGAGCGGGCTTCGCGGTCGACCGAGACGCGGACCCGGATGACCGCTCCGGAGTCGGTCGGATAGGCGAACTCGCCTTCTTCGAGGGCGTCGACGACGCGGCGTACCGCTTCTTCGGCGTTGTCCTGCACGTGCCTCATGTAGGCCTGGACGACGTCGAGCCCGAAGTTCTCGATCATGCGGGCGACTTCGTCGACGCCCTTCTGGTTGGCGGCGATCTGGGCGCGCAGGTCGGCGAGGTTGGTGGCCGGGTTACGGGAGGGGTAGGGGGCGTCGGTGAGCAGGCTGTGGGTCTCGTCCTCGCGGAAGCGACCGCCCTCTACGAGGAGCCAGTTGTCGAAGAGGATGCCTTCCTCCTCGATGGTGCGGCTGTTCGCCGGCATGGAGCCGGGCGCGATGCCACCGATCTCCGCGTGGTGGCCGCGCGACGCCACGTAGAACAGGACCTCCTCCCCCTGGGTGTCGAACACCGGCGTGATGACGGTGACGTCCGGGAGGTGGGTGCCGCCGTGGTACGGGTCGTTGACCGCGTAGGTGTCCCCGGGGCGCATGCCCCTGTCCCTGCGCCGGATGACCTCCTTCACGCTGGTGCCCATCGAGCCGAGGTGCACGGGGATGTGCGGGGCGTTGGCGACCAGGTTGCCGTCCGGATCGAAGAGCGCGCAGGAGAAATCGAGCCTCTCCTTGATGTTGACCGACTGGGCCGTGGACTCCAGGCGGGCGCCCATCTGTTCGGCGATCGACATGAAGAGGTTGTTGAAGACTTCGAGCAGGACGGGGTCGGCCTCGGTGCTCGCGGCGGAACCCTCGGGCACGGCCACACGTTCCATGACCAGGTGTCCCTCGCGTGTCATGGCCGCCTGCCAGCCGTCGTCCACGACCGTCGTGGCGCTGGCCTCGGTGATGATCGCGGGTCCGTCGACGGTCTCGCCGGGCGGCAACTCCTCGCGGCGGTGCAGGAGTACGTCGCGCCAGGTGCCGCCCGTGTGCAGGCTGACCGTCTCCGGCGTGCCGAGGCGCGCGTCACCGGCGAGCGCGGAGAGGTCGGGCTGCTCGGTCAGGCCGGTGGCCTCCACGGAGAGGGCCTCGACGACGACGGGGCGGTCCAGGGTGAAGGAGTAGGTGGTGCGGTGGCTCTCCTCGAAGACACGGATCATGCTGTCCGGCTCCGTGAGCTCCACGGTGAGCGTGGTGTCGGTGCCGTCGTAGCGCAGCTGGGCGCGGCGTGTGACGCGGATGCGGTCCTCGGGCACGTCCTCGGCGAGGAGTTCGGCGCGGGCCGCTTCCTCCAGGTCGTCGGCGGTCTTCAGGACGCGCGGCATCGCGGACGGTTCGAGGCGGGCCTCCACGGACTGCTCGCGCATCGCCGTGGTGTCGGCGAGGCCGATGCCGAGCGCGGAGAGCACCCCCGCCATCGGCGGTACGAGGACGGTGCGGATGCCGAGCGAGTCGGCGACCATGCAGGCATGCTGGCCGCCCGCGCCGCCGAACGTCGTGAGCGCGTAGCGGGTGACGTCGTGGCCCTTCTGGACCGAGATCCGCTTGACGGCGGCCGCGATGTTGGCGACGGCGATCTGCAGATAGCCCTCGGCGACCTGCTCGGGGGTGCGGTCGTCCCCGGTGCGCTCCCTGATGTCGCGGGCCAGCTCCGCGAAGCGGTCGCGTACGAGTGCCTCGTCGAGCGGCTGATCTCCGTCCGGGCCGAACACCCGGGGGAAATGGGCGGCTTGGATGCGCCCGAGGGCGACGTTGGCATCGGTGACGGTGAGCGGGCCGCCGCCCCGGTAGCCCGCCGGGCCAGGAGTCGCGCCCGCCGAGTCGGGGCCCACGCGGTAGCGGCTTCCGTCGAAGTGCAGCACGGAGCCGCCGCCCGCGGCGACGGTGTGGATGTCCAGCATCGGCGCGCGCAGCCGCACGCCCGCGATCTGCGTGGTGAACACCCGCTCGTACTCGCCCGCGTAGTGCGACACGTCCGTGGACGTGCCGCCCATGTCGAAGCCGATGACACGGTCGAAGCCCGCGCGCTGCGACATGCGTGCCATGCCGACGATGCCGCCCGCCGGCCCGGACAGGATCGCGTCCTTGCCGCGGAACTGACCCGCTTCGGTGAGGCCGCCGTTGGACTGCATGAACATCAGACGCACGCCTTGGAGTTCATCGGCGACGTGCTGGACGTAGCGGTGCAGGACCGGCGACAGATACGCGTCGACGACCGCCGTGTCACCGCGCGGCACGAGCTTCATGAGGGGGCTGACCTCACTGGAGAGTGAGACCTGGGGAAATCCGGTGCGGACGGCCAGTTCGGCGATCGCGTGCTCGTGGGCGGGGTACAGATGGCTGTGCATGCAGACCACCGCGACGGCCCGGATGCCGTCTTCGTACGCCTGGCGCAGCGGCCCGGCAAGCTCGTCCAGGTCGGGTTCCCGCAGGACCTCGCCCTCGGCGGTGACCCGCTCGTCGGCCTCGATGACGCGGTCGTACAGGAGCTCCGGGAGGACGATCTCGCGGGCGAAGATGTGGGGGCGGTTCTGGTAGGCGATGCGTAAGGCGTCGCCGAAGCCGCGCGTGATCACCAAGGCGGTGGGCTCGCCCTTGCGCTCCAGGAGGGCGTTGGTGGCGACGGTCGTACCCATGCGGACGACGTCGACGGGGACGTCCGCCGTGTCGTCGGGTACGCCGGGCTCGGCGCCCAGGAGTTCACGGATGCCCGCGACTGCGGCGTCGGCATAGCGGGACGGGTTGTCCGACAGGAGTTTGTGCGTCAGGAGCCGCCCGTCGGGACGCCGCGCGACGACGTCCGTGAAGGTACCGCCCCTGTCGACCCAGAACTGCCAGCCAGTCACGTCTCACTCCCGCTTCCGCGCTGTTCAGAGCGCCCGGAGGCCGTTGATCACGTCGCGCAGAATACTCTCGTCCGGCAGTTCCGCGGGGGGTACGGGACGTGTCACGTGCACCAGTTCGTCGTCGACGAGATCGCCGATGAGGACACGGATCACGCCGATCGGAAGGTCCAGTTCGGCCGCCAGTTCGGCGACCGACTGGGGGCTGTCACGGCAGAGCCCGACGATGTCCACGTGTTCCGGGGACAGCGTCCGGTCCGCCTCGGGGTCACCGGCACGGGCCTCCGCGATGACGACCGCGATCAGATCGAGTCGGTGCTGGGCCGGACTGGTGGTCCGGCCGCGCGTCATGGCGTACGGCCGCACCACGGGCCCGGCGTCGTCGTCGAACCAGCGAGGCGTCCCCTGCGTCCCTGTGCCGTCTTCGCTCATACCCTCCCGCTACCCTCCCGTGGGCAGGTCGGTGCGCGGCGCCGTACCCAGATGCACACCCACCCTCTTGACCAGCAGCGTCATTTCGTACGCGACCAGACCGACGTCGGAGTCCGCGTCCGAGAGGACGGCGAGACAGCTGCCGTCGCCCGCGGCCGTGACGAACAGGAAGGCGTCGTCGAGCTCGACCACGGTCTGGCGGACACTGCCCGCCTTGAAGTGGCGTCCCACGCCCTTGGCGAGGCTGTGGAACCCCGAGGCGACAGCCGCGAGGTGCTCGCTGTCCTCCCTGGTCAGATCCTGCGATACGCCGGTGGGCAGGCCGTCGCCGGAGAGCACGAGTGCCTTGCGGATGCTGGCGACCCGCTGCACCAGGTCGTCGAGGAGCCAGTTCAGCTCTCCCGATCCCCCGGATGCGGCGGTACGTGCGTCTGCCTTCGGTGCGGTCATCGACCGTCCCCCTCAGATGTCGTTCCTGGTGCTGTGCCGTCGGAGGCGTCGTCGCCCGCGGCGTTCTCTTCACGGCCGCGCCGCCAGCCACGCTGGAGCGAAGCCATCCGGCTGCGGACCTCGTCGGCGTCGCGCTCTTCCGGCCTGGTCGCGGCCGGGGACGAGTCGCGCTCCGTGCGTTGGTCCGGCCCGTCCTTCAACTGTGGGGCGAGATTGGCCTGGCGGACGCGCCGGGGCAGTCCGCCGGGGGCGGTGGCGGGCGCCGGCGCCTCGCCGACGCGGGGCTCGGTCTCCGTACGCGCGGACTCCGGGCGCGGAGTCTCCGTACGCGCGGGCTCCGGGCGCCGGCTGCGGCGCGGGAGGTCCGGCGGGGCGTCGGCCGCGGTGACGTCGCGGTGCGGCGGGGAGAGGTCGGGCCAGGCCGACTGCGGCTCGGGGCGGCGCGGCAGGTCGATGGGCTCGGCCACGGTGCGGCTGTTGCGGTCCCGGTCCACCGCGCCGCCCTGAGGGCGGCCCACGGGGGCCTGGGAGCGCTCGGGGCGCTCCGGTGCCGCGTCGTCGTCCTCGGGCCCGCCTCGGGGCCTGTTGTGCGTCACGGGGCGGCCGTGCGAGGAGACCAGCTTCGGGGTCCTGCGTCGGGGCAGGTCGACGGGGTCTCCGGGGGCCGCTTCGTCACCGGAGGCACCGGAGCCGCCGGAATCACCGAAGCCTCTGCTGTTTCCATTTCCGTTGCCGTTGCCGTTGCCGCGTAGGGGCAGGTCGTCCGAGCGGGTGGGTTCGCGCTCGCCCGTCTCCCGCTCGTCGCGGGCCTGCTGGTGCTGTTCGTCCCCTTGGACACCGGCCACGCGGCGGCGCGGGCGGAAGAGTCCGCCGCGTTCGCTGTCGGCGTCGTCGAGGTCGCCGAGCGCGCCGGGGAAGGGGTCGAGGCCCGCCATGCCGACCGGTGCCTCCAACTCGACGGGACCGTCGAGGAGGGACGCGGGCAGCCCCGGCAGTTGCACGGGCACCTGGCCGAGCGCGGCCTTCTTGTCGCCCGCGGCGTCGCGGCCCAGGGCCTCCTTGGGCTGCGGCCGGTCGAGCCGGAACCCGACGCCGTTCGTGTCCGGTACGTCGTCCGTCAGCAGTGTCTCCGGGATGAACACGACGGCGGTGGTCCCGCCGTACGGAGAGGGCTGCAAGGAGACGCGTACGCGCTGGCGCTGGGCGAGGCGGCTCACCACGAAGAGGCCGAGGCGGTCGGTGTCGGAGAGTTCGAACTCCGGGGTCTCCGCGAGGCGGAGGTTGGCGTCCAGGAGCGCGTCGGCCGCCATGCCGAGGCCCCGGTCGTGGATCTCCAGGGTGAAGCCGTTCGCGACGTGCTCCCCGAGGACCTGCACCGCGGTGTGCGGCGGCGAGAACACCGTGGCGTTCTCCAGGAGTTCCGCCATCAGGTGGGTGAGGTCGGCGACCGCGGGCCCGGTGACGGCGATGCGCGGCAGGCGGCGCACCTCGATGCGTTCGTAGTCCTCTACCTCGGCGACGGCCGCGCGGACCACGTCCATGAGCTGGACGGGCTTGCGCCACTGCCTGGAGGGGGCGGCGCCGGAGAGGATCACGAGGCCTTCGGCGTGCCGCCGCATGCGCGTGGTGAGGTGGTCGAGGCGGAAGAGGTCGGCAAGCTCGTCCGTGTCCTCGGTCCTGCGCTCCATCGTGTCGAGCAGGGTGAGCTGCTTGTGCAGGAGCACCTGGCTGCGCCGTGCGAGGTTGACGAACACCTCGGAGACGCCGCGGCGCAGGTCGGCTTGTTTGACGGTGGCCTCGACCGCGGCGCGCTGCAGGGTGTTGAGCGCCTGGCCGACCTGGCCGATCTCGTCCTTCTCGTACGTCAGGCGCGGTGCCTCGGTCTCCACGTCGACCTGTTCGCCCGCCGCCAGGCGGCGCAGCACGCCGGGCAGCCGGACGCCGGAGGCCTCGTGGGCCTCCAGGCGCAGTCGGCGCAGGTCGCGGACGAGGCTGCTGCCGATGCGTACGGACATGAAGACCGAGAACAGCAGGGCGAGCAGACCGAACACGCCCGCCACGGCGACCCGCACGATCACGCCGACGGCCACCGGCTCGACGCGCTCCTGGAAGCGGTCGCCCGCCGCCTGGTCGCGCTCCGCGAGGTCCTTGAGCGCCTTGCCCGAAGCGGCGCCCCAGCGCGCCGACGTGACGGCGCGGGGAGTGCCGGGCGAGGAATCGATGACGGCCTTCTCCGCGGCCCTCAGCTCGGTCGTCTCGGCGCCGTTCCAGTAGCGCTCGTACTTGGCGCGCTCGTCCTCCGGGAGCTGCGCGAGGTTGACCTCGTACAGCAGGGTGCGCTGGGCCCTGAGGTCGGAGATCTCCCGGATCTCGGTCTTGGTGAGGCGGCGCGCGACCAGTGCGGAGCCGAGCAACGCGTCCTCGCGGGAGAGCAGTTCACGGGCGCGGGTCACGCCGACGAGCGCACGGCCCTGCTGGTCCATCTTCACGTCGTCGAGACCGTGGAGGGTCATCAGGAAGCCGTAGCAGGGGTCGATCAGCTTCGTATACATCTTCAGCGCGCCGGCGCGCGTGATCGTGCCTTCCTCGACCGTGCGGCGCAGCGACTCGAGGCCGTCGAAGGAGTCGAGGAGGGAGGCGAGGCGGTCGGCGGACTGTCCGGTGACCTCGTCCCGCACGTCCGGGTGGGCCGCGCTGTCCACGACCTTGGCGACCATGTCATCGGTGGCCGTGCGGCTGCGGCGCAGGGCGGCGAGCGCGTCGGAGGCGCGGGGGTCGGCGAGATAGACGAGGGTCTGGCGGCGTTCCTGCTGGACGACCCGGGCGGTGTCCTCGATCGGGTAGCCGATCTTGTCGACGACATTGGAGACGTCGATGAGGTCCTTGGCCGACTGACCGGTGAGGTAGGTGGCGAAACCCCAGATCGCGGTCAGGGAAATGAGCGGCACCAGCAGCAATGCCACGATCTTCCGGCGGATGGACTTCCCGCGAAAGCGCATGGCCTCCCCCAGATCGGCCCCCTGCGGCCGCGCAATGGCCAGGGGCACACATGTGCGTCAACAAACGGCGTGAGCCTACTACTGACCCACGAGCAACTCGAAGGCACGTCCGGACGGATTTCAGCCGTGACGTGAAAGCGACGTCCCTAGTTGTCCCTCCAATTCGGGAGATTGCATCCCGCCTGTGGCACATGCCACTCGGCGCAGCCCCCCTCACCGATCTACCCAGTTGGCCGGATCTCTTCGCTTTTCCGAACGGCCGGGGAATCTTCGCGTCCTCTCATTCGTCCTTCAGTACGGGAGTTGGGGACAGCGGGCAGCAGAGGACCGCATGCCGTCGTCAGGTGGCGTAAAGCCGCGTATATCGGGCAGCCACTGGAGAGTCGGATCCGCCGACATCATCGAACGGCCCGTGGGGCATCGGGGGAGTGACGAGTTGATGGGCACGGCAGAGCGCCGGAGGACGACCGGGGATGAGTACGAGACATCCGCGGGTCAGTCCGGCGAGGAGCGCAGGGAGTTGTGGATCGAGGAGCCGGCGAGCAGACGGCGGTTGCCCGATCCGGTGCGTACGGCCGCGGTGCGTGCCGTGATCATCGTGGCGCTGACCCTGATACAGGCGATGACCGCTTTCCTGTGCGCGATGGCCGGATCCTGGCTGTCCTTCCCGATGGTGCTCAGCAGCGTGGCCAGCACCGTGGTCGCCACCTGGGGTGTCCTGGACGTGTGGGTGACCCGCCAGGTGTGGAACCAGCGGCACGGCGTGGTGTCGGTGCCGAGCAGCACGGCACGTCAACTGCGGCGCGAGCGGCGCCGGGCCCGTCGGCAGGCCCGGACGGCGGCGCGCAGCGAGGAACGCATACGGCGGCGCGGCGGCGCGCGGCAGTTGTCCCACTCCTAGGGAGTCCAGTTGTCCCACCCCTAGGGAGCCACCGGGGTTTCCTAGGGGCCCGGGGGTTCCTGGGAGCCCCGCGAGTTCCCAGGAGTGCCGGGAGTGCCGGGAGTCAGGCCGCGACCGGTTCCGCCGCCAGGAGACCGCGTCGCATCCGCATGAACGGGCGTGGCCGGTCCACCGCGAGTACCGCCGTGGTGTACCCGTCCCGCTCGTAGGCCGCGAGGAAGCTTCCCTCCTCCGGTGAGCCCTCCAGGAGGCGCACGGTGTCGTCGGCCCGACGACGCCCCGCGAACTGGATGCGGGAGCCGTACTGGTCGGACCAGAAGTACGGCAGCGGGCGCACGGCCTCGGCGGTGTGTCCGGCCAGCAAGTTGCTTACTGCGACGCGGGGTTGCTCCGTGGCGCTCGTCCAGTGTTCGGCCCGCGCGGCGCCCACGCGGGCGACATCGCCCACGGCGACCACGTGCGGAAGCCCGGTGACGCAGCCGTCGTCGCAGAGCACCCCGTCGTCCAGGGCGAGGGTCGAGCCGGCGAGCCAGCCGGTGTTGGGCGTGGCTCCGATGCCGACGACGACCACATCGGCGGGCAGCAGTCGGCCGTCGGCCAGCTCCACCGCGCGCACGGTCGTGTCGCCGCGCAGCGCGGCGACGCCGGTGCCCGTGACGAGCTCCGCTCCCCCGCGTGCGTGGAATCCGGCGCACACGGCCGCCATGTCCGCGCCCAGTTGCGGGAGCAGCGGCAGCGGGGCGGCCTCGACGACCGTGACGTCGTGCCCGAGCGCCACGCACGAGGACGCGGTCTCGGCGCCGATGAACCCGCCGCCGATGACGACGACCCGCTGCGGCCCGGCGGCCAGCTCCGTGCGCAGGGCGCGGGCGTCGTCCAGGGTGCGCAGGGTGTGCACCCCCACGAGGGAGGGTCCCGGCAGCCGGCGCGCGGACGCCCCGGTCGCGATGACCACCCCGTCGCTCGCGACGGTACGGCCGTCCTCCAGGAGTACGGTGCGGCCGCGCGGGTCGAGGCCCCGGGCACGTACGCCGAGCAGCCACTCGGCGGCGAGCTCGTCGGTCTCCTCGTCGTCGGACAGGGCGAGTTGGGCCTCGTCGGCCTTGCCGGTGAGGAAGTCCTTGGACAGCGGCGGCCTGTCGTACGGTGGGTGCGGCTCGTCGCCGATGATGACGAGCCGTCCGTCGTATCCCTGGGCGCGCAGTTCGCGCGCCGCGTAGAGCCCGGCGAGCGAGGCGCCCACCACGGTGATGGTCCTCATGCGGCGGAACCCTCCTCGGCCACGAGGTGGACGTGGATCGTGCCGTCGTCGACGCTCACCCGGTGGGTGCGCACGGCGCGGCGGGCGGGCAGACAGGTCGGCCGTCCGGTACGGAGATCGAATGATGCGGCGTGCAACGGGCATTCGACCAGGCAGCCCTCGAGCCACCCCTCGGAGAGAGAGGCGTCCTGGTGGCTGCAGGTGTCGTCGATGGCGTAGATCTCGCCGTCGGCATTGAAAACGGCGATGGGCGGTGTGGTGTCGACACGGACGGATTCGCCCGCGGGGAGGTCTTCAAGGCGGCAGACGGGAATCATGGGCCCCCCTCTTGATCTCTCTCGGCCCGGTCCTGAGACCTTCTCGGCCCAGGACCCTTCGGTAACATGATGTTTCGCATGGCGCACGAGGGAGCGCTATGCGCAACAGAATCCGGTCGGGATGCCCACCGCGTCAAGGGCTTCCCGAAGATGCGGCTTCAACAGGCCGCGAGGTGGTGAGAGTTGAGATATGGCCGGCACGCGGAAACAGCCTGATCAGAACGAGGAAGCGCGCGAGAATCGCCCGGAGGAGCAAGCCAAGGCCCGCGACAAGCAGCCGAAAGCAGCCCCCGGATCCGTCCAGTCCGTGGACCGCGCGGTCAGCGTCCTGGAGATACTCGCCCGGCTCGGCGAGGCGGGGGTCACGGAGATCGCCGACGAGTTGGGGGTGCACAAGTCGACGGCCTTCCGGCTGCTCGGCGTCCTGGAGAACCGGGGCCTGGTGGGCCAGGCCAAGGACCGCGGGAAGTACTTCCTGGGGGCCGGCGTACTCCGCCTCGCGGGGGCGGCGGCAGTGCGTCTGGACATCTCCCAGGAGGGCGGCCCGGTCTGCCGCGACCTCGCCGACGAACTGGGCGAGACGGTCAACATCGCGATCCTGGACGACGACGCCGCGGTCAACATCATGCAGGCCCGCGGCCCCGCGTCCGTGACCGCACAGAACTGGCTCGGCAGGCGCACCCCGCTGCACGCCACCTCCAGCGGCAAGATCCTCCTGGCCCACCTGCCGACGACACTGCGGGAGGGCCTGATCGCGCGGACGCTGCCGCGCCTGACCGAGCACACGGTGACCGGGACGGTGGCGCTGCGCGGCGAACTGGAGGCCGTCGTCGACCAGGGGTACGCCATCGCCGTGGAGGAGCTGGAAGTGGGCCTGGCCGCAGTCGCCGCCCCGGTGCGCGCGCACGACGGCAAGGTGATCGGGGCGCTCAGCGCGTCGGGTCCGGTGTACCGCGTGACCGAGGACCGGCTGACCGAGCTCGCCAAGCGCACGGTCGCCGCGGCCGTGGAGCTGTCGCGGCGGATGGGCTACGGCTTCTGACGGACCGGCGGCAGACGCCCGGCACGAGGGCGGAGCCAGAGGATCCAGACGCCCGGACGAGGGCGGAGCCAGAGAACCAGACCGCTTGAGACGAGGGCGGAGCCAGAGATTCCTGGCTCCGCCCTCGTCGCGTTTCCGCCGGACCCGGCCGCTCGTGTCGATCGCGTTTCGCCGTGTCCAGGTGATTTGCCAAGGGTTAACTCCCACCCCTTGACGGCCTCTTGATGGCGTTCCCAGTATGTCTCTCATAGCGCAACCCGTCGTGCAGTGCGCAACAGCAGAGGAGTCTGGCCGTGCCACACGAGGTCCGTGCCGTCGTCGCCATGAAAAAGGGCGCACCCGTCGAGGTGCAGACGATCGTCGTGCCAGATCCCGGACCGGGAGAGGTACTTGTCTCCGTGCAGGCCTGCGGGGTCTGCCACACGGATCTGCACTACCGGGAGGGCGCCATCAACGACGACTTCCCGTTCCTCCTCGGCCATGAGGCCGCAGGCACCATCGAGGCGGTCGGCCCCGACGTCTCCGACCTCACCCCCGGCGACTACGTGGTACTCGCCTGGCGCGCCCCCTGCGGAGCCTGCCGCTCCTGTCTGCGGGGCCGCCCCTGGTACTGCTTCGACTCACGCAACGCCGCCCAGCCCATGACCCTCCTGGACGGCACCCCCTTGAGCCCGGCCCTCGGCATCGGCGCCTTCGCCGAGAAGACCCTGGTCGCCGCCGGGCAGGCGGTGAAGGTGGACCCGGCGGCCCGCCCCGAGGCCGCCGGGCTCATCGGCTGCGGGGTGATGGCCGGCTACGGAGCCGCCGTGAACACCGGCCGGGTCGGCCGCGGCGACACCGTGGCCGTCATCGGCTGTGGCGGCGTCGGCAACGCCGCGATCACCGGGGCCTCGCTGGCGGGCGCACGCCGCGTCATCGCCGTCGACATCGACGAGGCCAAGCTCGACGGGGCGACCCGCTTCGGCGCCACGCACACCGTCAACTCCCGCGGCACGGACCCGGTCGACGCGGTCCGCGAACTCACCGGCGGCTTCGGGGTGGACGTCGCGATCGACGCGGTCGGCACCCCGTCGACGTACAAACAGGCCTTCTACATGCGCGATCACGCGGGCGTGCTCGTGCAGGTCGGTGTGCCCGACCCGGAGATGAAGATCGACCTGCCGCTGATCGACCTGTTCTCGCGCGGCGGCGCCCTGAAGTCCTCCTGGTACGGCGACTGTCTGCCGACGCGGGACTTCCCGATCCTCATCGACCAGTACCTCAGCCGCCGGCTCGACCTCGGTGGATTCGTCTCCGAGACCATCGCGCTCCACCAGGTCGAGGAGGCGTTCGGCAGGATGCACCGCGGTGAGGTCCTGCGTTCGGTGGTGGTCCTGTGAGCGACCGCGCACGCGCACCTGAGCCCGGTGCCGACTCCCCGACTCCCCGCCCCGGCGCCCCCGCGCCCCGCGTCGTCGTCATCGGCGCAGGCATCGTCGGCTGCTCCCTCGCGGACGAGCTGACCGCCCGCGGCTGGACCGACGTCACGGTCCTCGAACAGGGCCCGCTCCCCGCCCCCGGCGGCTCCACCTCGCACGCCCCCGGCCTGGTCTTCCAGACGGGACCGTCCAAGACCCTGACCGCCTTCGCGACGTACACGGTGGAGAAGTTCGGGGCCCTGGAAGTGGACGGCCTGTCCTGCTTCAACCCGGTCGGCGGCCTCGAACTGGCCACCACGCCCGAGCGCTGGGCCGACCTGCACCGCAAGGCCGGGTACGCCGCCTCCTGGGGCATCCGTGCGGAGCTGGTCGGCGCGGCCCGGTGCAAGGAGATGTGGCCGCTCATCGACGAGAGCAAGGTCCTCGGCGGTCTGTACACCCCCGACGACGGCCTCGCCCGCGCCGTGCTCGCCTGCCGTGCGCAGATCGAGCGGGCACGCGCGCGTGGCGCACGCTTTGTGGACCGGCACACCGTGACCGGCATAGAGCGGGAGGAGGGCCGCGTCACCGCCGTCGTCACCGACAAGGGCACCTTCCCCGCCGACCACGTCGTATCGGCGGCGGGCTTCTGGGGTCCGGTGATCGGGCGCATGGCCGGTGTCGACATCCCCCTCCTCCCCCTCGCCCACCAGTACGCGAAGACGGAACCACTCCCCGAGCTCGCGGGCGTCAACGACCCGCGCACAGAGGCCTCGAAGCCGATCCTCCGGTTCCAGGACCGCGATCTGTACTTCCGTGAGCACACCGACCGCATCGGCATCGGCTCGTACGCCCACCGTCCGCTGCCCGTGGACGCGTTCACGGTCCCGGCGTACGACGAAGCGGCGGACATGCCGTCCTCGTACCCCTTCACCGAGGAAGATTTCGCGCGGAGTTGGGAGGACTGCGGCTGGCTCCTGCCCACCCTGCGCGGCGCCGAGGTCGCGGAGGGCTTCAACGGCGTCTTCTCCTTCACCCCGGACGGCATGCCGGTCCTCGGCGAGTCCCGTGCGCTGCGCGGCTTCTGGCTGGCGGAGGCGGTGTGGGTGACGCACTCCGCGGGGGTGGCCAAGGCGGTCGCCGAGTGGATGGTGGACGGGCGGCCCTCCATCGACGTGCACGACTGCGACCTCACCCGCTTCGAGGACGCCCAGCGCTCTCCCGCGTACGTCGCCGACCGCGGCGCCCAGCAGTTCGTCGAGGTCTACGACGTCCTCCATCCGCTGCAGCCCATGGAGCAGCCGCGGCCGCTGCGGGTCAGCCCGTTCTACGCCCGGCAGCAGCAGTTGGGCGCCGTCTTCCTGGAGGGCGGCGGCTGGGAGCGTCCGCACTGGTACGAGGCGAACGCCCCGCTCCTCACGGATACGGACGGCGAGGTCCCCGAACGCGACGCCTGGTCGGCGCGGTACTGGTCGCCGATCGCGGCGGCGGAGGCGAAGGCGACCCGCGAGAAGGTCGCGCTCTACGACATGACGCCCCTGCGCCGCCTGGAGGTGACGGGCCCCGGTGCGCTCGCCTTCCTGCAGCGCATGACCTCCAACAACCTGGCCAAGAAGCCCGGTGCGGTGACGTACACCCTCCTCCTGGACGAGGCGGGCGGCATCCGCTCCGACCTCACGGTGGCCCGGCTCGCCCCCGACCGTTTCCAGGTCGGCGCCAACAGCCCGGCCGACCTGGACTGGCTCCTGCGCCATGCCCCCGGCGACGTGCACCTGCGGGACATCACATCGGGCACCTGCTGCATCGGCGTCTGGGGCCCGCTCGCCCGCGACCTCGTCCAGCCGCTCACCCGCGACGACTTCTCGCACGAGGCGTTCGGGTACTTCAGGGCGAAGGAGACGTACATCGGTCAGGTCCCGGTGACGGCGATGCGTATGTCGTACGTCGGAGAGCTGGGCTGGGAGCTCTACACGAGCGCCGACACCGGGCTGCGCCTCTGGGACACGCTCTGGGAGGCGGGGCAGCGGCACGGTGTGATCGCGGCGGGGCGGTCCGCCTTCAACAGCCTGCGCCTGGAGAAGGGGTACCGCGCCTGGGGTCACGACATGACGACCGAACACAACCCCTACGAGGCGGGCGTCGGCTTCGCGGTCCGCATGGACCGGGGCGACTTCGTGGGCCGTGCCGCGCTCGAACGGCTCGGCTCCCCAGCACGGAAGCTCACCGCACTGCTGCTCGACGATCCCGCCGCGGTGATTCTGGGCAAGGAGCCCGTCTACGTCGACGGGGTCCCGGCCGGATACGTCACCAGCGCCTCGTACGGCTACACGCTGGGCCGTTGTGTCGCCTACGCGTGGCTGCCGCCGCTGGAGACGGGCGCGGGCGTGCACATCGAGTACTTCGGCGAGAAGGTCTCCGCGACGGTCGCCGAGGAGCCGCTGTTCGACCCGAAGATGACCCGCATCCGCCGGTAGCCGGTTGCAGCCCCATCAGCGCTCTGGAGGAAGTTTCGTGTCCCCCACCTATGACGTGATCGTGATCGGCCTCGGCGGCATGGGCAGCGCCGCCGCCCACCACCTGTCCGCGGGCGGCGCCCGCGTCCTCGGCCTGGAGAAGTTCGGCCCCGTCCACAACCGCGGTTCCAGCCACGGCGGTTCGCGCATCACCCGGCAGTCCTACTTCGAGGACCCGGCGTACGTACCGCTCCTGCTGCGCTCGTACGAGCTGTACGCGCGCCTGGAGCGCGACACCGGCCGCGAGATCGCCACCCTGTGCGGCGGCGTGATGGTCGGCCGCCCCGAGAGCCGCACCGTCTCGGGTTCCCTGCTCTCCGCACAGCAGTGGGACCTCCCCCACGAAATGCTCGACGCCCCCGAGATCCGCCGCCGCTTCCCGACGCTCAGCCCACGCGACGACGAAGTCGCGCTGTACGAGGCGCGGGCCGGCCTCGTCCGCCCCGAGAACACCGTCGCCGCACATCTGCAGCTCGCCACGCAGCAGGGCGCCGATCTGCACTTCGAGGAGCCGATGACGCGCTGGGAGCCGTATCGGGACGGCGTCCGCGTACACACCGCCGAAGACACCTACACCGCCGGGCAGTTGGTGATCTGCCCCGGAGCGTGGGCGCCGCAGCTCCTGACCGACATCGGGGTGCCGTTCACCATCGAGCGGCAGATCATGTACTGGTTCCAGCCGACCGGCGGCGTGCGGCCCTTCCTGCCGCAGAACCACCCGGTCTACATCTGGGAGGACGCGCACGACGTGCAGGTCTACGGCTTCCCGGCCATCGACGGCCCGGAACTCGGCGCGAAGGTCGCCTTCTTCCGCAAGGGCACGCCCTGCACGCCCGAGAACATCGAGCGCACGGTCCACGACCACGAGGTCGCCGCGATGGCGGAGCACATGGGCCGCCATATCCCCTCCCTGCCCGGCCAGTTCCTCAAGGCCGCGACCTGCATGTACTCCAACTCGCCCGACGAGCACTTCGTCATCGCCCGCCACCCGGCCCACCCCGGGTCGGTCACCGTCGCGGCCGGGTTCTCCGGGCACGGCTTCAAGTTCGTGCCGGTCGTCGGCGAGATCGTCGCCGATCTGGCGCTGCGGGGCGCCACCGAGCACCCCATCGAGCTCTTCGACCCCAGCCGCCTTGCCGCCGCGCCCGCTTGAGGAGTACGCCACCGTGACGACGACCCCTGAGGCCCCGTCCGCCGCCAGCCTGATGACCACGCTGCCGGGACACTTCTACACCGATCCGGAGATCTTCCGGCAGGAACAGGAACGCGTCTTCGAGTCGCTCTGGTTCTGCGCGGTGCGCGCGGCCGACCTCGACAAACCCGGCGCCTTCCGCACCGTCCAGATCGGCCGCGAGAGCGTCCTGGTCACCCGTTCCCGCTCCGGAGAACTGCGCGCCTTCCTCAACATCTGCCGGCACCGGGGCGCCCGTCTGTGCACCCAGGAGTCGGGCGAGGTGCGCCGCGCCCTCCAATGCCCCTACCACGCATGGACGTACGACCTCGACGGCAAGCTGATCGCCGCGCCGAACCTGGTGAAGATGCCCGACGTCGACCGCACCGAGTACGGCCTGGTCAAGGTCGCGCTGCGGGAGTGGCTCGGCTATGCCTGGGTGTGTCTGGCCGACGAACCACCCTCCTTCGAGGAGACGGTCATGGGCGCGGCCGTGGAGCGCCTGGGCGACGCGGCGTCCATCGAGCACTACGGAACCGAGCGGCTCGCCCTCGGCAAGCGCGTCACGTACGACGTGCGCGCCAACTGGAAGCTGATCGTCGAGAACTTCATGGAGTGCTACCACTGCGCGACCATCCACCCCGAACTGACCGATGTCCTGCCGGAGTTCGCCGACGGGTTCGCCGCCCAGTACTACGTCGGGCACGGCGCCTCGTTCGGCGAGGAGGTCAGCGGCTTCACCGTCGACGGAAGCGCGGGCTTCGAGCGCCTGCCCGAGATCGCCGACGACCAGGACCGCCGCTACTACGCGATCACGATCAAGCCGACCGTCTTCATCAACCTCGTCCCCGACCACGTGATCCTGCACCGGATGTTCCCACTGGCCGAGGACCGCACGGTCGTGGAGTGCGACTGGCTGTACGCACCCGAGGTCGTCGCGTCCGGCGTCGACCTCGCCAAGTCGGTGGAGCTCTTCCACCGGGTCAACGAACAGGACTTCGAGGCCTGTGAGCGCACCCAGCCCGCGATGGCGTCACGCGCCTATCGCGGGGGCGGGGTGCTCGTGCCGACCGAGCATCACATCGGGCAGTTCCATGAGTGGCTGACCGGCCTGTTGGGCTAGCCCGTAGCCGCCGGGCGCTTGTACATGCGCGTCGCCGTGATCTCCCCGTGCACGGTCTCCTCGGCCGGGTCCTGCTGCGGCAGGCCCGGCCGCAGGTGCTCCTCGACGCTGATGTACTTCAGGCCCGCACGCAGGTCCGCGTCGTTCCGCAGACGGATGACCAGCGGGAACTCCGCCAGCGCCGTCGTGTCGAACAGGCCGGTGGTGTAGAGCAGCTGCACGCCCAGGGCGTCCGACACGGCCCGCTGGAGCTCCAGGAGGTACGTGGCGTTGGCGCGGCCGATGGGGTTGTCGAGGAAGAGCGTGCCGGCGTGCCGGTGCTTGTCGCGGCCCCGGTCGTTGCTGCGCAGGGCGGCCATCGTGCAGTACAGGGCGATGGCCGCGGTGAGCAGCTGGCCGCCGGAGAAGACGTCTCCCATCTGACCGACCGGGACGCGTTCGGCGCGCAGCACGGCGTCCGGCTTGAGGATCTCGACGGCGATGCCGCGCGGCTCCAGGGCGGCCTGAACTCCGCGCAGCAGCAGGGACATTCCGTCCCGCCGCATGTCGGAGTTCTTCTTGACCGCGGCCCGCGTGGCCTCGTCGATGACCTCACCGAGTCGCTCGGTCAGCGTGGCCTGGTCGGGCTCCTCGAAGCGGACGCGCAGGAACTCCTGGCCCGACCACTCCCCCAGGCCCTCGGGCAACTGCGAGAGCCGCTGGGCCGACCGGAGCGTGGCGAGCGAGGACTCCACGAGTCCGCGCAGGCGGTCCACGATGCTGTCGCGGTTGCGCTCAAGCTGCTCCAGCTCGTCGGTGAGCACACGCAGGCGTGGCGCGAAGGCGTCGGCCCACTTCTTGGCGTGCTCCGGCAGCGCGGACGCGGGCAGTTCGCGGATCTGCTGGCGGGCGGGGGTGCGCACCTGTTCGTAGCGCGTGGAGTTCGCGTGCCGTACGAGGATGTCGCTGGCCTCGCGGACGGCGGCCTCGGCGGCGGAGAGGTCGGCGGCGCAGCCGCGCAGGGAGCGCCGGGCCTCGGCCGCGGACTGACGTGCCTCTTCGAGGGAGCCGGGGAAGGGCTCGGGCTCTTCGGCCGCTTCGTCCTCGTGGTGTTGCTCGCGCAGCAGGTCGCGCAGGAGGGCCGCGGTCTCGTCGAAGCCTCCGGTGGCGTCCTCGGCGGCGCGGTGGGCGTGCAGGAGGGTGGCGTGCGCGTCCTTGGCCTGGCTCAACGCCTCGGTGTGGGCGGCCAGTTCGCTCGTGGCGGTGCGCAGAAGGGCCTGCGCGTGCTCGGCGTCAGCGGGGACGAGGTCTTCGGCAAGCTCCGTGTGCGCGTCGCCGTCCTGCGGGGCGAGCCGCTCGGCCTCGCCGCGGAGCCGGCCGAGCTGCTCGCTCGCGGCGGACGCGCGGGTCTCGATGAGCTGGACCTGGGCCTCCGCGCGGGCGGACGCGGCCTGTCGGGACGGGCCGTCGGAACCGTCCGTGCCCTCAAGGAGCAGGGCAGCGCGGGTGCGGACCTTGTTGCTGAGCCGGTCCAGCTCGGCGAGGGCGCCGCTCTCGTCGCTCTCGGCGCGGGCCTGTTCGGCGCGCAGGTCGGCGCCGACGCCGACCTTTTCGTAGAGCTGGGACGCGGCGCGGTAGGCCTCGCGGAGTGCGGGCAGTGAGGTCTTGGGGGCGCTGGTGTCCTCGGGTAGGTCCTCGGGGGCGCCCGCGATCTCGGCGCGCTCGGCGCGCAGGGCGCGGGCGGTGCGGCGGGCGTCGTCGGCGGCTCGCTGGGCGGAGCGGCGGTCCTCGTCGGCGGCGCGGGCGCGGTCCAGGCAGGTCTGGGCGCGAGCCTCCGACTCGACGGCGTCATCGGCGAGTTCGCGCAGCTTGGTCTGCCAGCCCGCGCGCTCGCGCAGGCGGAAGGCAAGCCCCGCGAGGGCGTCGGCGGAGCGCCGCGCGCGCTGGGCGGCCTCCTGGCGCTCGTCACGCGCGCGTGCCGCTTCGGCCGCCGCCTCGTCGGCCTCGGCGCGGACCGTACGCGCCTCGGCGAGCTCGGACTCGGCCTCTTCGGCGAAGACGCGGGCGCTGCGTGCGGCGACGGCGAGCTCTTCGATGCGTCCGGCGGGGCAGGCACCGCGCCAGGACGCGAGCCGTGCGGCGAGCTCGCGGTCCTTGGTGAGGCGGACGGCGAGCGTCCTGATCTCCTCGTCGCGCCGGGCCGCCCGCGCGCGCAGCGTCGTCCGCTCCTCGTCGGCCGCGTGCTCGTCGTGCATGGCGGGATTCGGCGGTACGAGGAAGACGTCGCCGCCCTGTGTGTCCTCGCCGGGGGTCGGCGCGAGGAGGGCCGCTGCGGTGCCGACCGCGACCGCGGAGCGGGGCAGCAGGGCGGCGCCGGCGAGCGCCTCACGGGCCCGTGCGTGGGTGGCCGGGTCGGTGATGACCACGCCGTCGACCAACTCGGGGCGGGCGGCGAGCACGCGCGCGTGGTCGGTGGGGTCGACGGCCTGGGCGAGGTAGCGCCAGCCGGGCAGGGCGGGGATGCCGTGCTCGCCGAGGAACTCGACGGTGGCCAGGACGTCCGGTCCCGGCGGCAGGAGTCCGCCGTCACCGAGAGCGCCCAGGATCCGGGAGTCGTCGGCGGCCGCGGTGCGCAGTTCGAAGAGCTGCCGCTCGGCGGAGGCGACGCCCTCTTCGAGGAGTGTGCGCAGGTCGTCGGCGCTGCGGTCCAACTCCAGGAGGGAGAGGGCGCCTTGGGCCGGCGGGCTCGTGGCGCCGGCGTCAGCTGCGGGCCCGCCCTCCCGGTCGCGGGTGTCGCCCGTCCCCTGACGGGGCTGCGGCACCCCGCCCAGGGAGCTCGCTCCCGGGAGTCCGAGCAGCTCGGCGAGGCGCTCGTCCTCGGCGATCGACTCCGCGGCGCGGCGCTCCGCGTCGTACGCGTGCTCGGCGGCGTCCGCCGCGTCCGACGCGCGGGCCGCGGTGAGTTCGGCGCGGGCCTCGGAGGCGGCGGCCTCCTTGGCGTGCTCGGCGGCGCGCAGGGAGGTCTCACGGGCGGTGTCCCAGGCGGTCACCGTGCTCTTCTCGGCGTCGCTGGCGGCGAGCGCCGCGCGGGCCGGGTCGGCGTCCGGTGCGGTGTCGTCGAGCCAGCCCGCACGGACCGCCTCCGCGGTCTCCTGCTCGACCTCCGTGAGGCGCTGGCGCAGGTGTCCGGCCTCGCTGCGGGCGCGCTGCGCCTCCGTCGCGGCGACGGTGGCGTCGCGGTGAGCGGCCTCGCCGGTCTCCTGGAGTGCGGCGGAGCGCTCCTCCTCCTCGTTGGCGAGCGATTCGGCGCCTTCGGCAGCGGTGTGCAGGACCCGGACGAGGTCGGCCGCCGCCTTGGAGCGGGCGGCGAGCGCGGGCGCCGCGTCCCGCTCGGCCTCCAGGATCGCGGAGGCCACGCGCGCGGAGCGGTCGGCGGCGGCGCGGTGGCGCAGGACGGCTTCGGCCGCCTGCCAGGCGGCGTGCAGCTGGCGGGCGTCCGCGAGCTCGCGGCGCTGCGCGGCGGCGGCCTTCTCGGCGACAGTGAGCGCCAAGGAAGCATGCCGGAAGGCCAGTTCGGCGGAGATCAGCGCGGACCTGCCGCGTGCCTCTTCCGCCGCGGTGACGGTCCGCGCGGCGGCGGTGACCCGCTCGGCGAGCTCCCCGGCGCGACCCCGCTCGGTGACGCCTCGCGCGGAGAGGCGGCGGGCGAGCGTCCGGGTGCGCCGCTCGGCTCCCGCGTGCACGTCACGCGCGCGTGAGCGCGTGTCGGCGGCGTCGACGATCCGCCCGAGCAGGTCGACGGAGCCCGCGGTGAACTCCCGCTCTGCGATGAGCTCGGAGCGGCGGCCCAGCTTGTTGCCGAAGCCGTGGACGAGGTCGGCGAGGCCGTCCGTGTCCCGTGTGTCCGTCACGGCGCGCAGCAGCAGGTCGGTGAAGTCGGAGTCCTTCTTGACCGCGAAGAGTCCCGCGGCCTCGCCCTCGTCGGCGTTCATCTCCCGCTGATAGCGGAAGAGTTCGGGGTCGAGGCCCAGGTCGCCGAGGTGCTCGATCCAGCGGTCGTGGATCTCCTCCCAGTGCACTTCGAGGTGGGGGTACGCCTTGCCCGCCTCGGTCAGCGCGTCACGGAAGCCCTTCATGGTGCGCCGCCGCCCCTGCGCGCCCGACACGCCCTCCACGGAGGGCCGTACGGCGGTGGATTCGGCGACCGGCAGCGAATCCAGGCTCATGCCGGGTCCTGGCCGGAAGGAGTACCAGGCCTCGGCGAACTTCCGCGGGTCGTTCGAGACCTGCCGACCACGCCATTCGCTGACCTTGCCGACGACGACGCACTCGCCCGTCAGCGTGTGCTGCCACTCCAGGGCGACGTGCCCGCAGTCGTCCGCGAGCAGGAACTTGCGCAGCACGCCAGAGCTCGCGCCGCCCAGGGTGTTCCGGTGGCCCGGCAGCATCACGGAGAAGATCAGCTTGAGCAGTACGGACTTGCCGCCGCCGTTCTCCAGGAACAGCACGCCCGCGGGCGCGGGGCGGCGCGGCGGCCCGGTCGGCTCCTCCGCGAAGAACTCCGCCTGGGCGGGTGCGGGGTCGGGGACCTCGGCGCCTACGCCGCGCAGGTCAAGCACGGTGTCGGCGTAGCGCGCACCGGCGGGGCCGATGGAGTAGAGGCGGACCCGGGACAGCTCGTACATGGCGGCGGACTCTCGTCGTAAGTCGTGCGGAACAGCAGGAAGTTGCGTGGTGGCGTCGGGACGTCAGGGGTGGAAGGGCAGGCCCGCGTCGGCGGCCAGCTCCAGATCGTCGGTCTCGTCGGGGGGCAGCAGGGTCGCGGACCCGTCCGTGACGGGCACGATGCCGAGCTCCAGGAGCTCGGCCATGGCGGCGCCGCCCGCCATGTCGCGCACTTGCAGCTGATAGCGGGCGGTGGTGCGGTACGTGCCCCCGGAGTCGTCGCCCGTGCGCTGCAGGAACCCGGAGTCGGTGAGGAACGCGACGGCCTTGCCGATGATCCCGGTGGTCGAACCGGCGAGCCGGCGGGCGTCCTTGGTGGCGCCCGTCGAGCTGCGCCGTGCCCAGATCCGCCAGGCGGCCTCCAGGCCGGGGGTGTCGCTCGCCGGGTCGGTGTTCTCGCCCTGCTCCTCGGCGCGCTCCTCCAGGCGGTGGCAGGCCTGGCGCACGAAGGCGTCCACTCCGTTGACCGTGACCCGCCCGATGTATCCGTCGTCGGCGAGGTCCTCGGGGCGCGGGAACGCCAGAGCGGCGACGGCGAGATGGGCGAGGCCGTGCAGGAAGCGGTCGGTGGAGTCGGCGGCCGTACGGCGTGCGTAGTCGCCCATGCGGACGGCGAACACGGAGTCCTCGGCGGCCGTCACGGCCATGCCCGCGCGCGGGGACACCTCCAGGACGACGAGCCCGAGGCCTGCGGCGACGGCGTCGGCGAGCCGTGCGAACGGCGGGTCCTCGCGGTAGCGGCGCAGGAGTTCGGCGTACTCCTGGTCGCGTGCGGGCTGGAGCTTGGGCTGGAGCCCGAAGGCGACCAGGCGCGCCGCGTCGGCGGCGTCGGCCGGTGTGACGGCGGCGGTCGCGGCGGGCGCCGCCGGTGCCTCCGGCTCGCCCCACGCGGCGTGCTCTGCGGGGTGCTCGGTCACGGCTTGTGCTCCTTGCGGCGGTCGTACTGAAGAGTCTTGAGCGGGTCGGGAGTGCTCACGAACATGCCAGGAGTGCTCACGCGGCCTCCGTCCGGCCGGCCGCCATGCCGGCGGCGTCGAGTAGCGCCGTGCCCACGATGAGGTCGGCGCCGCCGAATTCCGGGTCGTCCAGTTCCGTGCCGTCGTCCACGGCGAACAGGAGCTTCTCCTCGCCCTGGCGATAGGCGGTGCCGACCGGCGGGCTCGCCGCGTGGACGGCGAGGAGGGCGACCAGATAGGGCAGTTCGGTGTCGGTACGGCGGGCTTCGGCGAGCAGTCCGGAGAGGCGCCTTGGAGCGTCGGCCGGCAGGTCGAGCAGTTCCATGGCCGTGGCGAGCTGCTCCTCGCTGAAGCGGCTGTCGTCCGGCGTGGCGATGAGGTCGGGCTCGGGCATCTCCACGCCCAGGTGCTCGCGCTCCTGCGGCGGCGTGAGCAGTATGTCGACGAGGTCACCGACGCGGACGGAGACGGGCGTGCGCAGTCCCGTCCCGCGGGCGAAGAAGGCGTTCGTGACGCGGCTGGCCTGCTCGACGGGGAGCGGCAGGAGCGGCGCGACGAGCTGGCCGTACAGATCGAGTCCGTTCCGCGCGGTGGGTGTCGCGAAGGCCTGGCGGTCCTGCTCGGCGCGGAACAGCGGCCCCGCGTCGAGAAGCCGGGACTGGAGCTGTGTGTGGCGGCGGATGCAGTCCTTGACGATGTCGACCAGCTCGGCGGCGCGGCGCTTGTGCTCGGGGTCCTCGGACTCGTCGCGTGCCTTGCGGATGTTCGTCAGGATCGCGTTCTCGTGGCGGTAGCGGTCGGCCACGTGGTCGAGCGCCTCCGCGATCATGTCGGGGACGGCCTGGAGCCAGTCCACCGCGCGGACGTTGCGCCGGGTGGCGTCCAGGGCCCGGCGGAGGGTCTCCGAGTACTGCACCGTCCTGTACCGGGCCTGCTCAGCGGCGAGCTGGGCGTCGGCGAGACGGCCGCGGCTGATGAGCACCTCGAGCTTCACCTCGGCGGCGATCTGGGCGCTTGTGACGTCGGTGTCGAGGGCGCCCACGAGGACGTTGACCGCCTCGTCCGTCGTACGGAGATAGACACTCCCCCCGTACCCGGGGACCTCTTCGATGAGCTTGAAGTCGTAGTCCCTGCGCACATAGGTGCCGTCGGGCGCGAACGTGCCGTACACGGCGCGGAAGCCGCGGTCGACGCTGCCGACGTTGATCAGGTTCTCCAGGACCCAGCGGGCCACGCGCTCGTGCTCGGCCACGGGGCGACGGGGCGCCTGGGCCCCGACGCGCGGCAGCAGCCTGGCCACTATCTGCTCATGGTCGGCGCCGGTGTCGAAGTCCATGTTCAGTGTGACGAGGTCGATGGCGGAGAGGGCCACTTCCGCCATCGCGTACACCGAGTACTCGCCCGCGAGGTTGGCCTTGCGCACGTCCAGGTCGTGCAGGGGCGCCGTGCAGGCGAGCGCGCGGAGCCGCCGCGCCAGGCCCTCGTCGGCGGCCGGGCCCAGAGCGGGCCTCGGCCCCGCGCTGAGCTGGGGCGGAGCGGTGTCCGAAACGGCAGGCGAAGTCACGGTGCACAGACTAGATCCTCGGTCTGACAACGGTCGAAACGGCGCAGATCTGACAGCGGCCCGTCCGTGCCTGCCGCGGCCCGTCCGTGCCCTGCCGCGGCCCGCGCGGGCTCAGGAGCTCGCCCGCTCGCCCTCCGCCACGCGCCGGCCGTAGACGTCGACGAGGCCGCGCAGCGAGTCGTCCAGGTAGACCGCGAGCAGCCGCTCGGCCTCCGCGGCGTCCCCGTCCTCCAGTGTCCGCAGGATCTGCCGGTTGCGGACGAGGTACGGCTCGTGCAGTCGGCGGGGGTCGTCCACCACGTGGAAGGCCAGGCGCAGTTCGGCGAAGACGCTGCGCATCACCTCGTCGGTGCGGGCGCTTCCGGCGAGAGCCACCAGCTCCCGGTGGAAGTGGATGTTGGCCGTGGAGACGCCCTTCCACTTCCGCTCGCGCGCCGCCTTCGTGCCGTCCGCGACGACGCTCGCGAGGCCGTCGAGGGCGAAGGGCGGATCTCCGAGTCCGCGGACGACCGCGCACTCCACCAGACGCCGGGTGCGGTAGATGTCCTCCACGTCCTCAATCGTGAGAACTCGGACAAATACCCCGCGGTTGAGCTGGTGGACCAGCAGACGTTCGTGCGTGAGGAGGCGGAAGGCTTCGCGCAGCGTGTTGCGCGAGACGCCGAGCGCGCCGCCGATGCTGTCCTCGGACAGCCGTGCCCCCGGGGGGAAATAGCCCTCCGCGATGCGACTCCGGAGGATGTCCGAGACCCGCTCCGCGGTGCTGGTTCGCCCCAGGAGCGCACGGTCGTCGACCAGCCCGCTCGCCTCAGCCATTCCCTCAGCCATCCCCGGATTCAATCGCAGATATAAGAACGAGACAACATGGGTATTGAGGGATCGTTCAACGATCCTCTACGTTGTCGGACACGGCACAGTCCCACCCGTGCCCCGCACCCTGCCCGCTCCGCACCCTCCGTCCCCCTCTTGCGAGGTGCCCATGAGCACTCCCCCTCCACCCCAGACGCTTACGGCCGACACACGTCCCGTGGACGGCGAACCCGCCGAGGACAAGGGCGCGTTCGGCTGGCTGCGCGCCCTCGGCCCGCGCGGCCGCCGCGCGTTCACGGGCGCCTTCGGCGGCTACGCCCTCGACTCCTACGACTACTTCACGCTGCCGCTGAGCATGGTCGCGATCGCCGCGTACTTCGGCCTGGACAGCGGCCAGACCGGCCTGCTCACCACGGTCACGCTGGTCGTCTCCGCGATAGGCGGCGCCGTCGCCGGCGTGGTCGCCGACCGGATCGGCCGCGTCAAGGCCCTGATGATCACGGTCGTCACGTACGCCGTCTTCACCGTCGCCTGCGGCTTCGCGCCCAACTACGAGACGCTGCTGGTCTTCCGCGCCCTCCAGGGCCTCGGCTTCGGCGGCGAGTGGGCGGTCGGCGCGATCCTGGTCGCCGAGTACGCCACCGCCAAGAACCGCGGCCGCACGCTCGGCGCGATCCAGAGCGCCTGGGCGGTCGGCTGGGCGCTCGCGGTGATCGTCTACACGGTGGTGTTCCAGTTCCTGGACCCGGACGTCGCCTGGCGCGTGCTGTTCTGGACCGGCGCGCTGCCCGCCCTCCTCGTCGTCTACGTACGCCGCAATGTGCACGATGCCCCGGAGGCCGCCGAGGAGCGCAAGAAGAGTGCCGACAAGGGGTCCTTCACCGCGATCTTCAAGCCTGGGCTCCTGCGCACGACGCTCTTCGCGGTCCTGCTGTCCACCGGCGTCCAGGGCGGCTACTACACGCTCGCCACCTGGGTGCCCACGTACCTGAAGACCGAGCGTGGACTCACGGTGGTCGGCACGGGCGGGTACCTCGCGTTCCTGATCTCCGGGGCCTTCATCGGCTATCTGGCCGGCGGCTATCTCACCGACGTCCTCGGCCGCAAACGGAACATCACGCTGTTCGCGTTCCTCTCGGCGGCCAGCATCCTGGCGTACACGAACATCCCGGACGGGGCCAACGGCCTTCTCCTTGTGCTCGGTTTCCCGCTGGGCTTCTGTATGTCGGCCATTTTCAGCGGCTTCGGTTCGTTCCTCAGCGAGCTCTACCCTGCCGCGGTGCGCGGCACGGGGCAGGGCTTCACGTACAACACCGGTCGCGCCGTGGGCGCCGTGTTCCCCACCATGGTCGGCTTCCTGGCCGACAGCTGGGGCGTGGGCGGTGCGCTGGTCTTCGGCGCGCTGGGCTACGCCATCGCCGTCGTCGCCCTGTTCGGCCTGCCCGAGACGCGCGGAAAGGAACTGCTGTGAGCCCCACGACCACGGCCCTGCGCAGCCCCGAGGAGGCCCGCGCGCTTTTCCGAGCGGGCACGAGCGGGCCGACGGCGGGCTGGGCGGCAGGGCGCACCCAGGCCAATCTGATCGCCGTGCCCGCCGACTGGGCGTACGACATGCTCCTGTTCTGCCAGCGCAACCCGAAGCCGTGCCCGGTGCTCGACGTCACGGACGCGGGCTCCTGGACCACGCCCCTGGCGCCCGGCGCCGATCTGCGGACCGATCTGCCGCGCTACCGGGTGTGGCAGGACGGCGAGTTGGTCGACGAGCCGACGGACGTGGTCGACCGGTGGCGGGACGACCTGGTGTCGTTCCTCATCGGCTGCAGCTTCACCTTCGAGTGGGCACTGACCGCGTCCGGCGTTCCCCTGCGCCACGTCGAGCAGGGCCGCAACGTCTCCATGTACGTGACCGAACGACCCTGCCGTCCGGCAGGCCGCCTGCACGGCCCCATGGTCGTGTCGATGCGTCACGTGCCGCCCGAGCACCTCTCGGCGGCGATCAGGGAGACCTCCCTGCTGCCCGCGGTACACGGAAGTCCGGTGCACTGCGGCGACCCGGCGGCGCTCGGCATCGACGATCTCACCCGGCCCGACTTCGGTGATCCGGTGGCCGCCGAGCCGGGTGACATCCCGGTGTTCTGGGCGTGCGGGGTGACGCCGCAGGCCGCGGTGATGGCTTCGCGGCCGCCGTTCGCCATCACGCACGCGCCGGGCATGATGTTTGTCACCGACGCCCGTGACGAGCAGTACCGGGTGGCCTGAGCAGCCACCCGGCAGGCCCAGGAGACAGTGGAAACAGGAGAACTACCCCGATGACCGACGCCGTGATCGATCTGAACGCCGACCTCGGCGAGGGCTTCGGCCGCTGGCGCCTGACCGACGACGAGGAGCTGCTCTCCGTCGTCACCAGCGCGAACGTGGCCTGCGGCTTCCACGCGGGGGACGCGGCCACCATGCGGCGCGTGTGCGAACAGGCCGCCGCGCGCGGTGTGCGGATCGGCGCCCAGGTCTCCTATCGCGACCTGGCGGGCTTCGGGCGCCGCTCCATGGACGTTCCGGCCGACGAGCTGGCCGCCGAAGTGGCGTACCAGATAGGCGCCCTGGAGGTCTTCGCACGGGCTGCCGGCACGCGCGTGTCGTACGTGAAGCCGCACGGCGCGCTGTACAACCGGGTCGTCCACGACCAGGAGCAGGCGCACGCGGTCGTCGAGGGGGTCCTCCTCGCGGACGACACGCTGCCCGTCCTCGGGCTGCCCGCCTCGCTCTTCCTGGAGGTGGCCGACAAGGCCGGACTTCCTGTCGTCACCGAGGCGTTCGCGGACCGCGCGTACACCCCGAAGGGGACGCTCGTGCCGCGCGGCAGCGACGGCGCCGTCATCGCGGAGCCGGACGCCGTCGTCGAACGTTCCGTGGGCATGGCCCGGTTCGGAACCGTGACAGCCCAGGACGGCCGGCGGATCGATGTCAGCGCGCGCTCGTTGTGCCTGCACGGCGACACCCCGGGGGCGGTGGCCCTCGCCCGGCAGGTCCGGGCGCGCCTCGAGACCGCGGGCGTCCGGGTGGAGGCCTTCGCGTGAGGGTGCTTCCGGTCGGCGACCTGGCGCTGCTCGTCGAACTCGCCGACGGCGACGAGGCGCAGGCGCTCCACGCCGAGCTGCTGCGCCGCAGGGCCGCGGGCCTGCTCCGCGTACGGGAGATCGTGCCCGCGGCCCGCACGGTGCTCCTGGACGGCCTCGACGACCCCGATCGTGTCGGCGCGGACCTCGCCGCCCTGGAGATCCCGCCGCTGTCGGCACGCGAGGAGGACGTACGGGAGATCCCGGTTCGCTACGACGGTCCCGACCTGGCGGATGTCGCGGCGCACTGGGGTGTGCCGGTGACGGACGTGGCGCGGATCCACTCGGCGGCCGAGTTCCGGGTCGCCTTCTGCGGGTTCGCGCCCGGGTTCGGCTATCTCACCGGACTGCCGGGGCGCTACGAGGTGCCTCGTCGCGACACGCCACGCACGCGTGTCCCGGCGGGCAGTGTCGCCCTGGCGGGGCCGTACACGGGGATGTATCCCCGCTCCTCGCCCGGCGGCTGGCAGCTGATCGGCACGACCGACGCCGTGCTGTGGGACCACGCGCGCGTGCCTGCCGCACTGCTCACTCCCGGGGTGCGCGTGCGCTTCGTGCCCATGTCGGAGGCACGATGACGGACCGGGCTTTCGCCGTCGTACGGGCCGGGGCACTGACCACCGTGCAGGACCAGGGCCGCCCCGGGCACGCCCACCTGGGAGTGCCCCGCTCCGGAGCGCTCGATCCTGCCGCGGCCCGCCTCGCCAACCGCCTCGTCGGCAACCCTCACGAGGCTGCCGTCCTGGAGACCACCCTCAACGGCTGCTCCGTGCGCCCGCGTTGCGCGGTGACGGTGGCGGTCGTGGGCGCGCCCTGCCCGGTGACGGTCGACGGCCGTCCGGTGGCGTGGGGAGCGCCCGTGCGGGTATCGGCAGGTGCGCTGCTCGACGTCGGAGCGGCCGTCTCCGGAGTACGTTGCTACATCGCGTTCGGCGGCGGAGTGGCCGTCGACCCGGTGCTCGCCAGCCGCTCCACGGACCTGCTCTCCGGGCTCGGTCCACCGCCGCTCGCGGACGGAACCGTCATCCCCCTGGGGCAGGCCAACTCGCTCCACGCGCGCGTGGACACCGTCCCGCACGCGGCGCCACCGCACGAACTGATCCTGAGGGTGACGTACGGACCACGCGCCGACTGGTTCACTCCGGCGGCCCGCCGCACGCTGACCACGCGCGCGTACCGCGTGTCATCGGCGAGCAACCGCATCGGCCTGCGCACCGAAGGGCCCTCCCTGGAGCGGGCGTTCACCGATGAACTCCCCAGCGAGGGCATGGTCCTCGGAGCCGTCCAGGTCCCGCCGGACGGCCGTCCCGTGGTCTTCCTCGCCGACCACCCGACTACCGGCGGCTATCCGGTGATCGCGGTGGTCAGGGAGGCGGATCTGGCCGGGGCGGCGCAGGCGGTGCCGGGCACCCCTGTGCGATTCGTTCCGGCAGGACGGTACTGAGGGACCCTTGCGCCCTTAAGCCGCCTCCGGCTGCTCGGCCACGGTGAGCGCGGCGAGCGCCGCCGTCACCGCGTGCGTGGCGCTCAGGTCGAGCCGGGCGCTGCTGCCCCGCACCTGGTGGCGCACCTCGTCGGCCGCGAGGGTGAGCAGCTGGGGCAGCAGATCGGTGCACCGGCGCGCCAGCCATCCGGTCCCCGCTGTGGCCAGCCACAGCAGGCTCGCCGACCGGGTGGGCAAGGGCAGTTGGGGTTCGCACGAGGGCGGGCTGCCCGTCGCGAGGCCGCGTGCCGCGAGCAGCGCGTGGAAGCGGGCGGCGACGAGTCGGTGGCCACGCTCGCCGGGGTGCAGCCGGTCCGCGCTCCACAGGGCGCGGTCGGCGACCCACTCGTCCTCCGCGAGGTGCAGGTGGACGGCGCGGTGCCGCTCGGACAGGGCGTGTACGACGGCGTTGACGGCCCGTTGTCGCCGGGCCAGCGGACGGCCCAGCGCGGCCGGGAGGCCGAGCATGGCCCCCGGGTCGGGTAGGCAGGCGGTGAGCAGTTGGGCGCCTTGCCCCGCGGCGGCTCCGTAGACCTCGTCAAGCCGGGTGGCCACCGCGCGGATGTCGAACGTACAGCGGAGGGTGTCGTTGACGCCGACGATCACCGAGAGCAGGTCGGGCCGCAGCTCGAGCGCCGCGGGGAGCTGGCGCGCGAGCACGTCCAAGGTCTGGGAGCCGCTGACAGCGAGGTTGTGGAACCGCACCTCCCCCTCGCGCGACGCCAACCCCGGGGCCAGCAGCGCCGCCCATCCCCGCCAGCCGTCCGCCACACGATCCCCTATGCCTTCGGTGAGAGAGTCGCCCAGGGCCACGAAACTCAGCGGCTTCATGAGGCGCACCCCTCGCCGTGCGCCACGCCGCCCGGCGAATCCTTGCCGGCACGACTGGAGCCGCCACCACCTCGGGGCCCCGCTTCATGCGCGCCCAGGAACGCCGCCACAGCCCTCTCCCACCCGAAGCACTCCGCACGCGCGCGTGCGGCCTGCCTACGGATCCGCTCGGGGCGAGCCAGAAGCGTCTGGACGGCGGTCGCGAACGCATCGCCGCTGTCCCGCGCCACCGCGCCCGCCTCGCCCACGATCTCCGGCAGCGCCGACGACGCGCTGGCCACCACCGGCGTACCGCACGCGAGCGCCTCCAGGGCCGCGAGCCCGAACGTCTCGCAGGGGCCCGGCGCCAGGCAGGCATCGGCCGCCGACTGCAGCTCCGCCAGGGCCGCGCGGTTCGCGACGTGCCCCAGGAACCTCACCGGCAACCGCCGCTCGCGCGCCCGCAGTTCCAGGCGCGCGCGCTGCGGCCCGTCCCCCGCCACCACGAGTACCGCGGGCACGCCCCGGCCGCGGAGCGCCTCCAAGGCGTCCAGTGCCGTAGCCGGGCGTTTCTCCACGGACAGCCGGGAGCACAGGACCAGCAGAGCCTCGTCCACGCGCGCGTACCGCTCACGCACGCGCGGGTCACGCAGCCCCGGGTGGCTGCCCACGAGGTCGACCCCGAGTGGCGCACGGACGACGTTGCGCGCCCCGATGCGGACGAACTCGCGCTCGGCCCACTCCGTGGTGCACACGACCCGCGCGTAGGCGTGGGCGGTACGGGAGTTGAGGGCGTCGGCCGCGCGCAGGGCGGCCTCCTGGGGCATGCCCCAGGACCTGAGGACGCCGTCCGTCGTCTCGTGGGAGACCATCACGGCCGGAATCCTCCGGTGCCGGGCCCAGGCGCCGGTCCAGCGCAGTGTCGTGCGGTCGGAGACCTCAAGGCGGTCGGGGGCGAGCCGTTCGAGGAGCCGGGCCACGCGTCGGCGGTCCGTGAGGACGCGGTAGCCGCCGGTACCGGGCAGCGGTGTGCCCGGGAGCGTCACCACACGGCCCTGGTCGGTGTCGCGCATCCCGGCCCGCTCGCCGGGCACGATCAGCACGGGCTCGTGCCCGGCCTCGCGGTAGCCGCGCCCCAGCTCCCACAGCGCGGTGCGCAGCCCACCCGACGCGGGGGTGATGAAGTTGGCGAGCCGCACGATCCGCAGCGACGGCGCACGCGGCCCGGCGGGCCGTACCGCGTTCTCCCTGTAGAGGGCCGCCCTCATGCCGCCACCGCCGTTCGCGCGGCGAGCACCTGGTGGTAGTGGTCGACGAGTTCCTCGCCCACCGCATTCCAGGTCCGTCCCTGGACGGCCGCGCGCCCGGCCCTTCCGTACGCGGCACGCAGCCCCGGATCGGCGGCGAGCGCCCAGACCGCGTCACGCACCGCGAGGGCGTCCTGGGGCGGCACCAAGGCGCCGGTGCGCCCGGGGACGACGAGGTCCAGAGGCCCGCCCGCGGCGGGCGCGACCACCGGCACGCCGCTGGCCATGGCCTCCTGGACGGTCTGGCAGAAGGTCTCGTAGGGCCCGGTGTGCACGAAGAGGTCCAACGAGGCGAAGATCCGGGCGAGTTCGTCGCCGGTGCGGCGCCCCAGCATGAGCGCGCCGGGCAGCGCCGCCCGCACGGAACCCTCGCTGGGACCGTCGCCGACGACGACCAGGCGTACGCCCTCCAGGGAGCACACCCCGGCGAGGAGTTCGACCTGCTTCTCGGGAGCGAGGCGCCCCACGTAGCCGACGATCAGCTCGCCGTTCGGCGCGAGTTCACGGCGTACGGCCGCGTCCCGGAGGCCGGGCCCGAACCGGGCGGTGTCCACACCCCGTGGCCACAGCCGCACCCGTGGCACCCCGTGCGTCACGAGATCGCGCAGGGCGGCCGACGAGGGGGCGAGGGTGCGGTCGGCCGCGGCGTGGACGGCACGGATGCGCCGCCAGGCGGTGGACTCCCCCATCCCCATGTACGTACGCGCGTAGCCGCCCAGATCCGTCTGGTAGACGGCGACGGCGGGGATGCCCAGGCGCGCGGCGACCGTCATGCCGCGCGCGCCGAGGACGAACGGGCTGGCCAGATGGACGAGTTGGGCCCGGTGATCGCTCAGCGCCGCCGACAGGCGCCGGCTGGGCAGTGCCACCCTGACCTGCGGGTATCCGGGGAGGGGCAGGGAGGGGACACGGATGACGGGGCAGGGCGCAGTGGCATCGGCTGCGGCGTCCGCCCCGGCCGCGGGGGCCGGGGCGATGACCAGGGGGTCGTGACCGCGCGCGGCGAGCTGCCGGGCGGTCTGCAGGGCGCAGTGCGCCACGCCGTTGACGTCGGGAGGGAAGGACTCGGTGACGATGACGACACGCATACCCGTGTTGTCGTCGCGCGGGGCGTGGTCACGTCAACGTGGATCTTTCCTGGCGAGGAACGTCCCGTGAGCGTTCCGCTCCGCACGCGTCACGTTCCCGTCCGTACGCGCCCACGTCGTCCTCCGTACGCGCCCCGCACCGGGGGCGCGCCGGGCTACACCTCGGCCGCGTCGGGGCCGATCCTGCTCCGTACCGCGGTCTGTACCTCGTCCTCTTCGGCGGGGTCCGCGGCGAGCCTTCTGAGCTGGGTGACCACGCGGGCGTCGCCGGTCTCCGCGTGGCGTGCGGCGACCTCGCGGGTGGACTCCTCGCAGTCCCACAGGCATTCGACGGCGAATCCGGCGGCGAAGGAAGGATCGGTGGCGGCGAGCGCGCGTGCGGCGCGGCCACGCAGGTGGGACGAGGCGGTCTCGCGATAGACGTGGCGCAGGACGGGGGCCGCGCAGGCGATGCCGAGGCGTCCTGCGCCGTCGACGAGCGTCCAGAGGGTGGGTGCGTCCGGGCCTTCGCCCCGGACCGCTTCACGGAGGGCGGCGAGGACGAGCTTGCTGTCCTGCGCGCCGCCTCTGCAGGCGAGCACCCGTCCCGCGGCGGCGCCGAGTTCGTCGGGCCGCAGGGCCCAGCGGCGGGCCCGCTGTACGGCGGCGACGCTGCGCATCCGCTCGAAGGACTCGGTCGCGGCGTCCACGACGGCCCGTGAGGGGCTCTGGACGGCGTACTCGATCAGGTCGAACACGTCGGGGTCGTGGGAGTCCGCGAGGTAGCGCAGGGCCGTGCCGCGCGCTCCGTCGGAGCCGTCGCGGGCGGCCTCGATGATCTCGGCGCGGTCGTCGGGTCCGGCCACGGCGCTCAGGCAGCGGGCGGCGGGCACATGCAGGACGGCTCCGCGTTCGAGCCCTTCCTGTGCCCAGTCGAAGACGGCCTGGACGCTCCAGCCCGGTCGTGGCCCCGATGGCCGCATCTGTCGCTGCCAGCGGTCGAAGGAGCCCTGCTCCCGCGCGGCACGGACGCGGGCGCCGATGCCCTCGCGCGGGTCCTCCTCCCACAGCCGCCAGGGCCGGGGTTCGTACGCGTCGCGCACGACGGCGGACAGTTCGGCCTCGCCCTCCGCGTCCGCGGAGAATCTGGCGAGGACGGGCACGGCGAGGGCGCGCAGGCCCGCGTCGTCGTCCCGCAGCGCGAGTTCGTCCAGGGCCCAGGCCCAGTTGGTGCCGAACGCCGCGTACCTTCGCAGCAGTTCGAGGGCGTCGTGCCTGCCGTACGAGGCGAGGTGCCCCAGGACCGCGAGCGCGAGGCCGGTGCGTGAGTCGTCCGTGTTCAGGACGTCCTCGGAGTCGAAGAGGTGCCGCTCGATCGCCTCGATCCCGCCGCGGAGATCGAGGTAGAGCCTGGCGTAGTACAGGGAGCGGTTCTCCACCTGCCAGTCGTGGCGTGGGTCGTGGAGCACGCAGGTCTCCAGGGCGGCGAGCGCCTCGGAGCGGGGTGCGGTGAGTGCGTGCAGCGTGCCGTCGCCGCGGCCCCGCTGCAGCAGGCCGAGCAGCGTACCGCTGGGCGCTATGACCGGATCGAACATGGGAAACAGCCTCACATCAAGCGTCGACGCAACCGGGAATCGTGAATTACCTGGCCGTGCGCCAACACGTCGGGCCGCCCGCCGTCTCTTGCTTGCTGTAGACCATCTTCCTCTGCCTCTCGTCGGTGACCCGAAGGGTTCCCGGACGGAAGGTCCGGGGGCGGGCCGCTCACGGCCCGCGCGGTGCGGCACCTTCTGCCCCGCCGTCGCGTCCGTGAATCACGTCGTCATGATGACCCAGCGGTTCAGCCCGCCGCGACCACATTTCCAGCGCCCCCGTTGTTGCTGGTCAGGTACCCCGTTCAGGCGGCCCCGAACAGCTCGACCAGCTCCGTCTTGGCAAACATCCTGGCGGTGTCCACCGCCGACGGCGTGCCCGCGGCCGGATCCGCGCCCCCGTCGAGCAGCGCCCTGATCACCGCGTCCTCGCCCTTGAAGACGGCCCCCGCGAGCGGCGTCTGCCCCCGGTCGTTGGCACGGTTGGCGTCACCGCCCCGCTCCAGGAGCGCACGGACCGCGTCCGCGTGGCCGTGGTAGGCGGCGAGCATCACGAGGGAGTCGCCGCTGTCGTTCGTGAGGTTGGCCGGAACACCTGCGTCCACATACGCGGCGAGGGCCTCGGTGTCGCCCTGGCGCGCCAGATCGAAGATCTTGGTCGCCAGCTCCACGACTTCCGGGTCGGGGGCTTCACTCATGGACCGGACCGCCTTTCGACTGCGGGGTGACTCGGGGGTCGTACGGCGCCCAGTGCAGCCGTACGAGTGAATCGACAGGGTACTGCCCGTCCGGGTACATGACCGGGCCCGCCCGCGGCAAAGATCACGAACGGACCCGGACGCCCTCCGGACCCACCCTCGGGCAGCCCAGCAGACCTCCGCCATTCGAGGGAATTTCGCGAAGATTCCCCCATTTGCACCTTTTATCGTATGGATACATGCTGTGAACCTGGAACAACTCATGGTGACTGTCCCCACCAACCAGGAGAACCCTCATGATCCTGTCCATCTCCGGCGTCGTGCTGCTCGGAATCATCGTCTTCCTGTTCTTCCGCAAGGACGGGCTCAAGGCGTCCCACGCGGTGGTCTGCGCGCTCTTCGGCTTCTTCATGGCAGGCACCGCCATCGCCCCGAGCATCAAGGCGGGCAGCGCGAGCCTGGCGAGCCTCCTCGGCGGGATCAAGTTCTGACGTCCCCTGCCCCCTGCAGTACTTCGTTCGCACCACCTGGAGACTGACGTGGCCCGGCGCCCCCTCCCCCGCATCCTGAGCAACGGCACCGCCTCGATCGCCCGGAGCCGGGAGCTCGCCCGGTCGGCCGCCGACAGCGCCACCGACGTCCTCCACCCGCTGATCACGATCACTCGTGGACTGCGCCGGCTGGCAGCGGCCGGGCGGCGCAAGTGGGCCGACACCCCCAAGGACCGGCGCGGACCGCTGCTGTTCCTCGTGGCCTCCGTCGTCCTGGTCGTGGCCCTCATTCCGTACGGTCCGCTGCTCGCCGCCATCTGCCTGATGGCGGCCGCCGCGTGGACCGGCAGGGAACGCACGGCTCCGGCGCCCACCGGTCCCGACGAGGCACAGACCCAGCGGCTGCAGTCCCTCTACGAAGCGCTCGTCCCGTACTTCTCCGTCCCCGAGGACCCGGCGCCGTTGTTCGCGCACGGCGGTGAGTGGGACAAGGCCCTCACGTCGTACGAGTTCGACGACGACGGACGGGTCTCCCACCTGATCGTGCGTTACCCCGCGTACTTCACCGACGGCGAGGCCGAATCCCGCGCGCGGATCGAGCAGTTGCTGCACGCGAAGTCGGGCCGTGGCCGCGAGTACCACTTCGAGTGGGACGAGGAAGGCAACCAGCTCACGGTGAACGTGCTGCCCCCACTGCCCACCGACATCGCCGCCCAGCGGTTCGTCACGTCTCCCGGCGAGACCGTGCTCGGCTTCACCGACCCCACCGGAGTCCAGCGCACCCTGCCCGTGACGGACGGCGACGAACAGCGTGACGTGCCACCCGTCGTCTGGCGCACCGGGCCGCGCTCCACCGAGCCGCACCTCCTGGTGGTCGGCGAGCCCGGCAGCGGCACCACGACGCTGCTGCGCTCCATCGCCCTGCAGGCCCTGCTCCACGGCGACGTCGTGATCGTCGAGGGCAGCGGCATCGGCGACTACGCCTGCCTGACCGGACGTGACGGCGTCCTGGCCATCGAGTGCGGCCTCGCCGGGGCCCTGGCCAGCCTGGAGTGGGCCGCGCACGAGACGGAGCGGCGCCTGATCTCCGCCAACCGCGCCCGGCAGGCGGGCCACCCCGCCCCGGAGGACACCAAGCGCCCCCTGTGGATCCTCATGGACCGCCCCAGCGTGCTCGGACACCTGGCCGCGGCCGACGGACGCAAGGACCCCCAGTCGCTGCTCCAGGTGCCGCTGCGGCACGGCAGGGCCGCCAACGTCACGGTCGTGGTGGCCGACCAGTTCGACAGCCTGGACGCCCTGAGCGATCCCGTGCGCCAGCACACCCGCGCGCGCGTGGTCCTCGGCCCCACGACGCTCGACCAGGTCGAGGACATCCTGGGGGTACCGCCGCGCACGACGCCCACGTCCGACGTCCCGCCCGGCCGCGGCTACGCGCGGCTCGGCACGGGTCAGGTGCACCGGCTCCAGGTTCCCGCGACGCCCGATCCGTACGACGACGCGACGAGCGAGTCGCACCGGCAGGCGGTGACGGAGCTGCTGCCCGCACGGAGCGCCCCTGCCGACGCCGATACCGAACCCGACACCATCGCCACTGAGCCCGACACCATGGCGGCGGAACCCGACGCGACACCGGAGCCCGTGCCCGCCGAGAGCTGACCCCCGGCAGAACCAGCCCTCAGGCCACGAACGCCCGCGGCGCCTCCACGCCCGCGCCCGCCCCCGTCTCCACCAGACGCGCCGCCGCCGCGAGGCGCACCGCCGCCTCCTCCGCCACCGCGCCTCCCACGGTGAACGGCAGCCGCACATACCCCTCGAAGGCTCCGTCCACTCCGAAGCGCGGCCCTGACGGGACCCTGACCCCCACCCGCTCGCCCACCTCGGCGATGCGGGAGCCGGAGAGGCCTCCGGCGCGCGCCCACAGGGTGAGGCCGCCCTTGGGCACCGAGAACTCCCATGCGGGCAGCTCGCGGCGGACGGCGTCGACCAGCGCGTCGCGGTTCTCGCGGGCCTGGGCCCTGCGCACCTGCACGGCCGACTCCCAGCCGCCGGTGCTCAACAGCCAGTTGACGGCCAGCTGTTCCAGGACCGGGGTGCCCATGTCGGCGTACGCACGTGCCGAGACCAGGCTCCGGATCACGTCGGGCGCGGCCCGGACCCAGCCGATGCGCATGCCGGCCCAGAAGGCCTTGCTGGCCGAGCCGACGGTGATGACGGTCGAGCCCGCCGGGTCGAAGCCGCAGACGGGGCGGGGCATCGTCACGTCGTCGTCGAGCTGCAGCTCGATCATGGTCTCGTCGACGACGAGGACCGTGCCCGCGGAGCGCGCGGCGTCGACGAGCCTGCGCCGCTGGTCCTCGTCGGCGAGCGCGCCCGTCGGGTTGTGGAAGTCCGCGACCACGTAGGCGAGCCGGGGCGCGGCGTCGCGCAGCACCTGCCGCCAGCGGTCCATGTCCCAGCCTTCGAGCCCCTCGGACATGGCGACGGGGACGAGACGGGCGCCCGTCTCGCGCATGAGCTGAAGGATGTTGGCGTACGACGGGGACTCGACGGCGATGCGTTCGCCGCGCGGCGCGAACAAATGGCAGATCGCGTCGATGGCGCCCATCGCCCCGGTCGTGACCATGATCTGTTCGGGCATCGTCGGGATGCCGCGCGCGGTGTAGCGCTCGGCGAGCATCTGGCGCAGTGCGGGCAGACCGGCCGGGAAGTCCCCGTGCGTGTGGGCGTACGGAGGGAGTTCCTCCAGGGCGCCCTGCACGGCGCGGGTGAGCCAGGGCTCCGGCGCGGGCAGCGCCGCGCAGCCCAGGTCGATCATGGAGCCGAGCGCCTCGGGCGGGAGCGGTTCGAGCCCGCGCGCGGGCAGGGGGTTCCCGGCGGGGACGGCCGTCCAACTGCCGGCTCCCCTGCGGGACTCCAGGAAGCCTTCGGTGCGCAGCGCCTCGTACGCGGCGGCTACCGTGGTGCGGCTGACGGCGAGGGAGACTGCCAGTTCCCGCTCGGCGGGCAGGCGGGCGGCGACCGGGACGCGGCCTTCGAGGACGAGCATGCGGACGCCGTCGGCGAGGGCGCGGTAGGCGGGCGGGCGGCGCGTGCCGGGGCCCGCGGGGCGCGTCTGCTGAGAGGTGAGCAGCCTGGCGAGCTGGGTCGCTCCCACCGCCGAAGTCCACTGAGCCATGATTCCCAGTCCACCTTCCTGGAATTGGCCATGGTTGGTATCCCTTTACGAGCCACAGAGTGTCATGCGTCAGGCCACTACCACCAGCAGGGGGGCACACCTTGTCCACGCCGAAGCCACATCTCACACGCCGGCTGATCCAGCTGTACGTCGGCCTGGCGCTCTACGGCGCGAGCTCCGGGCTCCTGGTCGTTGCCGGGCTCGGCCTCGAACCGTGGAACGTGCTGCACCAGGGCCTCGCCGAGCTGACGGGGATGTCCATCGGCGTCATCTCGATCTTCGTCGGCGCCGCGGTGCTGCTCCTGTGGATCCCGCTGCGCCAGCGTCCCGGGCTCGGCACGGTCTCCAACGTCTTCGTCGTCGGCCTCGCGATGGACGGCACCCTCGCGCTGATGCCGGACGTGCACGGGCTCGGCGCCCGCGTCCCGCTCCTCGTGGCGGGGATCGTCCTGAACGGCTTGGCGACCGGCCTCTACATCGCGGCGAAGTTCGGGCCCGGACCGCGGGACGGCCTGATGACCGGCCTGCACCAGCGCACGGGACGCTCGATCCGGCTGATGCGCACCCTGGTCGAGGTGGCGGTGGTCGCCACCGGCTTCGCGTTCGGCGGCACGGTGGGCATCGGCACGGTCCTGTACGCCCTGGCGATCGGGCCGCTGGCCCAGTTCTTCCTGCGCTTCTTCGCCGCCCCCGCTCCATCCGGGCGAGGCGTAGCGGCTGCCGGCGGTCAACCGGAGCAGGCGATACTGCAGCGGTGACCACGCGCGTACGCCATCCCTATCTCGACCACTCCGGCCCGCTCGCCTTCGCCCACCGCGGCGGGGCGGCGGACGGCCTGGAGAACACCGCCGCCGCGTTCCGGCGCGCGGTCGGCCTGGGGTACCGCTACATCGAGACGGACGTGCACGCCACGTCGGACGGCCGCCTCGTGGCCTTCCACGACGCGACGCTGGACCGGGTGACGGACGCGGCCGGGCAGATCGCCGATCTGCCGTGGAGCGACGTGCGCCACGCGCGCGTGGCGGGCAGCGAGCCGGTGCCCCTCTTCGAAGAGCTCCTGGAGTCCTTCCCCGAGGTCCGGTGGAACGTGGACGTCAAGGCCGAACCCGCCCTGCTCCCGCTCCTTGAGCTGCTGCGCCGCACCGACGCCTGGGACCGCGTGTGCGTCGGTTCGTTCTCCGAGGCCCGTGTGGCACGGGCCCAGCGCCTCGCGGGCCCGCGCCTGGCCACGTCGTTCGGTACACGAGGCGTGGCGGCACTGCGGCTGAGTTCGTACGGCGTCCCCGCCCCAGTGCGGAGCTCCGCGTGGTGCGCGCAGGTGCCCGAGACGCATGCCGGGATCCGGGTGGTGGACCGCCGCTTCATACGCGCGGTCCACGCGCGCGGGCTGCAGGTGCACGTCTGGACGGTCAATGACGCGGATCGTATGGCCGCTCTTCTCGACCTCGGTGTAGATGGCATCATCTCTGATCACATCGAGACGCTGCGCGACGTGCTGAAGGACCGGGGAGCCTGGGCCTGACCGCCTCCACGGCGGCAGCGGACCACGGGGACCAGCAAGGGGGGCACGGGTGGGCACCGACACCGTGCGGGCGACACCACCGGCCGACGGGAGCGCCGCCGAACGGCGGCGCGAGCAGCGCGGCTGGTACTTCTACGACTGGGCGTGCTCGGTCTACTCGACGAGCGTCCTGACCGTGTTCCTCGGCCCGTACCTGACGGAGATCGCCAAGTCGGCAGCGGACGGCGACGGATACGTCCACCCGCTGGGCATCCCGGTCAGCGCCGGGTCCTTCTTCGCGTACGCGGTGTCGGCGTCGGTGATCGTCTCGGTCCTGGTCATGCCGCTCGCGGGCGCCGCGGCCGACCGTACGGGCCGCAAGAAGCCGCTGCTCGCAGTGGCCGCCTACCTGGGGGCCGCGGCGACGGCCGGCATGTTCTTTCTGGACGGCGACCGCTATCTCCTCGGCGGCTTCCTGCTGATCGTCGCCAACGCCTCGCTCGCCGTCTCGATGGTGCTCTACAACTCCTACCTGCCACAGATCGCCCCTCCCGAGGAGCGTGACGCGGTCTCCTCGCGCGGCTGGGCGTTCGGTTACGCGGCGGGCGCGCTCGTCCTGGTGGCGAACCTGGTCCTGTTCCTGGCCCATGACACCTTCGGTGTCTCCGAGTCGACCGCCGTACGCATCTGCCTGGCGTCGGCGGGCGTGTGGTGGGGCGCCTTCACGCTCGTACCGCTGCGGCGGCTCCGCGACCGCAGGGTGCCGCCTTCGGAGGCGTCGGCGCGCGGCTGGCGGCAGCTGGCGTCGACCGTGCGCGACATGCGCCGCCATCCGCACACGTTGTCCTTCCTGCTCGCCTATCTCGTCTACAACGACGGCGTGCAGACGGTGATCTCCCAGGCGTCCGTCTACGGCTCCGAGGAACTGGGCCTCGACCAGTCCACGCTGATCGTCGCCGTCCTGCTCGTGCAGGTGCTCGCGGTGGCGGGGGCGCTCGCCATGGGGCGCCTGGCGCGGACGTACGGCGCCAAGCGCACCATCCTCGGCTCGCTCGTCGCGTGGACGGTGACGATCGGGGCCGGGTTCTTCCTGCCCGCCGGTGCGCCGGTGTGGTTCTTCGTCCTCGCGGCGGGGATCGGTCTGGTGCTCGGGGGTTCGCAGGCGCTCTCGCGGTCCCTGTTCTCGCATCTGGTGCCCGCGGGCAAGGAGGCCGAGTACTTCTCCGCGTACGAGATCAGTGATCGCGGCATGGCCTGGCTCGGGCCGCTGATCTTCGGCCTGACGTACCAGCTCACGGGGAGCTACCGGGACGCGATCGTCTCGCTCGTAGCCTTCTTCGTGATCGGTTTCGTGCTGCTCGCGCGGGTACCCGTACGGCGCGCGATCCGCGACGCGGGAAATCCCGTACCCGACAGGATTTAGCAACTGAAGCCAAAGGGCGGTAGTGTACGCGTTTGGCCTACCAGGCGGACCGTTACTGCGCGCTGGAGATTCAGAAACGCTGGGTGACATCTGTTGCCAGATGTGACAAACCGGGCGCTGGTGGGTACAACAAGGGGCGGCATACGACGGCGACGCATGACCCTGAACGGGAATCTTTACCGCCGACCGGACGTTGACCGGATGACGACGACAGCGACACCTGTCCTGTGGGCGACAAGCCCGGGAGGCACGATTCATGAGTGAGCGAGCTCTTCGCGGCACGCGCCTCGTGGTGACCAGCTACGAGACCGACCGCGGCATCGACTTGGCTCCGCGCCAGGCCGTGGAGTACGCATGCCAGAACGGACATCGATTTGAGATGCCGTTCTCGGTAGAGGCGGAAATCCCGCCGGAGTGGGAGTGCAAGGTCTGCGGGGCCCAGGCACTCCTCGTTGACGGCGATGGACCTGAGGAGAAGAAGGGGAAGCCTGCGCGTACGCACTGGGACATGCTCATGGAGCGCCGTACTCGAGAAGAACTCGAGGAGGTCCTGGAGGAGCGCCTCGCGGTTCTCCGTTCAGGTGCCATGAACATCGCGGTGCATCCGCGGGACAGCCGCAAGTCCGCCTGAGGGCGGACTGAGGAACACCGCACAACACCGCACACGAAGGCCGGGGCCACTGCTCAGCAGTGGCCCCGGCCTTCGTGCTGTTCGGCCTTCGTGCTGTTCGGCCTTCGTGCTGGTCAGCGCGGGGGCAGCTGCGGGTCGTCGGGGTGCGGGCCGCGGGCCGGGCGCTCGTCGTCCCTGATGACCTCGCCCTGGACGACCTTGCCGTCCGGGCGGTGCATGCGCGCCTGCTGGAAGGCCTCGCCCAGACCGCCCTGTGTGGCGGCCTCGCGGACCTTGCGCTCGAAGGTCTTCTCCGCCCTGCGGCTCACGGCCTTCTGGACCGGCGGCACCAGCAGGAGCAGCCCCAGGGCGTCGGAGATCAGCCCCGGCAGGATGATCAGCAGGCCGCCCAGCATCGTCAGTGCGTTGCCACCACCCCGCTCGGAGGGGTGCGGCGCCAGGCCGCTCTGCTGCTGTTGCACCGCCTCGCTCAACTCGCGGAAGGCGCGGCGCCCGGCGTGCTTGATGACCACGCCACCGAGCACGACACCGGCCACGAGCAGCAGGAACACCGTGAGCCCGCTCGCGGCGCTCGCCACCACCGTGAGCAACCAGATCTCCAGGACCAGCCACGCGGCGATGCCGAGAGGCAGGAACCTGAGGACGCGGGAGCGCCGGGGCCGGGCGGGTCGGGTGGGCGGTACGCCAGTCGTCATGGCTCCAGTGTGCCTGGATCCGGCTCAGACCGGCATAAGGGTGATGATCGACGAGCGAGCGCGGGCAGGAATATCAGGGGTTCTTGCGCACCTTCGGGGGCTCCTGCGATCCCCCGGCATCCTTGCGGCCCAGAGCACGGCCCACGCGGCCCACCCGCTCGCCCACGCCCCACGCCGTGACGCGCCACAGCGCCTCGGCGACGATGTCCTGGCTCATCTTGCTGTCGCCGTGCTCCCGCTCGACGAAGGTGATCGGCACCTCGACGACGTGATAGCCGGTCTTGATCGCGCGGCGTGCCAGGTCGACCTGGAAGCAGTAGCCCTGCGACGCGACCTCGTCGAGGCCGATGCCTTCGAGGGTCTCGCGGCGGAAGGCGCGGAAGCCGCCGGTGACGTCGCGGATCGGCACGTCGAGCATCAGCCGGGAGTACGTGCTGCCGCCGCGCGAGATGATCTCGCGGTACTTGGGCCAGTTGACGATCCGTCCGCCCGGCACCCAGCGCGAGCCGAGGACGAGGTCGGCGCCCTTGAGCGCGGTGAGCAGCCGGGGCAGCTCCTCGGGCTGGTGGGAGCCGTCGGCGTCCATCTCGACGAGCACTCCGTAGCCGTTGTCCAGGCCCCACTGGAAGCCCGCGAGATAGGCCGCGCCGAGGCCTTCCTTGCCCTTGCGGTGCAGTACGTGGACGTGGTCGTCGTCGGCCACGAGCTCATCGGCGATCTTGCCGGTGCCGTCGGGGCTGTTGTCGTCGGCGACGAGGATGTGCGCCTCGGGCACGGCGAGCCGGACACGACCGACGATGGACTGGATGTTCTCCGCCTCGTTGTAGGTCGGAATGATCACCAAGGCCAGGCCGAGCGGGCCGAACTGCCTCCCCTGGTCACCGGTTTCGGAGACCCCACCGCCGTCGTTCACTACTGCCCCTTCGTTCGTACGCAGAGGACCACCATAATGGCCGCCTCCCGCACGGCCACGGCGGCACGGGCGGTTGATGGGGGGAGTACTGCGGATCGGGGCCCGGCGCCCTTCGGGCCGACCTGGGGCCCGCTGGCTGCGGGTCGACCGAGAGCCGTTGTCTACTGAGCGTCCGGGCCCCACCCGGGTCACACCTGCCGGCCCGGTGGAACGTTCCCTCGCGTCCGCGACGCGGGCGCTGGACCTGGCTCCCAGTGGTGGTGCGCCGGTGCGGCACACCACCCATGGCCCAGCGGCGTTCGACGGCTGCGTGGAATTTCTCCGGTCGGACGTCCTGTGGTGGACCCGGCCGAACCTACCGGCCGACGGCCGCGTTCTGTCAATAGCCGTTTGACCTGGGCCGATTCCAAAGACAGCCAGGTCAGTGCCGAGGATACGCAGGTCGTGCGACGCGCCAACGGGCCGCGATCGGCGGTACGCACCGCCGGGACATCACTCGTCCGGCCGTACGAAGACCGGTTGTCCGGAGACCACCGTGCGCAGGCAGACGGGGAGTTCGGCGCCCGGGGTCAGGTCGGGAAGACCGGGCGTGCCGGAGCGCGGATCGGTCGACCAGCGCGCGACCCGGTCGTCCGGAGCCTGGACCACCAGATCCGCGGTCCGCCAGACGGCGTAGTCAGCCGGCGCCCCCGGCACCAGGACGCCGGCGTCGTCCCGGCCGATGGCCCGCCAGCCGCCCCTGGTGTGGGCGGTGAACGCGGCACGCACCGACACGCGGTGCTCAAGGGTCTGATGGAACGCGGCGGCACGGACGGTGCCCCAGGGGTCGAGCGGGGTGACGGGGCTGTCGGAGCCGAAGGCGAGCGGGACACCCGTGCGCAGGAGGGCGGCGTACGGGTTGAGGGTGCGGGCCCGTTCGACGCCCAGGCGCTGGACGTACATGCCGTCGTCGCCACCCCACAGGGCGTCGAAGGCGGGCTGCACGGAGGCGGTGAGGCCCAGTTCGGCGAAGGCGGCGATCGTCTCCGGGGTGAGCATCTCGGCGTGCTCGACGCGGTGCCTGGCGGCGCGCACACGCGCCAGGCCGACCTTCTCGGAGGCGGCGCGGATGCCGTCCACGACGGCGGTCACCGCGGCGTCGCCGATGGCGTGGAAACCGGCCTGGACCCCTGCATCGGTGCAGGCGATGACGTGGGCGGCGACGGCGGCGGCGTCCAGATAGGCGGTGCCGGTGTGGCCGGAGTCGGCGTACGGCTCGTGCAGGCAGGCGGTGTGCGAGCCGAGGGCCCCGTCGACGAAGAGGTCGCCCGCGGCGCCGATGGCCCCCAGTTCCTTTGCACGGGCGACGCCTTCCTCGCCGTGCTCGGCCCAGTAGCCGACGACCCGCGGCCCTGCCTCGTCGGCCGCCAGGCGCAGCAGCCCGGTGAAGTCGTCCTCGCTGGAGATCTCGGGGCCCGCGCACTCGTGCACGGAACCGATGCCGAGGGACGCGGCATGCCGCAGCGCCGCGCGCTGGGCCTCGGTGCGCTGCTGCGGGGTGAGGGCGCCGAGGGCGGCGGCGCGCACCCCGTGGTGGGCGTCGGCGGTCAGCGGCGCGTCCGGGTGGAAGCCGGTGCGCCCCGTGACGCCGGGGACGAGGTCGAGCAGCGCCGTGCTGACGACGGCCGAGTGGACGTCGATGCGGGAGAGGTAGAGGGGACGGCCGCCTGCTGCCTCGTCGAGTTCCGCGCGCGTGGGCGGACGGCCGCCCGCCCAGCGCGCGGCGTCCCAGCCGTGGCCGAGCAGGACCCGGTCGTGCGGCCGGGCGGCGGCGTGTTCGCGTACGAGGGCCAGCGCGTCGTCCAGGGAGCGGGCACCCGTCAGGTCGAGTCCCGTCAGAGCCAGGCCTGTCGACGTGGTGTGCACGTGCGCATCGGTGAACGCCGGGGTGACGAGCGCCCCTTCGAGGTCGACGACCTCGTCCACTCCCTCGGCGAACGCGTCGGCGGCGCCCTCCGATCCCACCCAGGCGACGTGCCCGCGTTCGACGACCATGGCCGTGGCGAACGGATCGGCGGGGCTGTGGACGTCTCCGCCGCGCAGCAGCACGGTGCGGTGGCCCTGAGGGCCGTTCTGGGGGGTGGTGCTCTCGCTCATGGGACCAGTCTGGCCCCTGCGGGTGCGGGCCCCGCGCACGGGGCTCCCCGGGGCGGCTCAGACCTGTGGGGGCCTGGCTTCGTACGGCGTGGAGAGAACGACCGTCGTCCGCGTGGAGACGCCGGCAAGCGCTCGCAGACGGCTCAAGAGATGCTCCAGTTCGAGAGGAGTCGCCACCCGCACCTTGAGGATGTAGTTCTCGTCGCCGGCCACGCTGTGGCACGCCTCGATCTCCGGGACGCCCGCTAGGCGTTCGGCGATGTCGTCGGGTGCGCTGGGGTCGAACGGCTTCACCGAGATGAACGCCGTGAGCGGCAGGCCGACGGCCTCCGGGTCCACGACGGCGGCATAGCCGCGGATGACTCCGCGCTGCTCGAGGCGGCGCACCCGCTGGTGCACGGCCGATGTGGACAGGCCCGTGGCCTTGCCCAGGTCGGTGTAGCTCATCCGCCCGTCCTTGACGAGCAGCTGCACGATTTGTCGGTCCAGCTCCTCCATGGGCTGAACCTACAGGGCTCTTGATCCCTTCGGATACCTGTGCGCGCGGCGGTGTCATCTTCTCCGGGCATGTGACGAACGCCACATACCTGTGACCGTGTCCAAAGGGATGCCACGATTACCTCTACGACGGGACGGGAAGTGCTTGCTGTGGTCGAGGCCGCAGCGCCTTCTCGGCCCACCCAAGGGGGAGAATCCCATGCAGAACTTGAAGCGCCCCGGTCGCTCTGCCCGCAGTAAGCAGCAGCGCTCCGATGAATCCGCGTCGGCCCTCGTATCGGAGGGCGTCGAACCGGCTGAGAGCGAGTTCGACGCGTACGACACCTTCGAGATGTACCGAGTGACGTGCCCCGACTGCGCGCAGCCGATCGCGCTCCTCGCGGACGAGGACGTACTGCCCGAGCACGCGCTGTGCGCCACGCCGTGGAACCCGTTCGGGCTCACGGTGTGCGCGGGCACGGGCCGCGCCGCGGCCGAGGCCGAGCCCGCGGACGAGTCGATGGAGGCTCAGGAGCAGCACACCGCGCTGCTGTTGACGCTCCCTCAGGGACTCGACTGGCGGACGCAGCCCTTCTCGCACGTCGGCGGCCAGGGCTCGCGCCCGCGTCGCGCGGCCGAGCAGGACAGGCGCTCCGCGGCCTGACGCCTACCAGTAGCTGTCCTGCACCATGGCCGCCAGGCTGGCGTGGTGCAGGATCAGCGTGTCCGGATCATCCGGGACCGCGGCCTCGCCGAAGTGCACCTGGCGGTAGGCGACGCGCAGCATGACGATGGCGTGCCGCAGCGCCGCGTACAGCGTGTGGAAGTCCATGGACCGCGGTGTGTGGCCGGTGAGCCGGGCGTAGCGCTCCTCGATGTGTTCGCGGCGCAGGAAGCCGGGCAGGCCCTCCTGTCCGAAGCTCACCGTCAGGTCCTGGAAGAAGCGGTGCAGATAGACCATCCAGCCGAGGTCGACCTCGCGGGGTGCGAGCGCCGCCATCTCCCAGTCCAGTACGGCCGCGGGTTCGAAGCCGTCGTAGATGACGTTCCCGATGCGGGCGTCACCCCAATTGAGGACGGTCTCGCCCTCGTCTGCCGGCCACCATTCCTCCAGGCGGTCGAAGGCGCTCTCGATGAGGGGCGAGCGGGGCAGGCCGTCCACCACCCAGTGGTAGTAGGCGCGTTGGGCATCGACGTGCCGCCGCAGCGGGCTCCCTTCACCGGGCAGGGACAGGAACTCCGCTTCCGCGACCGGCACTTGGTCGTGGAGGTGGGCGATCAGGCGGATCGAGGCCTCCTCCAGGTGCGCGCGCTCGGCGTCCGTCGCGGAGTAGAGCCAATTCCCCTCGTACGTATAGGGCATGACGTCCGGCGGCACGCGCCCCTCGACCCGCTCCATGACGAAGAAGGGCGCACCGAGCGGCCCCGGCTCCTCCTCCAGCCACAGCACGCGCGGCACCGGCAGGTCGGTGTGCTCGGCGACGAGGCGCATCGTGCGGTGCTGGCGCGGCAGGTCGTAGACCGGGAAGATCGTGTACGCCGCCGGGTCCGCCGCCACGCGCAACGCGCAGGCCCGCATCGGTGGTTGGGGGTGCTCGATGTCGAAGAGGAGGGTCTCGCTCGACATGCCGTTGGACTCCGGGACCCGCACGCCGGTGGCCTTGGCGCCCGGGAGACGCGTGGTGAGCCAGGCCGTGAGCCTGCGGGCGAGCTCCTCCGGGTCGCGGGTGGTGGTGCGGGGGCGGGGTGCTGTGGCCATCACGGACTCCTTTCAGGGCGCGACCGAGTCGAAGCCGGTGAAGCCGCTCGGGTCATGGCGGCCGAAGCTGCCGTGCTCGAAAATGCCGTACCCCGTCTGCCCGTTGAGGGTGAAGCGCGCGGCGTGGTCGATGACGCCGTACGCGGCACGGGGGTGCGCCGCCGGATCCGAGAGGTCGTAGACGCGGCGGTCGGTCCAGCCGCGCCCCTGCCAGGTCCCGTGCTGCCAGTCGTCCGCGGGCGGATAGCCGGCGCCCACCGCGAGCGGCAGCGAGGCCAGGACCTCGACGCCGAGCTCCAGGGGCCCCCGGTCTTCGGGGTCGACGAGGTGGATGACGGCGCGCTCGGGGTGACGGGTGCCGGAGCGGTAGGTGATGTCGGCCTGGGGCCAGCCGAGTTGGCGGTCGCGCATCCCGTGGCGTACGAGCGTGGCGTCGTTGAGGGAGCGGTAGCCGTCCGCGTCCTCCTGGGCGATGACCATCAGGAAGCGGTCGTCGAAGCGCACCGGGCTCCAGATCCAGTGGAAGCCCTCGGTGCCGAACTCCTCCTCCAGGCGCCCGCGTTCCTCCCCGGGTATCGGCCGCACACCCCAGCTGCGGTCGCGGGTCGCGGTCCACTCCCCCGCCGTCACCGGTATCTCGTCGCCGCCGACGCGGATCACCCCGGCGCAGCCGCCCGCCTGGACGAAGCGGCGCCCTTCGAGGGAGAGCCGGTCACCGCGCCGCTGGATGTGGTGCGGTTCCCAGAGGGCGGGGAAGCCCGCGGTCCACGTGATGTCGTACGAGAGCGATCCGGGGTCGTCGGGGTCGGCCGCGCATGTCAGGCGCAGTCGCCGCAGCGGTTCCTCGACGGTGATGGTCAACGGACCGACGGAGAGGTTCATCCGGTCGTCGCCCAGCGCGTCCGACGCGCGTACGGCGTGGAGCGTATCTCCTCTGCGTAGAGTGGCGTACGCGTCGACCACACCGACGTTCGGGTAGACGCCGAGCCCGAGGATGAGGAGCGAGCGCCCCTCATGGTCGAAGAGGTGGAAGATGCAGCGGTCGTAGGCGTTGCGGTCGCCCGTCGCGACCTGCTTCATGGACAGCGGCACCTGATGGATCGGGTACTCGTCGAGCGGAACAGGACGGTCCTCTGCCACGGCAAACCTCCCTGGACGCACGGCAGTTGGCGTCTGCGGGGCGGATATCGGGCCCCCGGCGCGGAGTTGACGGTACGTCAGGCGGCGCGACGGAGCCAGACACGTGTCAGGCCGCGTTCGCGGACGGCTGGGCCACGGGGAGGCGTCGAGCCGCGGGGCGCCGTACGGGGCTTGCGCGCCACCGTACGGGCACGCCGCGAACTCACGCTCGAATTCGACCGGGGGTGACCTGTCCCCCGCGGGGCGCGTTGGCCGCGTATGACCACCCCCACGCCGGTGCCCGTCGCACATCCGTCGACCGGCCGCCGCAGGCGCACACTCCTGACGGCTACCGCGCCGTCCGCAGAATCGGTTCCCCCGCACCCTCAGCAGCCGCCGCGCCCCCAGCCGCCCCAGCATCAGCCCCAGCCCCAGCCGCCACACCTGCCGGATCCGCCCATCTACCGCGCCCTCATCCGGAACTGGGCCGAGCGGGGCAAGACCCTGCCGGGGCGCCACGACCCGGAGTGGGTGCGGCTCGCGGCGCCTCTGGTCAGGCGCGGCCAGTTCAGCGCGAGTCGGGACCCGCGAGGTGACGGGCGATGACCATCCGCTGGATCTGATTGGTGCCCTCGACGATCTGCAGCACCTTGGCCTCGCGCATGAAGCGCTCCACCGGGAAGTCCGCGGTGTAGCCATAGCCGCCGAGCACCTGCACGGCGTCCGTCGTGACCTTCATCGCGGCGTCCGTGCACAGCAGCTTGGCCATGGCCGCCTGCTTGGAGAACGGCCTGCCCGCGTCGCGCAGCCGCGCCGCGGCCAGATAGAGCGCCCGGCCCGCCTCGATCTGCGTCGCCATGTCCGCGAGCATGAACCTAAGGCCCTGGAAGTCCGCGATCGGCCGTCCGAACTGCTGCCGCTCCGTGGCATATCGAAGCGCTTCGTCGAGCGCCGCCTGCGCCACGCCGATCGCACACGCCGCGATGCCGAGCCGCCCGCCGTCGAGCGCGGAGAGCGCGATCGCGAAGCCCTGGCCTTCCTCGCCGATGCGCCGGGCGTCGGAGACCCGCACCCCGTCGAAGTGGATCTGAGCGGTGGGTGAGCCCTTCATGCCCATCTTCTTCTCGGGCAGCGCCGCACTCAGGCCCTCGACGTCGCCCGGCACCAGGAACGCGGAGATGCCGCGGGCGCCTTCGCCGCCGGTGCGGGCGAGCACGGTGTAGAAGTCGGCGACTCCGCCGTGCGTGATCCACGCCTTCGTTCCGCTGATCACCCAGTCGTCGCCGTCGCGCACGGCCTTGGTCCGCAGGGAGGCCGCGTCCGAGCCGGACGCAGGCTCGGAGAGGCAGTACGCCCCGAGCAGTCCGCCGCCCAGCATCGCGGGCAGGTGTTCGGCCTGCTGCTCCTTGGTGCCGTATCCCGCGAGGGCGTGGCAGGACAGGGAGTGGACGCTGACGCCGAGACCGACGGTGAGCCGGGCGGCGGCGAGCTCCTCAAGGACCTGGAGATAGACCTCGTACGGCTGGTCGCCGCCGCCGAATTCGGAGGCGTACGGAAGTCCGAGCAGTCCGGAGTCGGACAGGAGGCTGAAGACCTCGCGCGGGAAGCGCCCGGCGTCCTCCTCTTCGGCCGCGCGGGGAGCTATCTCCCGTTGGACGAGTTCACGGACGAGCGAGAACAGATCCCGCGCCTCGTCCGTGGGCAGCTGACGGTCCACGGACTGCTGCAAGGTTCGCTCAGGCATGGCGATCGCATCCTCCCTTTCGGCACTGCGGCGGACCCGCGGGATAGTGCGGCGCCACCGTGTCTCACACCTCGGCCCGTGGCGCCCTTCCGGGTCGCGGAAGGGGCTGTGACCAGCGGCTGTGGCGCGTTGAGTATGCCCGATCGGCGGCGGCCAGTCACTAGTTAACGACCGCTTACTCAAAAGATAACCGACAGCCGCACGAGGGGCGCGGAATTGGTCCGAACCATTGACCCCACTGGTCTAGTCCTCCTAGAGTCCAGCCGAACGCCTTACCGCGTTCATGCCAATTCAAGATTCACTGATCTCGTCCGGCATTCGCAGGTCAAAAGCACCATGTCCCCCCATGCGCCCTCTCCCCCCACGAGGAGAAACGATGCTCAGACCGCACCTCCCCCGCACCCCCTTCCGGGCGCTCGTCGCCACCGTGTGTTGTGCCGTGCTCGGCGGGGGCCTGCTCGCCGGCGCGGGCACCGCCACCGCAGGCCCTGACTCCGGTTCCGACAAGGCCGCGAGCGCCAAGGCCGCGGCCGGTTCCAAGGTCGTCGGGTACTTCACCGAATGGGGTGTCTACGACCGGAACTACCACGTCAAGAACATCGAGACGTCCGGCTCGGCCGACAAGCTCACGCACATCAACTACGCCTTCGGCAACGTCCAGGGCGGCAAGTGCACGACGGGCGACGCCTACGCGGCGACCGACAAGGCCTACACCGCCGACCAGTCCGTCGACGGCGTCGCCGACACCTGGGACCAGGAACTACGCGGCAACTTCAACCAGCTGCGCAAGCTCAAGAAGCTCCACCCGGACCTCAAGGTCCTGTGGTCCTTCGGCGGCTGGACCTGGTCGGGCGGCTTCACCGAGGCCGCCAAGAACCCGGCGGCCTTCGCCCAGTCCTGCTACGACCTGGTCGAGAACTCCAAGTGGTCCGATGTCTTCGACGGCATCGACATCGACTGGGAGTACCCCAACGCCTGCGGTCTGACCTGTGACACCAGCGGGCGAGCGGCGTACAAGGACCTGATGTCCGCGGTGCGTTCGAAGTTCGGCTCCGACAACCTCGTCACCGCGGCCATCCCGGCCGATGCCGAGGAGGGCGGCAAGATCGACGCCGCCGACTACGCGGGCGCCGCCCAGTACGTCGACTGGTACAACCCGATGACGTACGACTACTTCGGCGCCTGGGAGGCGAAGGGCCCGACCGCCCCGCACTCGCCGCTGAAGACGTACGAGGGTGCGCCCAAGGCGAACTGGAACACCGACGCCACGATCAAGAAGCTCCAGGGTCTCGGCGTCCCGTCCGACAAGCTGCTGCTCGGCATCGGCTTCTACGGCCGCGGCTGGACGGGCGTCACGCAGAAGGAGCCCGGCGGCACCGCGACCGGGGCCGCCGCGGGCAAGTACGAGGCGGGCATCGACGACTACAAGGAACTCAAAGCCAAGTGCCCGGCCAACGGCACGGTCGGCGGGACCGCGTACGCGCACTGCGGGAACAACTGGTGGAGCTACGACACCCCGGCCACCATCGCGGGGAAGATGGACTACAAGAACCAGGCCGGTCTCGGCGGCACCTTCTTCTGGGAGCTCAGCGGTGACACGGCTGACGGCGAGCTGATCAAGGCCATCAACTGATCGGTCCTTCGCAGGAGTTGGGGGGCGGGGGCCGAGCGGCTCCCGCCCCTACCCCATAGGCCCGCACCTCATAGGCCCGCACCTCATGACCCGCACCTCATGGCCGGTTCCTCAAGGCCGCGGCGGGGGCGGGGAACGACGGCTCGAAGTCCTCGATGACGCGCAGGGTGTCGCCGAGGGTCCGCACGAGGAGGCCGCAGACCGTCTCGCGCGCCAGACCCCGCTGCCCGATCCAGTCGAGCGTGACGCCCTCGACGCTGCACAGCCAGCCGAGCAGCGCCGTGCGCGCCAGCTCCGGGATGTCGCGACGGCCGTACGCCCCGTCGGCGATCGCCCCGATCAGGGCCTCGCGCACGCCGTCCCGTATGGCGTGCACCTCGGCGTCGAAGCCGACACCACCGCTGATGATGGCGCGGTACGCCGCTTGATGGTGCTCGGCATAGCGCAGATAGCCGTCGATGGTGCCGTGCACCCGCTCGACGGGAGGCAGGTCGCCGTGGCGCCCGGCACGCTCGACGAGTTCGGCGACGGAGTCCTCGATGATCGCGAGGTAGTAGCCGCGTTTGGACTTGAAGTAGTAGTAGATCAGCCCCTTGGCGACGCAGGCCTGCTTGGCGATGTCGTCCATCGAGAGCGCGTCGTAGGACGTGTCGGCGAACAACTTCCGCCCGATGCTGATGAGTTCGGCTCGGCGCGCCACGGACCGGTCGGTGCCGCGTGCCTGCGGGCGAGCGTCCGCGGGACGGTCGGTGCCGCGCTGTTGACTATTATTCAATTTCGGCCCTAGTCTCCAACTGCCTCGGGAATCCGCAGTATGGCAGAAGCACGCCACCTGCCGTTTCCGCGCCCGAAGGCGCTCTCTCACGCACTCCCCCTACGCCCATGGACCGCCGTACGGGAGGAAGACTTATGAGCGCAGCGCGTACCCCCTTGCGCGAGGGCAGAACCTCCTGGAAGAAGACGGCCGTCGTGGCCCTGCCGGCCGTCCTGGCCGTCGGCGCGATGGCCTCCGTGATGGCCGAGGGGGCGCTCGCCGCCTCCTTCGCCGTCTCCGGCACCAGCTTCCAGGTGTCTTCCGGCAAGCTCACCAGCGAGGGCCTGTCCTCGTACGTACAGACCGACCGCGACATCGACGGCAAGGGGCACCCGGTGGCGCTCCTCGGGATCGGTGACGCGACCCTGTCCGACATCTGCCAGGCCGCCGAGGTCAAGACCCCGGTGGGCAACGTGGTGTTCAAGCTGACCGCGGGCGGCTCCGCGGGCGAGGTCACCGCGAGCAACCTCATCATCGACGGCGAGGACCTGGAGGGCGACGCCCGCTTCGGCACGGCCGAGATCGGCCGGGACGCGTCGACGCTCGACGAGGTGCCCGGGATCGCGGGCGAGAAGGGGAAGTTCGGGCTGCAGGCCGGGGACATCACCGTCTCCGGCGTGAAGTCCAACGCCTGGTCGGCGACCGGCGGGAACTTCCGGCTCAAGGGCATGAAGGTCGATGTCAGCATCGGCGGCAAGAAGTGCTTCTGACCGGCGGCCGAAGAGCCGGGGTCAAGAGGTGGCACAGAGACGGCGGCGGCTGGCTCGACGAACGCCTGCCGCTGCCGGAGGCCCGCCGGGTGCTGCGCAGGTGGCGGCGCACCCGGCCCTTCTGGGGCGGGCTTCTGCTCGTCCTCGGCGGCGGGGAGCTGCTCCTCGTGCCGCTCTCGCCGCTGACGGTCCTGGTCAGCCTGGGGCTCGGCGGTCTCGCTGCGATCGGCATCGGGCTCGCCCTGGTCGCGGCGGGGATCTTCCTGTGGCTGCTGCCGCACGCCCATCACTATGTGAGCGTCAACGCCCTGATCCTGTCGGTGCTTTCGTTCGCGGCGACCAATCTCGGCGGATTCCTGGTGGGCATGGTGCTCGGCATCGCGGGAAGCGCGATGGGCTTCGGGTGGACGCCGGTGCCCGAGGACTCGGCAGAGGACCCTGAGCGGCCGAAGGTGCGGGACGGCCAGGGCACCCGGACGCTCGGCGTGCTGCTACCGGTGGTCGTCGTCGGGGCGACACTGTGGGGCGGAACTCCGGCGAAGGCGGCCCCCGCTGACGCGATCGAGGCGGCGAGGACACCGCCGACGATCACCACCACGCTCTTCTCGCCGCAGGGCTTCATCCTGGCCGGCGTACGCGAGATCCCCACGGCGGACGGGCCGTTGAAGGTCATGGTGCTGAAGATGAAGGCGGCCTCGCTCACCGACTACCGACTGGAGACGCGCGATGGAGGCGACGAACTCGCCCTGGGCGCCGACACCTTGGACCTGAGCGGCTCCGTCACGCTCTACCTGACCAAGTTCAAGGGCTGCCTCGAAGGGCTGCTCTGCCTGACCTTCACGCCGGACAAGCTGCCGGTGCCACCCGTTGTGCCGCCGTTCGTCTTCATGACGGACGTGGAGGCCGAACAGGCCCTGGTCACATCGGACTTGATCGTCGCCGGCGGACTCACCCTGAAGGCATCGCCATGATCCAGATTCAGGCCGCCCTCTTCTGGGCGTACGCGATCGGCGCGACGTTCGCGCTCTCGGCGGGGCGGCAGCTCCAGGTCTGGGAGCGGATCAACGCGGGCGAGGGGCCACGCACGCGCAGCCGCGCGGCCAATCCCTATCTGGCGCTCACGACGCTCTTCGCGGCGGTCCTGATGGTGCCGGCCGGCCTGTTCCTGCTCTGGCAGAACCCCGCGTGGGCGACGATGCACGTCGCGGACGGGCACGACGGGGTGTGGGCGGGGTTCGTGCTCTTCTACGCGGGCTCGATCCCCGTCGCCGCGATCCTCGGGTTCCTGGTGGCGCAGGGGCTCGTCCTGGTGGGGGCGGGCTACTGGGCGTATCTCCAGTGCGTGGGCGGGTACTTCCTGCTCTTCGCGACGCTCGTCCACGGCTGGGACGGCAGGGGGTACGAGCGGTTCCTCTCCCCCGGCGCACGGGACTTCGCCCGCTGGCGGCAGGACAGCGTCGCCAACCACGTACTGGACTTCCTGACGTCCGGGACGTTCCTCGCGCTGCTGGTCTTCGGCGCGGCCGTGATCGGCACGATGCTGCTGACCGAGATCGGCTGGCTGATGGAGGGCTGGTCCCTGCCCGGCGCTGACGAGGACCGCAAGGTGCACCGGTTCCTGGCGATCGCCATCGCGGCGGCCGGGGTCTACGGCCTGCCGTTCGTCGGCGCGCTGCTCGCGAGCGTCCTCGTCCGCCTCCTGGGCGGGTGGATCGGCCTGCCGCTGTTCGCGGTCGTCGCGGGGCTCACGCTGCTGTCGCGGAGGTCGCCCGTGCGCCGGCTCTACGGCCTGGTGGGGGTGGTGCACCGGCACTGGCGGGCGGACCTCGCCGAGGACCAGGAGGGCTACGAGACGGGGATCACATCAGACCGGTCTGCGTGACGAGCATCGCCAGGACGACGACGAGCGTCCAGCCCAGGACGTGCTCGAGCACCTTCGGGCCGTCTTCCTTGGGGCCGCCGGTGCGCGTGGTGGCCCGGGTCTGTGCGGTGGCGGTGGCTGTGGCAGCGGTCATGGCATCACTCGATACGTCTGCGCCGCGCCTCTCGACGCGACGTCCGGCAGCGGACTCCCCCCACTGACCCAACCACCTTGCCATCGGATGTGGCCGTCCCGGGCGAGAGCTTGGTCACTCACCGGCCCGATCCCGTGCAACTCGGGCCGAGTGCCGTGCGTCTCACTACCTGCGGTGGGGACCACCCCCGGGCGCACCCCCGCCGACTCGTCCGCGCAGCCTTCCGACCGAGAGGTTTCCGATGAGCACCCACCGGACGCACCGCCGCGGAGCGCGGCTCGCCCTCGCGGCCGCCGTCACCGTGACGGCGGCCCTCACCGGCACGGTGTCGCAGGCCGCACCGTCCCCATCGGGGACGCCGTCGCCCGGCGCGCCCGGCCTGGGAGATCCGATGTTCCCGCTGGACGGAAACGGCGGCTACCGGGTCGACCGCTACACCCTGGACTTCGACTGGCAGGCCCCGAAGACGCCCTTCGAGGCGACGGCGACGATCAAGGCCACCGCCACGCAGTCGCTGTCCCGCTTCAACCTGGACTTCGGGGGCAACACCCTGCACGGCGTGAAGGTCGACGGCTCGACCGCGCGCACATCGCGCGCCGGGGACGAGCTGACGGTCACGCCCAAGTCCCCGATCGCGAAGGGCCGTACGTTCACGGCCAAGGTCACGTACACCGCCGACCCGACGCAGACGCGCCACCGCGACGACGCCATCGAGGACTACGGCTGGATACCCACCGCCGACGGCACGGTGGTCTACCCCCAGCCGAACGGCGCCCGGCTGATCTTCCCGGCGAACGACCACCCCAGCCAGCGCGCACCGATCACCTTCCGCATCACCACGCCCAAGGATCTGACGGCGGTCGCGAACGGCAGGCTGGTCGACCGCGCGGAGCGGCCCGGTGAACGGGTGCGCTGGACGTACGACTCCGAACAGCCGCTGTCCACACAGCTGGTGCAGCTGGCGGTCGGCAGGTTCGAGCTGGTCGACGGCAAGGGGCCGGGCGGTCTGCCGCTACGGGACGTGGTCCCGGAGGCACTGGTGGCACCGACGGCGGAGTACAGGAAGCTCACCCCCGACCACCTCTCATGGCTCCAGGAAAAGCTCGGCCCCTACCCCTTCAACCGCTACGGCCTGCTGGTGGGCGACACGGATCTGGCCGTCGCCCTGGAGACCCAGACGCTCTCGCTCATCCCGAAGGCCGACCTCCTCGGCACGAAGGTCGACGCCGAACGGAACATGGTGCACGAGCTGACCCACCAGTGGTTCGGCGACAGCGTCGCCCTGGCGAGCTGGTCCGACCTGTGGGTGAGCGAGGGGCACGCCCGCTTCTACGAGCGGATGTACTCCGAGGAGCACGGCGGCGACAGCTTCGAGGCCGCCATGAAGACGGCCTACGCCGCGCACGACCAGTGGCGCCACGACTTCGGCGCCCCGGCCGAGCCGACCGAGCCGAACCTCTTCAAGCGCATGCGGTACGACGGCTCGGCCCTGGTCCTGTACGCGCTGCGGGAGCAGGTGGGCGACGCGACGTTCCAGAAGCTGGAGCGGGCGTGGGTGACGGCCTACCGCGGGAAGACCGCAAGCACCCAGCAGTTCATCGACCTGGCGTCGAAGGTCGCGGGCGAGGACCTGGAGGGCTTCCTGCGACCGTGGCTGTACGGCTCGAAGACGCCGCCGATGCCGGGGCATCCGGACTGGGTGGTGGATCCGGTCCAGGGCTGAGCGACACCCGCTGCTCGTCCGCCACCCTCCACTGTCCGTCGTCCGTCGTCCGTCGTCTGGCGGCGGCGTTCGCGTGAAGCGGCCTGTCGGACGCTTGTGCGGCGGGATCCGCGGGTGACGCGGGTCTACGTTGGGCACCCCGTCGAACTGGGAGGTCTCATGTCGGACCACGAGCAGGAGCAGAAGCGACCGGAGCTGCTGGGCACGGAGATGCGAGAGGCAACGCTGCCGGACGGCTCCCAGGCGGTAGTCGTCGTCAAGGCCGGCACGCCCCAGGACGAGGTGGACGAAAAGGCGGCGAGGATGCCGCGGGGCGTGCCCGAGGCGAAGTAGCCCGGCCATGGCGGCGGCCCCTCGCGCACGTGCGGGAGGGCCCGCCGCCATGGCGTCAGCGGATTCCCACCTCGGCCAACGCCGCCTTCTGCTCCGCGGAGAGCTTTGCCGGGAAGTACAGGTAGCAGACGCCTCCCGTGCCGGAGACGACCTTTCCCTGGGCGTTCTTCCTCTTCGTGCGCAGCCAGATGTTCTCCCACTCGCGCCGCTTGTAGATCCGGCGCACCGCCTCGTTGCTCGGCGACGCCGGGTCGTTGGCGATCACGTCGCCCTTCGACGTGAAGCCGATCACCGTCATCAGGTGGCCCGCCGTGCCGTAACCGGCGCCCGTCAGTTCCTCCTTGAGGAACGACTGGGACGTGATGACCGGGATACCCGCGGCGATCAGCGACTCCAGTTCCGTGAGGGTGGCGAGGCGGGTGACGACGCCCTGGAAGTCCTTGTACGTCGACGCGTAGGCCGCGTTGAAGGGCCAGTTGCCGCAGCCCGCGTACTGGTAGTCGAAGGTGTAGCGGGCCGCGTGGCAGACCTGGGGGTCCTCGTAGGACGGGTCGACCCAGGCCAGGTCGGCGGCGGTCGGCCTGCGGCCCCAGAATTCGATGATCATCTGCGAGGAGGTCGGGCTGCACCAGGCCTCGCCGCCGTTGTCGTACTCCGGATACTGGCCGACATGGGTCTCCTGCGAATAGCGCGGGACCTTCAACTCCTTGGTGAGGCCAGGCTCGGAGGCCGGGACCGTGAAACGGTCGGGGACGGCCGAGGCCATCGCGCCCAGCCGCCACACCGTGGGTGTGGCCGTCGCGCCCGGCTTGCGGTACAGGGTCAGGCGCAGGCGGTACGAGACGAGGCGCAGCCCCGTCGTCGTGTCGTCGATGGAGAACGTGTCCGTCCAGATGCTGGACTTGCCGTCGCTCTGGTCGTCGACCGACGTCCGTCGGATGTCCTTCTCCTTGTCGTCGCCCGAGGTCCAGCGGCCCAGGACGTACCAGGGAGTCTTCTTCTTGTCCGAGTACGTTCCCTGGAGTTCGACCTGGAGCCACGTCCCGGTGGGCGTACGGGCGTTCCAGGAGGCGACGACCTCCGTGGCGGGGACGGCCGGGCGGTGCACGGGCGAGGTCCACCGGGCGTACTCCCAGGTGGCGGTCTTGCCCGTGTGCGGGTCGGCGTATTCGGTGCGGCCCGCGGGCGCGGCGATCTCCACTGCGGGGCGGGCTCCGGCGACGGCGCGCGTGCCGTTCGCGGTGCCGGCGCTCCAGTCCGCGTGCGAGGTCCAGAAGCGGTTGCTCACCGGCCGCTCCGCGCGAGGCGCACGGCTGAGGCCGCTCGACGCGAGCGCCGGAGCGGCGGTGGCTGCCACCGCGGCCACGGCGGCGGCAGCGGCGAGGACGGTTCTACGGGACATGTCATCAGCTCGGTCCATGGCGGGACCCCCAGTCGACGTGGGTTCCGGACGGATCCGGAAGGGGCAGGTCAAGTGCACGGCGGTAGGCCAACTATGGCTGCTCCACGCCGACTTCTGCCAGCGCTTCGACCACCACCGCGTCCGCCAATATTGGCCTCGACCACTGGCGTGAGCTGGGACGGCGCGCGGAAGTCACCATTCCGCACCCGTACGCTGGTAGGCGATGACCGCACAGCCGTACTCCACGCCCGCTCCTCTCGCCCGCCTCGCCCGCAACCTGATCCGGCTGCCGCCCTCCTGCGGCCCCGTCCGCCTCGTCGCCGTCGACGGACACGCGGGCTCCGGCAAGTCGACCTTCGCCGACCGCCTCGCCGAGGCCCTGGGCGGTGCGCCCGTCCTGCGCCTCGACGACATCGCGAGCCACGACGCCCTCTTCGGTTGGACGGACCGGCTGCGGCGGCAGGTCATCACGCCGCTCTCACGCGGCGAAACGGCGCACTACGAGACGTACGACTGGCACGCGCGCCGCTTCGGCCCCCAGATCCGTACCCTGCCGCCCGCGCCCGTGGTCCTCGTCGAGGGGGTCGGCGCGGGCCGCCGTGCGTTGCGCCCGTTCCTGGCGTGGCTGCTGTGGATGGAGCTGCCGCGCGATGAGGCATGGGGCCGGGGGCGCTGTCGGGACGGAGCGGTCCAGAGCGACTTCTGGGACGGGTGGGAGCCCGCGGAGCGTCGGCACTTCGCGGATGATCCCTCACGGCCCTTCGCTCAGTCTTTGGTGCGACAGTGGCGCGAGGGATATGAGGTGCTGCAGGGGCCGAATGAGACGGCTGAGCAGAGCCAGATCGTCACTCAGGGTGAGGGACCAGAGGCGGTCCGCTGAACCCGCGGAAAGTGAATTCCAGGAGTTCACATGAGTTTCCATGAGTGCCTCAACTCGGCTTGACCGAGGGCCCTTACAGGACTTACGTTCTGAATGTGCGGCCTTTCGGGCCGCCCGCAGACGCGAAGCCCCCGGTTGTTCCCCCGTGATCGGGGGCTTCGTTCTGCCCCCCGACCTCGCATTCCGGGCGCTGTGAGCCGCCTTTCGCTCACCCTCGGTGACGACGACTTTCCCTCTCACCAGCCTGATCCCGCACTGCGGCACCCTACGGCCGAGTGCTCCCCCGCAGGTACGATGCCTTTCGGTGCGACTTACGGACGGCTGCTCTGCGCACCGGTCTTCAACGTCCGTCCGCAGCACGGCGGTTCAGCGAAGTTGCCGACGGACACCGGTCCGGCGGTACACAACCGGGGGCACGGTTTGTGGGGGACGTGATGGACTTCGACGCGGTGGGCTCACCCGCCCCGGCCGACCTCGCCTGGCTGAGGGGCGTCGACGCCTACACGATGGGCGCCTATCCGCAGGCGGAGGAGGAGTTCCGGGCCGCGGTGCGGATGGACGCGGGGATGGCCGACGGCTGGCTCGGACTGCACGCGCTGCGCATCGACACGACGACGGCACTGCTGCGGATGTACCAGCACCGGGACAGGTTCGGGGAACAGCGCACCCGGCACGGGCGCACCCTCAACTCCTGGTACTGGCTGGGCTGGTGGGTGCAGCCCGTCCTGGAGAGCACGCGCGACCTGCTGCTCGCGCACGCGTCGCACTGGCTGGACGGACGCCATGTACCCGAACTCGACCGGGCGTTGGCGGGGCTTCCGCCGGTCGACGCGGATCCGCAGGTGCGGTTCCTGCACGCCTGCCGGTCCTATCTGGTCAAGGACTGGGAGCAGTTGGTCCGGCACACGGACTCGCTGATCGACGACGCGATGCTGGGCATCGAGGCCGGTCTCTTCGGCGGCATGGCCCGCGTACGCCTGGAGATGTTCGGCCAGGCCGAGCCGCTCCTGTCCGCCGCCCTGATGCGGTGCCGCAGCGAGCAGCCGCAGCGCAAGGAGCTCCGCTACTGGCTGGCCCGCGCGCACGAGGGCACGGGCCGCTCGGCGGCGGCCCTGCCGCTCTACCGGGCGGTGCACCGGGTGGACCCCTCCTTCATGGACACCTCCGCGCGGCTCGCGGCGATCTCGGAGGGCGATGGGTACGACGAGGTCACCGACCTGGCGGCGATCGCCCTGAGCGGCTTCGGGCAGGACGTGATGGACGCGCCGGACGGGATCGATCCGCTCTTCGGCTCCGAGGGCCGCGACCTGAAGGTCACCGAGCCCGAACTGCCGCCCACCGGCGGCCCCACCGGGACCGACTCGGTGCGCGAGAAGGCCGTGATCCCCATCCAGCCGGGGCCGCCGCAGCTGCCGCCCGGCCCCACCGACCCCGCGCTCCTGGAGGCCGCGCTCGCCGAACTGGAGGGGATGGTCGGCCTCGAACCGGTCAAGCGGCAGGTCAAGGCGCTCTCCGCGCAGTTGAACATGGCGCGCCTGCGGACCGCGCAGGGACTGCCCGTGCAGCCGCCGAAACGACACTTCGTCTTCTCGGGCCCCTCGGGCACCGGCAAGACCACGGTGGCCCGCATCCTGGGCCGGGCGTTCTACGCGCTCGGCCTGCTCGGCGGCGACCACCTCGTGGAGGCGCAGCGCGCGGACCTGGTCGGCGAGTACCTGGGGCAGACGGCCGTGAAGGCCAACGAACTGATCGACTCGGCGATCGGCGGCGTCCTCTTCGTGGACGAGGCGTACTCGCTCTCCAACTCGGGCTACGGCAAGGGCGACGCGTACGGCGACGAGGCCCTCCAGGTCCTGCTCAAGCGCGCCGAGGACAACCGCGACCACCTGGTCGTGATCCTGGCCGGCTACCCCGAGGGCATGGACCGTCTCCTGGCCGCCAACCCCGGGCTCTCGTCCCGCTTCACGACCCGCGTGGACTTCCCCTCGTACCGCCCCCTGGAACTCACCTCCATCGGCGAGGTGCTCGCCGCGGAGAACGGCGACGTGTGGGACGAGGAGGCGCTGGACGAGCTGCGCTCCATCAGCGGGCACGTCGTCGACCAGGAGTGGATCGACGAGTTGGGCAACGGCCGCTTCCTGCGCACGCTCTACGAGAAGAGCTGCGCCTACCGCGACCTGCGGCTCACCGGCTACCCCGGCGACCCCAGCCGGGACGACTTGTCGACACTGCGGCTCCCGGACCTGATGCAGGCGTACGGCGAGGTGCTCTCGGGGCGGGGACCGCAGGACCCGCCGAGGGTCTGAGGCCCCCGCCCCGGCCGCTCACACCAGGGCGCCGTCCCTGGACTCCTGCGGCTTGCGCGGCACCGCGACCCGGTGCGCCGGGTCGCGGACCTCGCCCACCAGGAGTTCCAGTACGTCCTCCAGGGCGACCAGACCGAGCACCTTGCCCGACGCGTCGGCGACCTGCGCCAGATGCGTCGCGGCGCGGCGCATCACCGTCAGGGCGTCGTCCAGGGGGAGTTCGGCGCGCAGCGTCGTCATCGGACGCCACACCTGCTGCGGCACCGCACGGTCCGTCTCCGCGCCCTCGGTGAGGTCGAGTACGTCCTTCACGTGCAGGTAGCCCATGAACGCGCCGTTCTCCGCGCAGACCGGGAAGCGGGAGTATCCGGTGCGCCCGGTGAGTTCGATGACCTGCGACGGGGTGACCCCGGCGCCGACGGTCACCAGGGAGGCCCGGTCGAGCAGGACGTCCGTCACCGGGCGCGAGCCCAGCTCCAGGGCGTCCTCCAGGCGCTCCTGCTCCTCGGGGTCAAGCAGTCCGGCCTGGCCCGAGTCGCCGACGAGCCGGTTGAGCTGCTCGCTGGTGAAGACGGCCTCGACCTCGTCCTTGGGCTCGACCCCGAAGAGCTTCAGTACGACCCGCGCGCACGCCCCGAGCGCCACCGTGACCGGACGGCAGAGGCGGGCGAAGGCGACGAGGCCGGGGCTGAACCAGAGCGCGGTCTTCTCCGGGGCGGCCATCGCGAGGTTCTTCGGGACCATCTCGCCGACGACGAGGTGGAGGAAGACCACCACGGCGAGCGCGATGGCGTATCCGAGCGGATGGATCGCCCCTTCGGGGAGGTGCGCCGCCTCGAAGACGGGCTCCAGGAGATGCGCGACGGTGGGCTCGGCGACCGCGCCGAGCGTCAACGAGCAGATGGTGATGCCGAACTGGGCGGCGGCCATCATCTGCGGCAGGTGTTCCAGGCCGTAGAGGACCTGGCGGGCCCGCTTGGTGTCCAGCGGTTCGATCTGGCTGCGGCGCACGGAGACGAGCGCGAACTCGGCCCCCACGAAGAAGCCGTTGGCGAGGACGAGCAGGAGCGCGAACAGGAGTTGGAGCATGCTCATCGGGCGGCCTCCGCCACGCTCGTCGCTGCGGGCACGTCCGCGGCTTCCGGGGTCCGTACGAGCCGGATCCGCTCGGCGCGGTAGTGGGTCACCTGGCGCACCGCGAGCCGCCAGCCCGGGAGTTCGGCCCGGTCGCCGGGGACGGGGATGCGGCCGAGCAGGTCGGCGACGAGTCCGGCCACGGTCTCGTACGGCCCCTCGGGGATGTCGAGCCCTATGCGCTGGAGCGTGTCGACGCGGCAGCTGCCGTCGGCGTCCCACGCGGGGCGGCCGTCCTCGGCCGGTGCCACGGCGAGCTGGGGCAGGTCCAGGAGGTCGTGCTCGTCACGGACCTCACCGACGAGCTCCTCGACGATGTCCTCCAAGGTGACCACGCCGGCCGTGCCGCCGTACTCGTCCACGACGACTGCTATCGGCTGCTCGCTGCGCAGCTGTTCGAGGAGCTGCTGCACGGGCAGCGTCTCGGGGACCAGGAGCGGTGCCTGCGCGATGCGGCTCACGGGCGCCCTCAGGCGCTCGTGACCCGGGACCGCGAGGGCGTCCTTGAGGTGCACCATGCCGACGATCTCGTCGATGCGCTCGCGGTACACGGGGAAGCGCGAGAGCCCGGTGGCGCGCGTCAGGTTCACCACGTCCTCGGCGGTCGCCGACGTCTGCAGCGCGCTGACCTTCACGCGCGGGGTCATGACGTGCTGCGCGGTCAGCTCGCCGAGGGAGAGCGCGCGGACGAACAGGTCCGCGGTGTCCTGTTCGAGGGCGCCGGCCCGCGCCGAGTGCCGGGCCAGGGAGACCAGTTCGCCGGGGGTACGGGCCGAGGCGAGCTCGTCGGCGGGCTCGACGCCGAGCAGCCGCACCAACCGGTTGGCCGTGGCGTTCAGGAGGGAGATCACGGGCCTGAAGAGGCGCGCGAAGACATGCTGGGGGCCCGCGACGAACCGCGCGACCTGGAGCGGTCTGGAGACCGCCCAGTTCTTCGGGACCAGCTCGCCGATCACCATCTGCACGGCGGACGCGAGAAGCATCCCGACCACTACGGAGACGCCCGGTACGGCGCCTTCCGGAAGACCGGTCGCCGTGAAGGGGCCCGCGAGCAGATGCGCGAGGGCGGGTTCGGCGAGCATGCCGACCACGAGTGAGGTGATGGTGATGCCGAGCTGGGTGCCGGAGAGCTGGAAGGACAGCTCCTTGAGGGCGTCGACGACCGTACGGGCCCGTCGGTCGCCTTCGGCGGCGGCCTTCTCGGCGTCCGGGCGCTCGACGGTGACGAGCCCGAACTCGGCGGCCACGAAGAAGCCGTTGGCCAGAATCAGCAGGAATGCCGCCCCGAGAAGCAGCAGGGAAACGGTCATGCCGCCGCCTCCCTGGTCTGACCTGTCCCGGTATGTCGGGAGGGGGCGGCGCATGTACTACAGGACGAACCGTCCATCGCCGGAGGGAGTCACTCCTCGGGTAGCAGGAGCCCCTGTGGACCGGGCGGGCCCGACAGGGGCGGGGCGGCACACCATGCGTGCCCCGCCACCAGATTAATCAAGACCCGGCCCGAAGCGTCAGCCCTGCGGGGTGCGGGCGTCGGCGAGGGCACGCAGCGCGCGGGCGTCGCTGATGGCCCGCTGCTTCGCGATGCCCGGCTGAATGCCCATGACGGGGAGGCTGGTGCCGTCGCTGAGGTTGAGGAACACCCACGGGTCGCCGGGGCGCAGATTGACCTGGACGATCTCCGCCCAGGCGAGGCGCCTGCTGGTGGCGATGTTGACGACGGTCACGCCGGACTCGTCGGCGACGACCTTGGGCCTGCTCAGGAGCAGGAGCACGCCCCAGAGCAGCGCGCCGGTGAAGATGAAGCTGAGCCGCTCCCCCGAGCTGAGGGTCGGGATGAGCAGGGAGACCACCGTGAGCACCACGAAGATGGCGGCGCCCGCGGTGATCAGGACGGCCCTGGTCCGGCCGGGCCGGAAGGTGACGGGCAGGGCGGGGGTGTCGGGCTTGTCGGTCATGGCCGGGGTCTCCTGCCGGGTCATCAGAGGCGGCAGGCGTGGATGGCCGTGGTCAGGATGGCCCGCGCTCCGATGGCGTACAGGTCGTCCATGATCCGCTGGGCCTCCTTGGCCGGGACCATGGAGCGGACGGCGACCCAGCCCTCGTTGTGCAGGGGCGAGATCGTCGGCGACTCGAGGCCCGGCGTGAGGGCGACGGCCTGCTCCAGGTGCTCGGCCCGGCAGTCGTAGTCCATCATCACGTAGGCGCGGGCGACCAGGACGCCCTGCAGGCGGCGCAGGAACTGCTCGACCTTGGGGTCGTCGTTCTCGGCGCCGGTGCGCCGGATGACGACCGCCTCGGACTTCATGATCGGCTCGCCGAACACCTCAAGGCCCGCGTTGCGCAGCGAGGTGCCGGTCTCCACGACGTCCGCGATGACCTGGGCGACGCCCAGCTCGATGGCGGTCTCGACGGCGCCGTCCAGGTGGACGACGGAGGCGTCGATGCCGCTGTCCGCGAGGTGCTTGGCGACGATGCCCTCGTACGAGGTCGCCACGGTCTTGCCCGCGAGGTCCGCGATGGTGCTCGCCGTGCCCGGCTTCGCGGCGAAGCGGAAGGTCGAGCGTGCGAAGCCGAGCGGCAGGATCGTCTCGGCGTTCGCGCCGGAGTCGATCAGGAGGTCCTGACCGGTGATGCCGATGTCGAGCTTGCCGGCCGAGACATAGATCGCGATGTCCTTGGGCCGGAGGTAGAAGAACTCGACTTCGTTGTCCGGGTCGACGAGGACGAGTTCCTTGGACTCCTTGCGCTGCTGGTATCCGGCCTCATGGAGCATCGCCGACGCAGGTCCGGACAGTGAACCCTTGTTGGGGACGGCGATGCGCAGCATGAGGTCGGATTCCTTTGCGTTGAAGGGAGTTGGAGACAGCGGGGCGTACGGCTCAGAGGTGCGCGTACACGTCGTCGAGGGAGATGCCGCGGGCGACCATCATCACCTGCACGTGGTAGAGCAGCTGCGAGATCTCCTCGGCCGCGGCTTCCTTGCCCTCGTGCTCGGCGGCCATCCAGACTTCGGCGGCCTCCTCGACGACCTTCTTGCCGATGGCATGGACGCCCTTGTCCACCAGCTCGGCGGTGCGCGATGTGGCGGGGTCGCCGTTGGCGGCCTTGTGCTGGAGCTCGGCGAAGAGCTCTTCGAAAGTCTTCTTGGACATGATGTCGCCTACTTTACGCGGCTCCTCGCCCCCGCTCACCGCCAGGGTTCGGAGATCGTACGCAGCGTGGTCGCGGTGGCGACGGCCGCGGTGACCGCTTCGTGCCCCTTGTCCTCGCGGGAGCCCTCGATGCCCGCCCTGTCCAGGGCCTGCTCCTCGGTGTCGCAGGTGAGGACGCCGAAGCCGACGGGCACTCCGGTGTCGATGCTGACCTGGGTGAGGCCCTGGGTGACGCCCTGGCACACGTACTCGAAGTGCGGGGTTCCGCCGCGGATGACGACGCCGAGCGCCACGATCGCGTCGTAGCCGCGGCCCGCGAGGACCTTGGCGACGACGGGCAGCTCGAAGCTGCCGGGCACACGCAGGACGGTCGGCTCGTCGATGCCGAGCTCGTGCAGGGCGCGCAGCGCGCCGTCGACGAGGCCGTCCATGACCTTCTCGTGCCACTGGGCGGCGATCACCGCGACCCGCAGGTCTCCGCAGTTCTTCACGCTCAGTTCGGGTGCACCCTTGCCGCTCACGCGCTTCTCCTGGTCGCTCGAAAGTTCTTTGTACGTCGGTACGTTGCTTACTGATTGCCGCAGGCCGACACCTCGGGGGTGTCCAGCCAGGGCAGGTCGTGCCCCATCCGGTCCCGCTTGGTGCGCAGGTACCGGAGGTTGTGTTCGCCCGCCTGGACCGCCATGGGCTCGCGTCCTGTGACCTTCAGGCCGTGCCGGATCACCGCGTCGGTCTTGTCGGGGTTGTTCGTCATCAGGCGCACGCTGCGGACGCCGAGGTCGTCCAGGATCCGTGCGCCCGCGCCGTAGTCCCTGGCGTCGGCGGGCAGGCCGAGTTCCAGGTTGGCGTCGAGAGTGTCGCTGCCGCGCTCCTGGAGCTCGTAGGCGCGCAGTTTTGAGAGCAGGCCGATGCCGCGCCCCTCGTGGCCGCGCAGGTAGACCACGATGCCGCGGCCCTCGTCCGTGATGCGCTGCATGGACGCCTCCAGCTGCGGGCCGCAGTCGCAGCGCAGCGAGTGGAAGACGTCGCCGGTCAGGCACTCGGAGTGGATACGGACCAGGACGTCCTCGCCCTCGCCGACCTCTCCGTGGACGAGGGCGACGTGCTCGACCCCGTCGACGGTGGAGCGGTAGCCGTACGCCGTGAACTCGCCGAAGGCGGTGGGCAGGCGGACCTCGGCCTCGCGGCGGACCTTCGGCTCGGAGCTGGAGCGGTAGGCGATCAGGTCCTCGATGGAGATGATCGTCAGGCCGTGCTTGCGGGCGAACGGGATCAGCTCCGGTAGACGGAGCATCGTGCCGTCCTCGCCCGCGATCTCGACGATCGCGCCGGCCGGGCGCAGACCCGCGAGCCGGGCCAGGTCGACCGCGGCCTCCGTGTGGCCGTTGCGCGCCAGGACGCCGCCGGACTTGGCGCGCAGCGGGAAGATGTGGCCCGGACGCACGAAGTCGGTGGGCTCGAAGGTGCCAGCGGCGAGCATCTGGAGCGTGGTGGCGCGGTCGGCGGCCGAGATGCCGGTGGTGACGCCGTGCGCGCCGCTCGCGTCGACGGAGACGGTGAAGGCCGTCCGCATCGACTCGGTGTTGTTCTCGACCATCTGCGGGAGCTGCAGGCGGTCGAGCTCGTCGCCCTCCATGGGTGCGCAGATCAGGCCGCGGCACTCGCTCATCATGAAGGCGATGATCTCGGGCGTCGCCTTCTCGGCCGCGATGACGAGGTCGCCCTCGTTCTCGCGGTCCTCGTCGTCGACGACCACGACGGGCCGCCCGGCGGCGATGTCGCGAATGGCCGCCTCTACGGGGTCGAGGGCGAGGTCCGACGCGTCTTCTTCGTGACCCGTGCTGTACCAAACAGGTGCCGCAGTCATGCCGGGGCTCCTTCCATGTTGGGCTGCGAGGCCTGCGCGGACACAGTGCGCGACCGCAGCCACCAGTCGCGCATGCCCCACAGGACGAGCGCGAGGTAGATGACGTACACGAGGCCGGAGAAGGCCAGGCCACTGCTGAACGCGAGCGGTACGCCGACGATGTCGACGAGGAGCCAGGCGAACCAGAACTCGACCAGTCCGCGGGCCTGGGCGACCATCGCGGCGAGCGTGCCGACGAAGATGTAGGCGTCGGGCCAGGGGTTCCAGGACAGGTCCGGCACGGCGGAGAACAGGGCGCCGACCGCGAGGGTGCCGACGGCCGTGCCGCCGAGCAGCACCCCGCGCTCCTTCCAGGTGGCGAACCGGACGGCGATGGAGCCGTCCTGCGCCTGCTGCTTGCCGTTGGTCCACAGGCGCCAGCCCCACAGGGCCACGCCGATGACGAGCAACTGCTTGCCGACGCCGCCGGAGAGGTGGGCTGACGCGTACGCGCCGACGAGGATGACGCCCGAAAGGAACTGGGCGGGCCAGGTCCATATCGAGCGGCGCCAGCCGAGCGCGAGGGCGATCAGGCCGATGGTGTTGCCCACCATGTCGGACCAGATCACGTGCTGCCCGAAGGCCGTGAAGGCTTCGGCGTTGAGCCAGTTCACTTCGTGGCCTCCTGAGCGGGAGCGGCGGCGGTTCCGGCGCCGACGCGGTCGCCGAGCATCCGCTCGACGTACTTCGCGATGACGTCGACCTCGAGGTTGACCGGGTCGCCGGGCTGCTTGATGCCGAGCGTGGTCAACGCGAGGGTGGTGGGGATGAGACTGATGGTGAAGTAGTCGGGCCCGGCGTCGACCACCGTCAGGCTGACGCCGTCGACGGTGATGGAGCCCTTCTCCACGACGTAGCGGGAAAGGCCCGCGGGGAGCGAGACCTTGACGATCTCCCAGTTCTCCGAAGGCTTACGTTCGACGACGGTGCCGACAGCGTCGACGTGTCCCTGCACGATGTGGCCGCCGAGGCGGTCGCCCACGGCGGTGGGGCGCTCCAGGTTGACCCGCGAGCCCGCCGTGAGCGCGCCCAGGCTGGAACGGTCCAGGGTCTCGGCCATCACGTCTGCGGTGAACTCGTCGCCCTCGTGTTCCACGACCGTCAGACAGACGCCGTTGACCGCGATGGAGTCGCCGTGCTTCGCGCCGTCGGTGACGACGGGGCCACGGACGCGGAAGCGGGATGCGTCGTCCAGGTTCTCGACGGCGGTGATCTCGCCCAGCTCTTCGACGATTCCGGTGAACACTTCAGTGCTCCTTCGCTACGAGGGCTACGGGGGTCGCGGTGACGCGCAGGTCGGGGCCGATGCGGACGGTCTCGCTCAGGTCGAGCCGCAACGCTTCGCTGATGGTCGTGATTCCGCCGCCGGTGAGGGCGGCGGGGCCCGCGCCGAGCAGGACGGGGGCGAGATAGGCGACGACGCGGTCGACGGCGCCCGCGGCGACGAAGGCTCCGGCGAGCGTCGGTCCGCCTTCGAGGAGGACGGAGCGCACGCCGCGCGCGTGGAGTTCGTCGAGGAGGGCCGGGATGTCCAAGCCGCCGTCCGCGCGCGGGATGCGCACCGTCTCGGCCTCGCTCTCGGCGGTCACGTTCTCGGCGACCGCGACGAGCGTGGGCGCCGCGTCGTCCAGGACGCGGGCGCCGGGTGCGACCGCGGTGCCGTTCGTGTCGACGACGACGCGCAGCGGCTGGACGGCGCCGTCGATGCCGCGCACGGCGAGGTGCGGGTCGTCGGCGCGCTGGGTGCCGGAGCCGACGACGACCGCGTCGCACTCGGCGCGCAGCCGGTGGACGTCGGCACGGGCCGCGGCGGAGGTGATCCAGCGGCTGCTGCCGTCGGCGGCTGCGATGCGGCCGTCGAGCGTCGCGGCGTACTTCCAGGTGATGTGCGGGCGGCCGAGGCGCACGGAGGTCAGCCAGGCGGCGTTGCCCGCGGCGGCCTCGTCCTCCAACAGGCCCGACTCCACGTCGACTCCGGCGGTCCGCAGGCGCTGCGCGCCCCCGGTCGCGTCGGGGTTCGGGTCGCTGACCGCGTAGACGACGCGGGCGATCCCGGCGTCGATGAGGGCCTGGGCGCAGGGGCCGGTGCGTCCGGTGTGGTTGCAGGGTTCGAGGGTGACCAGGGCGGTGGCGCCGCGGGCCTGTTCGCCGGCCGCGCGCAGGGCGTGGACCTCGGCGTGCGGGCCGCCGGCGCGCTGGTGGTAGCCCTCGCCGACGGGCTCTCCAGAGGCGTTGACGATCACGCATCCGACGACCGGGTTGGGGCTGGTGGAGCCGAGTCCGAGCGCGGCGAGCTCGACGGCGCGGCGCATGGCTACGCGCTCGGGCTCATTCGCTGCGGGGGCGGTGGCCACCGGGTCCTCCTGCCTCATGGGGCACGGACTCCGGGGCCTGTCGATGACGACAGAATGTACGGACTGCGACACCGGGAGCGTCGCCTTGATCGAGACTTCTCCCCGGGAACCCGGAAACCGGGGATCCCCAAGAACAAGCCACTCGGCGACGTGCACGAATGCCCGCCCGCCGCGCACTGCCTCCCATCCGGACTTTCACCGTCGGTCCAGGAGTTTCACCTGGTCAACCGACCGCTGGAGGCGGCCGGGTCGCGGACTGTAACCGCCGGTTCGGAATTACACCGACCCCGGAGTGCGCTGCTTTTGGTACGAAGCCAGTGTGCCACGCCTGATCGACGCCCATACGGGCGAACCCCTGTGGCCTGCCTCACAGCAGCCTGTGACAGGGCTCTGACCGGCGGTGACGGCCTCCCCTGGTCGGCGAGGTGTGGGTGATGGTCGATCCCGACGAACTGGCCTTCGCGGCGGGGCAGCTGTCACATTCCTGAGGTCTCTGCGGTTCTCAGCGGGTGCGGGACGTCTGCCCGGCGTCCCGCACCGATCCGAGAAGGAGCCCTCCAATGACCACGATCCTGGTGACCGGCGGCACCGGAACCCTGGGCCGCCCGGTGGCCGAGCGGCTGCGCGCGGGCGGCCACGACGTACGCATCCTGAGCCGCCACGCCGAGCCGTACGCCGTCGACCTGCGCGAGGGCGGCGCGGACCTTGACGCGGCCGTGGCGGGCGCGGACGTGGTCGTGCACTGCGCGACCATGCCGCGCGGCGGCGACGAGCAGGCCGCGGGCCGTCTCGTCGACGCGGCCCGGCGCGCCGGGGTCCCGCATCTGGTCTACATCTCGATCGTCGGCGTGGACCGGGTGCCGCTGGGCTACTACCGCTCGAAGCTCGCCGTCGAGAAGCTGGTCGAGGAGTCCGGGCTCGGCTGGACGGTGCTGCGGACCACCCAGTTCCACGATCTGATCGCGCAGCTCCTGGACACCTCGGCCAAGCTCCCGGTGATGCTGCTGCCCGCGGGGGTCAGCGACCAGCCGATCGAGGTCACCGAAGTCGCCGACCGCCTCGCGGAGTTGGCGCTCGGGCCGCCGGCCCGCCGGGTCGACGACATGGGCGGACCGGAGGTGCGTACGCTCCCCGAGCTGGCCCGCGCGTATCTGCGGGCCACCGGCAAGCGGCGGCCGCTGCTGCCGGTGCGGCTCGCGGGGAAGGCGTACCGCGGCATGCGCGAGGGCGGCCATCTGGCGCCACGGCGGGCGGTGGGCCAGGGCACGTTCGAGGAGTTCCTCGCGGCGCGGTCCGGCGGGCGGCGATGAGCGGGCGGGTGCCGCGCGGTGGCGCGCTCACCCTCACGGCCACCTGATTCGCCGCCGGAAGCCGGCAGTTGTTCGCCCCGCGGCTCCTCCTCCTGCGAAGGAGCCGCGCCCCCTCTCCGTGGCTCAGCCTTTAGGTCCGAACAGTTCGTCCTGCGCCGCGTCCCTGGCGGAGAGCAGCGCGCCCCGCAGTACCGCCGAGCCGCCGAGCGCGCTCGCGCGCACCTCGGTGCGCAGCGGTGACATGGCGGCGACGCGGTCGGCCACACGAGTGGCGAGCGCGTCGCCGCCCGCGCGGCCCACCTCGCCGCCCAGGACCACGCACCCGGGGTCGAGGATCGCGGCCATGGCGGCGGCGCCGACGGCGATCCGGTCGGCGGCGGCGTCGAGGTAGGCCTCGTGCCCCGTCTCGGCGGCGTGCCGGACCACGTCGGCTGCGCTCGCGCCCGGCTTCAGGATCCCGTGCTCGGCGCCGAGGTCACGGAGCGCGGCGGCGCAGGCCAGCGAGTGGAAGCCGCCCTCGCAGCCGGTGGCGGAGGGCAGTACGTCCGTGCCGGGCACCGGAAGGAAGCCGATCTCCCCGGCGCCACCCGATGCCCCGCGGCGCAGGTTTCCGTCGAGCACGACCGCGGCGCCGACGCCTTCGCCGAGCCAGAGGAGGACGAAGGTGTCGCGGTCGTGGGCGGCGCCGTCACGCTGTTCGGCGCGGGCTGCGAGGTTGGTCTCGTTCTCCACGACCACGCGGGCCGGGAGCCGCTCCTGGAGTGCGCCCGCGAGGCGGCGGTGCCAGGCCGGGAGCGCGGTGGTGTCGCGCAGTTCGCCGGTGGCGGGGTCGATGAGGCCGGGGGCGCCGATCGCCACGGTGTGCAGCCGTTCGACGCCGCCTTCCTTGGCGGTGCTCTCCACGAGGGCGACCGCGCGCTCGACCGCGACCCCGGTGCCGGTGTCGCCGCCGATGGGCGCAGAGGCCTCGGCGAGCACCGCGCCGAGCAGATCCGTGACGACCACCGAGACACCCCCGGTGCGTACGTCGAGGGCGGCGAGATGCGCCCGGTCCGCGACGATCCCGTACAGCCGGGCATTGGGGCCCCGGCGCCGGGCACCCGCCTCCCCCACGACCGCGATCAGGCCGGAGCCCTGGAGGCGCTCGACCAGGTCGGCGACCGAGGGCCGGGACAGGCCGGTCAGCTGCTTCAACTGGTTGGCCGTCAGCGGCCCTTCGCGCTGCAGGAGCCCCAGGGCGAGCCGGTCGTTGATGGCCCGAGCGGTGCTCGGAGATGCGGGCATGCCCGGGATCCTTCCATAAAGCTGCTATTTATCAGGCAGGGTTCCTGATAGTTTACGTCGCCGTAGCGGGGCGGCACCTCGGGAGGGGCGGAGCATAGATGAGTGAAGTGGTTCTCGACGTACGGCAGTTGAAGCGAGCGCGGTACGCCGTGGCCGCCGTCTTCTGCGTGCACGGAGCCGTGACCGGCTCCTTCGCGACCCGCGTGCCCTGGATCCAGGACCACACCGGCCTCAGCGCGGGACTCCTCGGCCTCGCGCTCGCCTTCCCCGCGATCGGCGCCTCCGTGGCGATGCCGCTCGCGGGCTGGGTCAGCCACCGGTTCGGCGCGCGGACCGCGCTGCGCGGGCTGCTCGCCCTGTGGACGATGGCGCTGATCCTGCCCTCGCTCGCGCCGAATCTGCTCACGCTCTGCGTCGCCCTGTTCGTGTACGGCGCGACGGCGGGCATGTCGGACGTGGCGATGAACGCGCTCGGCGTCGAGGTCGAGACCCGCATGAAGAAGTCGATCATGTCGGGCCTGCACGGCATGTGGAGCGTCGGCGCCCTGATCGGCTCCGCGGCAGGCACCGTCGCCGCCCATCTGGGCTCGGACGCCCGGCTGCACCACGCGCTGGCCGCCGTGGCCCTCACCGTGATCGGCCTCTTCGCCTGCCAGGGCGTGCTCGATCTGCAGGCGGAACCCGAGGACGAGGCGCCGCCGCGCTTCTCGCTGCCGCCCAAGTCCGCGCTCCTGATCGGCGCGGTCGGCTTCTGCGCGGTCTTCGCGGAGGGCGCGAGCCTGGACTGGTCGGCAGTCTATCTCCGGGACGTCCTCGACTCGTCGGCCGGGGTCGCCGCGGCGTCCACCACCGGCTTCACGCTCACCATGGCGATCGCGCGTCTGGCGGGCGACGCGGTGGTGGACCGCTTCGGGTCGGTCCGCACGGTGCGCGTGGGCGGCGTGGTCGCCGCGCTCGGCGGTCTGCTCGTGGTGGTGGCGCCGCATCCCGCGGTCGCCATGGGCGGTTTCGCGATGCTCGGGCTCGGCATCGCGGTCGTGGTGCCCCTGGCGTTCGCCGCGGCCGGGCGCAGCGGCCCCAATCCGAGCCAGGCCATCGCGGGCGTCGCCACCATCACGTACACCTCGGGCCTGATCGCCCCGTCGGCGATCGGCACGCTCGCCGACGCGACCAGCCTGGTGGTCTCCTTCGGCCTGGTGACGGTGCTGGCCTGCGGGCTCGCGGTGTTCGCCGGGGTCCTGCGCACGGACAGCCGCGAGGCCACGCCGGCCCCTGCCGCGAAGGCGACGACGCCGCGCCCGTGAGGAACCAGGGCACTTATGCCCGATTAACATTGCGCTGACTCATTCAGGTCTTGACAAAGTCGGGCGCACAAGAAGGCGGAACAGAACATGGATCTCGGCGTGCGCTGGAGACTGCACGGCGACGGGCGCACCCCCGCGCCCGGAGCCGTCGTCCGACCCGACGAGCGGCTCTCGTGGCCGCGGACCTTCGGGCTCGGCGCCCAGCACGTGGTCGCCATGTTCGGCGCGTCGTTCGTGGCGCCCGTCCTGATGGGCCTCGACCCGAACCTCGCGATCATGATGTCCGGTGTCGCGACCGTCATCTTCCTGCTCGCCACGCGCGGCCGGGTGCCCAGCTACCTGGGCTGTTCGCTCTCCTTCGTGGGTGTGGCCGCGGTCATCCGCGCGCAGGGCGGCTCATCGGCGACCGTCACGGGCGCGGTCCTCGTGGTCGGCGCGGCGCTGTTCCTGGTGGGTCTGGCCGTCCAGAAGTTCGGGGCGCGGATCATCCACGCCGCGATGCCGCCGATCGTCACCGGCGCCGTCGTCATGCTGATCGGCTTCAATCTGGCGCCGGTCACCGCGACCACGTACTGGCCGCAGGACCAGTGGACGGCGCTCCTGGTGATGCTGTTCACCGGTTTGGCCGTGGTGTGCCTGCGCGGATTCTGGTCACGCGTCGCGATCTTCCTGGGGCTGATCTTCGGGTACGCCCTCTCCTGGGCGCTCGACCTCGTCTTCGGCAAGATCCACTCGGCGGACGGCTCGGGCAAGGTCGTCGACCACTGGCGCCTCGACCTCTCCGCCGTCGGCAACGCCGACTGGATCGGCCTGCCGGCCTTCCACGCGCCGAGCTTCGAGTGGTCGGCGATCCTCGTCGCCCTGCCCGTCGTCATCGCGCTGGTCGCCGAGAACGCCGGGCACGTCAAGGCGGTCGGCGAGATGACCGGCGACAACCTGGACGACAAGCTGGGCACCGCGATCTCCGCCGACGGCGCCGCGTCCATGCTCTCCACGGCGGTCGGCGGCCCGCCCAACACGACGTACTCCGAGAACATCGGCGTGATGGCGGCGACCCGCGTCTACTCCACGGCCGCGTACTGGGCCGCCGCGTGCTTCGCCCTGCTCTTCGGTCTCTGCCCCAAGTTCGGCGCGGTCGTCGCGGCCATCCCCGGCGGCGTACTCGGCGGCATCACCGTCATCCTCTACGGCATGATCGGCCTGCTCGGCGCCCAGATCTGGATCAACGCCAAGGTGGACCTGCGCAATCCGCTGAACCTCGTCCCGGCCGCCGCGGGCATCATCATCGGCGTCGGCGGCGTCTCGCTGAAGATCACGGACAACTTCGAACTGAGCGGCATCGCCCTCGGCACGATCGTCGTCATCACCGGCTACCACGTCCTGCGCGCCTTCGCCCCGCCGCACCTCAAGACGCAGGAACCGCTGCTTGATTCGGGCACGTCCACGTACGACGAGGGCGAGGAAGGCCCGGAAGCGAGCGCTCAGCCGCGCGCCAAGTCGTAGGCGTAGCCGGGCGTGAACGTCCCGGGCTCGCCTTTGCAGCCGTCGGACTCGCCCGGCAGTTTGATCCACAGATAGGCGTCGATGCGGTCCTGGCCGGTCTTCAGGGTCGGGCTCTGCCCGAGCCCCCGGCCCGCCGGGTCGCACCACTCGCCGTCCGGCGGGGCGCCGTTGCCGTTGCGGCTGGTGTCGATGACCGCGCCGAGGCCTGCCGGGCCGCCGAGTGCGGACAGGACCTTGCGCGCGTAGGCGGCCTCTTCGGCGGTGCGGTGGAAGTTCGACACGTTCGTGAAGACGCCGTCGGACGACGCGGCAGAAGCGGCGCCCGCCGCGCGCAGCCGTCCGGCCTGCTTGGCCGCAGCGTTCCAGCCGGAGTGCCCCGCGTCGTAGTAGACCCTCGCCTTGGGATTGGCGTCCTTCAGTGAGCGGCCCGCGCGGGCGAGCGAGGCATAGCGTGCGGTGCGCTGCTTCGCCGACAGGCACTCGGAGAGCGCGATCGCGTCCGGTTCGAGGACCACGATGACCTCACCCGAGCCGAGACCCGCGGCGAACTTCTCGATCCACGCGTCGTACGCGGCGAGATCCGGCGCCCCGCCCTGCGACGCGCCCCCGCAGTCGCGGTCCGGTATCGCGTACGGCACGACGACGGGCACCCGGCTCCCCGCGGCCGACGTCACCGCGCGCACCCGCGAGGTGATGGTCCCCGGGGCGTACTCCGCGAACCAGACGGCCGCGGGCCGGTCGGCGATCCGTGACTCGATGAGCGGCCTGCGCGGGTCGCTCCGGTTCGCCCTGACCCAGTCGAGGACCTGGGAATCACCGTGCCGGTAAAGGGAGTTGGCGGCCGGCGCCGCGGTGCTCGGCTTCTTCGGGCGCGTGGACGTCGCCTTCGGCTTCGGCTTCGGTCTCGCCTCGGCGGACGGCTTCGCCGAGGACGCCGAAGCCGAGGGTGTCGGCACCGCGGGCAGCGGTGCGAGCGTCGGCGACTTCGTCACCTTCGGGCGCGCCCGGTCCTCGCCGCCGCCCTTGTCCAGGGCGGACACCATCCCTGCGACGGTGCCGACGGCGGCCACGGCCGAAGCCGCCGCGACCATGAACCCATGGCGGGCGACGCCTCGCCCGCCCCTTCGTCCGGCCCGCCCTGCGGCGCGATGTCGTGCGCGGTTGCCTGACACAGTGCTGTTCCTCCCCCTCCGCCGTGTCCCCCTGACACGGCGTGCCCGCTCCCCTCCCCAGGGGCACATACGGTCGTCGTTCCCTCGTTCTGGGTAAGCGGCCGGTGCGGTGACACTCGGGCCAGCCTAGGGCTGGGACCCTGCCCCCATGGCGCAGTTGGAGCGGTTCGCGGAGTTCACAGGCTCGGCACACGGGGTTGACGACGTGGTGAGGCGAATGCGCGCACTGCGCGCGGGCTTCCCCGCGGGCGACGGGGTCGGAGTCTTCAACCAGGTGTACCTGTCGGTCACCGAAGAAGTCGCCCGGCACGTCGACAGCGGCCGCTTCCCGGACCCCGGAGCCGCGATCACCCTGGACGTCCTGTTCGCCGAGCGCTATCTGACGGCGGTCGACACCGTGATCGCCGACCGCAACCCGCCCGCGTGCTGGCGGCCACTGTTCCAGCTCCGGCGCCATCCCGGCGTACGTCCCCTGCAGTTCGCACTCGCGGGCATCAATGCGCACATCGGACACGACCTTCCGCTGGCCGTGATGGACGCCTGTCGTACGCTCGGCTGCGAACCGGCCGACCTGGAGGACGAGTTCGACGGCGTGGGCGACATCCTCGTCTCGCTGGAGGAGCGCATCCGCGAAGAACTGATGCCGGGCCCCGACCTCTTCCAGGTCGCCGACCCACTGACCCACTTGCTGGGCTCCTGGAGCCTGGAGCGGGCCAGGGACAGCGCGTGGGCGACGGCCGTCGCGATGTGGGCCCTGCGTGAACTGCCCGCGGTCGCCGACGAGTTCCACGTCCGCCTGGACGGAGCGGTCGGCCTGGTGGGCCGGATGCTGCTCACGCCCCTGCCTGACTGATCCGCCGCATCCGCGCCCGCCGCCGGGTAACTCCCCCGCGATCGTTGTACGTTGAATGCAGTGACCCCGGATGCGAAGGAGCACCAGCATGGCCACACGACTCGGGCTCAGCCTCCCGCAGGGCCGGCAGTACAGCATCGGACGCGACGTCCCGGCCGTGGCCCGCGCGGCGGAGGAGATCGGCTACGAGAGCCTGTGGGTCTTTGAACGCGTCCTGTTCCCCGAGCCCGCCACGCAGGGCCTGTACGGCATCGATGGCCTGCCCTGGCCCGACGCCTACCGCTCGGTGGCCGACCCGCTGGTCACCCTGACGCTGGCCGCCGCCGTCACCGAGCGGGCCCGCCTGGGCACCAGCGTCCTGGTCGCCCCGCTGCACGTGCCGTTCCAACTGGCGCGCTCGCTGGCCACGTTGGACGCGGCGAGCGGCGGCCGCGTCGTCGCGGGCCTCGGCACGGGCTGGTCCCACGACGAGTACGCGGCCGCGGGGGTGGCCCCCTTCGAGAAGCGCGGCAAGGTCCTGGACGAGCTGATCGACGTATGCCACGCGGTGTGGGGCCCGGACCCGGTGTCGTACGAAGGGGAGCTGACCACGATCGCCCCCTCGGTGGTCGGCCCCAAACCGGAGCGCCCCATCCCGATCCTGCTGCCCGCGGGCAGCCCGCGCGCCCTGCGCAGGCTCGTCGACCGCGCCGACGGCTGGATGCCGGTGGCCACGGGCGCCGACAAGCTGGCCGAGCAGGCTCAGGCCCTGAAGGAACTGGCCGCCGAGCGGGGTCGCACGCGGCCGGTCCAGAGCGTCCTGCGGGTCAACGCCCGGTACACGGCGAAGGCGTACGAGGGCGAGAAGCGCGCCCCGTTCCGCGGCAACGTCGCCCAGATCGTCGAGGACATCGAGGCACACGCGTCGACGGGCGCTGTGGAGGAGATCCTCATCGAACTGGCGGGCAGCACACGGGACGCGGAGGAGCTGAAGGATCTGGCGGCGGAAGTGTACGAGGCGGCGAGGGCGGCGGGGGTATAGGAGCCCCCCGGGGGGGCGAGCCCCGAAGGGGCGCGGGGCCGTGACATGTGCGGCTCCGCCGCGTGGGCGCGACCAGCCACAGCTGATCTGCGGTGCCCCATGCCCCCCCACCCGAAACGGCGCTGTCAGTCCTCAGGCAGCTCGACGGGAGCAATCTCGTCGTACACGTCCCCGGGCCCGGGGTTCGTCGCGTCCGTGCCACCGCCGAGGTGGTGCATGACGCCCCATACGGCGTTCAGGGCGGTCGTGACCGCCCCCTCGGCCCACCCCGCCGTCCAGGAGATGTCGTCCCCGGCGAGGAAGATCCCCCGCTTGTCCGCCGGGAGACGATCCTGCATGAAGTGCGTGAACAGGCGCCGCTGGTAGCGGTAGTGACCCGGCAGGTTCGCCTTGAAGGCGCCCATGAAGTACGGCTCGTTCTCCCACGACACCGTCACCGGGTTGCCGATGATGTGCTTGCGGATGTCCACCTTGGGATAGATCTCGCCAAGCGACTTGAGCATGACCTCCATGCGCTCGTTCGCCGACAGCGGCAGCCACTTCAGGCTGTCGTCGCACCACGTGTAGGAGAGGCAGATGACGGCGGGCTTGTCCGGGCCGTCGTCGAGCAGGTAGGTGCCGCGCGTCATGCGGTCGGTGAGCGTCATCGACATGACGTCACGGCCGGTCTCCTCGTCCTTGTCCAGCCAGAACGGCCGGTCGACGGGGACGAAGAGCTTGGAGGACTCCATGTAGTGGGTCCGCTCCATCGCCGTCCAGTGGTCGATGGGGAAGAGCGTGTCGTCGCACGCGATCTTGGAGAGCAGCATCCAGGACTGGGCGGTGAAGATCGCCGCCTGGTAGGTGCGGATGTCGCCCGAGGAGTCGGTGACGGTGACGCGGTTGCCGGCGGTGCGGTCCAGGCGGGTCACGGCGGGCTTCGGCACACCGCCCTCGTGCAGCGAGCTCAGGGACGTGCCGAGCGCCCAGTGCACGATCTTCTGCGGCTCGCGGTCCCACATGCGAAGGGGCAGCTGCTGGCTGCCGCCGACGATGCCGCGGTGGTGGTCGTCGGCCTCGGTGTAGACGACGCGCAGGATCTCCAGGATGGAGTTCGGGAAGTCGGTGTCCCAGCCGCCCGTGCCGAAGCCGACCTGTCCGAAGATCTCGCGGTGCCGGAAGGACTTGAAGGCCTCGGAGTCGCAGAGGAAACCGTAGAAGGTCTGGTTGTCGAGCTTCTCGACGAGCTTGGACCAGATCTCGCGGATCTTCGGTACGTCGCGCTCGCGCAGGGCGCGGTTCATGTCGGAGAAGTCGGCGCCCTCCTCCAGGCAGGAGTTCCAGGCGTTCATCACGTCGCGGTAGACCTGGGGCAGGTCGTCGACGGACGTCGCGTAGTGGGACTCACCCTTGAGGTCGACGACCGTCGAGGGGGTCGATTCCGCGAGGGGGTTGGGGAACGGCTGGGTCTTGAGGCCCACCAGGTCGATGTAGTGCTGCAGCGCCGTCGAGGACGGCGGGAAGCGCATCGCGCCCATCTCGGCGGTGAGGTTCTCGTCGCAACCGTCGAAGCCGACGGTGCGCAGGCGCCCGCCGATCTGGTCGGCCTCGTAGACGACGGGCTTGAGGCCCATCTTCATCAGTTCGTACGCCGCCACGATGCCGGACAGGCCGCCGCCGATGACCGCGACCTCCGTGCCGTGCTCGGTCGCGGGTATCTGGCCGAGGCCCGCCGGGTGCGCGAGGAAATCGTCGTACGCGTACGGGAAGTCCGGACCGAACATGGTGATCGGCGGCTGCGCGTCGGTGTGGTGGACGGCGTTGGGCACCGTGGACGTCATGGGGTACGGACTCCTTGCGGGAACGGCAGAACAGCAGACAGGGGGCTCGGAAGGATCGGATCCTCGGGTGGACCGGATCCTCGACAGGGTCAGGTCAAGGACGTGTACAGCCCCGGGCGGCGGTCGCGCAGATACGGGTTGGCCTCGCGCGACGCGGCGAGGAAGGCCGGGTCCGCGTCGGCGAACACCAGCTGCTCGTCCCGTCCGGCGCGGGTGCGCGCGACTCCGTCGGGACCGGCGAGCGTGGAGAGCCCGACGAACTCGAACTCCCCTTCCTTGCCGACCCGGTTGACGTACGCGACGTACATCTGGTTCTCGAAGGCCCGCACCGGCACGACGGACTCGGCGACGAACTGGAAGGGGTGCATCTGGGCCGTGGGCACGAGCAGCAGGTCGGTGCCCGCGAGGGCGTGCGCGCGGACGTTCTCCGGGAACTCCACGTCGTAGCAGATCATCAGACCGATCCGCAGACCGCCCAACTCCGCCTGCACGACGGCCTGTTCGCCGGGGGTGAAGGAGTCGCGCTCGAAGCAGCCGAAGAGGTGGGTCTTGCGGTAGTTCGCCGCCCGCGCACCGTCGGGGCCGATCAGCTGGACGGAGTTGAAGACCTGCTCGGCATCCCGCTCCGGGTAGCCGTAGGCGACCGCGACGCCATGGCGTACGGCGGTCTCGGCGATCGCGGTGGCGGAAGGGCCGTCGGCGGCCTCGGCCAGGCGTGCCACATCGTCGCCGATCGCGTACCCGGTGAGGTACATCTCGGGCGCCACCAGGAGGCCCGCGCCCGCGTCGGCCGCACGGGCGGCTGCCTCGTCGAGCGCCTTCAGATTGGCGGCGACGGAGCCGGGGCGGCCCGAGCTCTGGAGCAGGGCGGTGCGCAGCGGGGGCATGGCGGGACCTCGGGGCATGCGAAGGGACTCAGGGACTGGTGGGGACCGTTGAACGGTACGGGCGGCGGGCTTGCCCGGACAAGGCGCGAGCGTTGCGGGCAGCCGGTCGATCTGTTGCGCGTACGGGCCCCGGAGCGACGATTCGTTGCGTGCCGGCGTGGAACCGGGGTCGTAGCGGTGTCCACCGCCGGGTGCAGGGGGCTCGGGGGCCTTCCCCGCCGTGCGGCGGAGGCGGATTGCCGCCCGTGGCCGGACGTGCCGGGGGCCTCTGCCGCGAGACCGTGATCTCGCCCGGAAGGACCGGGTGTACGGCACTTCGGACGGAGGCTCCAAGTGAGCCGCAACGCAAGCACCCGGATCACCGCCGGCCGTGTGATCGCCATCGGAACCGCCCTGCTGGTCTGCACCGGAGTCGCGGGAGCGGCCGTCGCGTCGGACGGACCGGAGGACCGCGGCCGGCAGAAGGCCACATCGCAGACGAAGGCCGGCGAGGCCCGCGAAGCCGCCGCGCTCACCGGCAGCGCGAAGCTCTACCGCAAGACGACCGAGGACGTGACGTTCACCTTCGACGCGCATCTGGCCGCCGAGAACAACGGAGACCCGTTGAAGGCGACGGGCACGTTCCACTTCGTCCACCTGGACAAGCCGGGCGGCGAGGGCGGCTGGGCGAAGGGCCGTATCGACTGCCTGATCACGGGCGGCAAGGTAGCCACGGCCACCGGCATCGTCACCGACTCCAACCTGAAGGACATCAGGGGCGGCCGGGTCGGCTTCACGGTCCACGACCAGGGCAAGCACGACCGTCTCGGTTACAGCTGGGCCTCGGTGGGCCGCCCCGACGGAACCAAGAAGCTCCCCACATGCACGAGCGCGGCCCCCTTCGAGAGGGTCAAGAAGGGCACCGGCGACTTCGAGGTCGTGCCGTGGAAGATGCCGTACCCGACGAACTGACCGGCGCCCCGAAGGGGCGCGGGGCTGTGACATGTGCGGCTCCGCCGCGTGGGCGCGACCAGCCACAGGCGGCCCGCACCCGAACCACTAGGCAGGCGCCCCCGAAGAGAACCTCCGCATCAAGGGGGAAAGCACCAGAACGGACTTCGTCCGCTCCACGAAGTGCTCCCCCGCGATCCGCTCGAGCACCCGCTCGAAATGCCGCATGTCCGCGGCGAAGACCTGGACGACCGCGTCCGCATCACCGGTGACGGTGGACGCGGACGCGATCTCCGGGTACCGCTCGAGGCCACGGCGGATGGCCTCGGGCGAGGTATTGCGACGGCAGTAGATCTCGATGAACCCCTCGGTCTCCCACCCCAGGGCCGCCGGGTCGACCCGGACCGTGAATCCGGTGATCGCCCCGGTCTCCCGGAGCCGGTCCACGCGCCGCTTCACGGCGGGCGCGGAGAGCCCGACCAGCTGACCGATGTCGGCGTAGGAACGGCGGGCGTCCTCGGCGAGGGCGTGCACGATGCGTTCGTCGAGATCGTTCAGTCGCACTGGGGGTGGATCACTTCTCTGCGGAGGCCAATCGGGAGCGGCTCATGCCGTACAGGAAGTAGAACACGAGGCCGACGGCCATCCAGACACCGAAGACGACCCAGGTGACGGTGTCGAGGCTGAACATGTTGTACGCGCAGAAGCCGAAGCCGAGCACGGGGAAGAGCCAGCCGAGCGGCACCCGGAAGGTGCGCGGCATGTGCGGGCGGGTGCGGCGCAGCACGATGACGGCGATGTTGACCAGGCCGAAGGCGAAGAGCGTGCCGATGCTCGTGGCGTCGACGAGCTTTCCGAGCGGGATGACCGAGGCGAGCGCGGCGCAGAACAGCGACACGATGACGGTGTTCACACGGGGCGTGCCCGTCTTCTTGCTGACCTTGCCGAACGCCTTGGGGACGAGGCCGTCGCGGGACATGGCGAACAGGACGCGGGTCTGGCCGTAGAGGACGGTCAGGACGACGGACGCGATGGAGATGACCGCGCCCGCGGCGAGCAGCGTGCCCCAGAAGCTCTGGCCGCTGACGTCGTTCATGATCGCGGCGAGCGCGGCCTCGGAGCCCTCGAAGTCCTTCCAGTTCCAGGCGCCGACGGCGACGGCCGCCACCAGGACGTAGAGCGCCGTGACGATGATCAGCGAGAGCATGATCGCGCGGGGCAGGTCGCGCTGCGGGTTCTTCGCCTCTTCACCGGCGGTGGAGGCGGCGTCGAAGCCGATGTACGAGAAGAAGAGGCTCGCGGCGGCGGCGCTGACGCCGGCCGTGCCGAGCGGCATGAAGTCGGAGTAGTTGCCGGACTTGAAGCCCATGAAGCCGATGGTGCAGAAGAGCACGAGCGCGGCGATCTTCACGATGACCATGATCGTGTTGGCGCGCGCGGACTCCTTGGCGCCACCGAGCAGGAACACCATGGCGAGCAGGACGACGATCAGGCCGGGCAGGTTGATGATGGCCCCGTCGACCTCGCCGGGCGCCGCCGAGAGGGCGTCAGGGATGGTGACGCCGATCGTGCCGTCGAGCAGCTCGTTGAGGTACTCGCCCCAGCCGACGGCGACGGCGGCCACGGACACGCCGTACTCCAGGACCAGGCACCAGCCGCAGACCCAGGCGACAAGTTCGCCCATCGTTGCGTACGCGTACGAGTACGAGGACCCGGCGACCGGTATGGAGCCCGCGAGCTCGGCGTACGAGAGCGCGGAGAAGAGGGCGGTGAGTCCCGCGATCACGAAGGAGATGGTGACGGCGGGCCCGGCCTTGGGGACGCTCTCGCCGAGGACGACGAAGATGCCGGTGCCGAGCGTGGCACCGATGCTGATCATGGTCAGCTGCCACATGCCGAGGGAGCGCCGCAGCGAGCCGCCCTCACCCTGGCCGCCCTCCGCGACCAGGAGTTCCACCGGCTTGCGCCGCATCAGGCGGCGACCGAACCCGGTGACCCCCGGGTTACTTGGTCGGTTCTGCGGGGGTGCGCCTTGGTCGAGCACGCATGGCTCCTTCATCGCTGCCGGTCAGGGCGGCGGAACCGGCGGCAGCACCCACGCATGGATGGGGACCGCCGAGCAGGCGGTCCCCGCCACACCACGTACAGCGGATGACTCTATGAGGCGCGCTTCACGTACGTAATGCAGCAACCTTGCGCAAGCCCGCATGATCGTTGCGTACATACCCTTCCTGCGCGTCTTCGTTGCGCGGTCCGTTTCGTCCGTTGCGTGCCGAGGCCCCCAGGAGGTCATTGACACTTCGTCAGATCTCCCCCATCGTGCACCCGGGTCGAGAGGGAGGCAGCAGGCGATGGACCTCGATGTGCTGTACGAGATCGACGTACCGAAGCCCTGGAGCGGACCCCATCCGCACGGCCAGCGCACCGCAGAACAGCGCGCCTACCGCGAGGCCGTGGAGCAGATACGGCTCGCGGACCGGGTCGGCTTCCGCACGGTGTGGGCCGTGGAGCACCACTTCCGCGAGGGCCGCTCGCACTGTCCGGCGCCGGAGGTGCTCCTCGGCCATCTCGCGGGCCTCACCGAGCGGATACGCCTCGGCTTCGGCGTCACCCTTACCCCCTTCGGCTTCACGCCCCCGCAGCGGATCGCGGAGAAGGTGGCGGCGGTGGACGTCCTGTCGGAGGGCCGCGTGGAGTGGGGCACGGGCCGCTCGACTCCCATGGAACAGACGGCCTTTGGCGTCGACCGCGAGCAGTCGCGTTCCGACTGGCGCGAGGCGATCGAGATCGTGACAGGCATGTGGCGCGAGGAGTACTTCGCCTACGAGTCCGAGCGGTTCAGCTTCCCCCGCCGGATGGTCACGCCGAAGCCGTTCCAGGACCCGCATCCGCCGTGCTGGATGGCGGCGACGTCCCCCGGCTCGGCGGAGGTGGCGGGCGCGGCGGGCCTCGGCCTGCTCTCCTTCTCGATCATGCAGCCGCTGGACGCGATGGCCCGCCAGGTCGCCGCCTACCGCGCGGCGGCGCGCGCCCCGTCCCCCATCACGGACGTCACCACGGACCGCGTCAGCGCGTACACGCTGGTGCACGTGGCGGACCGGCCCTCGCAGCGGGTCTGGGACTCGGTGGCCTGGTGGTACCGCAACCTGGCTCAGTTCACGCTGGACTGGGAGCTGCCGCACCTGACCCCCGACGAGCGCGAGCGGACCTTCCCGCTGCTCACCCCGATCATCGAAGGGAGTGTCCCCGTCGAGGAGTTCGACGACGGCGACATGATCCTGATCGGCGACGCGGAGACGATCGTCCGCAAGGCCAAGCGCTACGCCGACCTCGGCATCGACCAGCTCATCTGCTACGTCCAGTGGGGCTACCTGGAGCACCAGGAGATCCTGCGCACGATCGAGATCCTCGGCAAGGAAGTCATCCCGGAACTGGCGGCGTACAAGCCCCGGCGGACGACACGGTGAGCGAACCCCTCGACACATCGCCCGTCCCCGACTACGCCGCGCTGCACCGCCTGGACGGCCGTGCCTTCGTCTTGCTCGGCGCGGGCAACGGCATCGGCCGCCAGACCGCGCACGCGCTCACGGCGGCGGGCGCGCGAGTCCTGTGCGTGGACCTCGACAAGGGCCGCGCCGAGGCGGTCGCGGCCGAGACGGGCGGCATCGCGTACGTCGCGGACGTGACGCGCCGCGGGGAGGTGCGGGAGCTCTTCGCTTACGCGGTCCGGGAGTTGGGCGAGATCGGCGGCGTGGTCGACATCGTGGGCATGGCCCGCTACACCCCCCTGGAGGAGCTGGACGACGCTTCCTGGGACCGGCACTTCTCCCTCGTCCTGCGGCACGCCTGGCTCGCGGTCCAGTACGGCGGCCGGGCGCTCACCGAAGCGGGCGGCGGCCCCATGGTCTTCGTCGCGTCGGTGTCGGGCCTGACGGGGGCGCCCCTGCACGCCGCGTACGGCGCGGCCAAGGCGGGCCTGATCTCCCTGGTCCGCTCGGCGGCGGTGGAGTACGGCGCGCGCGGGGTGCGGGTGAACGCGGTGGCGCCCGGCGTCGTCTGGACGCCACGCGTGGCGGGCCTGCTCGGTGCAGAGGGCCACGAGGCCAACGCCCGCAACGCCCCGCTGGGCCGGGTGGCCGAGACCTCGGACATCGCGTCGGCCCTGCTCTTCTTCGCCTCGCCACTCTCCTCGTACGTCACGGGCCAGACGCTCGTCGTGGACGGCGGCGTCGGCGTGAAGTTCCCCTATCCGACCATCGGGGATGCGCGGTGAGGGAGTTCGTACGGGGCGCGCCCTGGTGGGCCGAGGACGGCCGGGTGGTGCGCGCCGACCCCGCCGACCGGGAGCGGCTGCCCGGCGACACATGGGAGCGGGCGGGTCTCCCGGCCGGGGTACGCCTTGAGTTCACCGCGCGAGGCGTGAGCGCGGTAGAGGTCGCGTACACCGCGTCACCGCCCTCGCCGACGGACTCGTACCGTGACGTGCCCACTGTGTTCACGCTGCTGGCCGGCGAGAAGGCCATCGACACGCCCGCGAAACCCGGCGAGCACGTGACGTCCATTCACCTCCCGCGCCCCGACGGCGAGTTCACCCTCCACCTGCCGGAAGCACTACGGCCCGCCCTGCATGACGTACGCGCGGTCGACGGCACCCTCACGCCCGCCGCCCGCAGGCCGCGCTGGCTCGTCCACGGCGACTCGATCGTGGAGGGCTGGTCGGTCTCGCGGCCGCATCTGGCGTGGCCCGCGCTGGTGGGGCGGGCCCTGGGCGTGGAGACGGTGAACCTCGGCTACGCGGGAGCGGCACGCGGAGAGCTGGCCACCGCCGAGCACATCGCTTCCCTGCAGGCCGACTTGATCACCATCGCCTTCGGCACGAACTGCTGGTCACGCACGCCGCATTCGGCCGGGCTGCTGTACGAGACGACGCTGGCGTTCCTGGACCTGGTGCGCCAAGGCCACCCGGACGTGCCCCTCTTGGTGGTCTCCCCCGTGGTCCGCCCGGACGCCGAGACGGCACCGAACGCGCTCGGCGCCACGCTGCGGGACTTACGGGCGGCGGTGGAACGGGCAGCCCTCGACGCGGGGGCCGAGCTGCTGCCGGGCGAGGGATTGCTGCATGCCGGACACCTGGTGGACGGCGTACACCCGGGCGACGAGGGCCACGCGTTGCTGGCCGAAGCGGTGATGGGCCGCGCCCCGTAAGGGGGCGCGGCCCATCAGGGGCGCGGGGAACTGCGCGACCAACCACGGCGAGCCCGCGGATTCAATCCGTCCCGGCTAGCGCTCAGCTCCAGCTGGCGTGAAGGGGCTTACCCTCCGCATAGCCCGCAGCGCTCTGCACACCCACGGTGGCCCGCTCAGCGAACTCCTCGAGCGAGCCGGCACCGGCGTACGTGCAGGAGGACCGCACACCCGCGATGATCGAGTCGATCAGGTCCTCGACGCCGGGCCGCTCCGGGTCGAGGAACATCCGGGAGGTCGAGATGCCCTCCTCGAACAGCGCCTTGCGGGCACGGTCGTAGGCCGACTCCTCGCTCGTGCGGTTCTTGACCGCACGCGCCGACGCCATGCCGAACGACTCCTTGTAGAGGCGGCCCTTGGCGTCCTGCTGCAGGTCGCCCGGGGACTCGTACGTCCCGGCGAACCACGAGCCGATCATGACGTTCGACGCACCGGCGGCCAGCGCCATGGCGACGTCACGGGGGTGACGGACACCGCCGTCGGCCCACACGTGCTTACCGAACTTCTTGGCCTCGGCGGCGCATTCGAGCACCGCGGAGAACTGCGGGCGGCCGACGCCGGTCATCATGCGCGTGGTGCACATGGCGCCGGGGCCCACGCCGACCTTGATGATGTCGGCACCAGCCTCGATCAAGTCCCGTACGCCCTCGGCGGCCACGATGTTGCCCGCGACGATCGGCACCTGCGGGTCGAGCGCGCGCACGGCCTTGACCGCGGCGATCATCGACTCCTGGTGGCCGTGCGCGGTGTCCACGACGAGCGTGTCCGCGCCCGCGTCGAGCAACTGCTTGGCCTTGGCCGCCACATCGCCGTTGATGCCGACCGCGGCGGCGATGCGCAGCTTGCCGTTGCCGTCGAGGGCGGGCGAGTAGAGCGTCGCGCGCAGGGCGCCCGTGCGGGTCAGGATGCCGGCGAGGCGGCCGTCCTTGTCCACGGCGGGGGCATAGCGGCGGTTGGCGTGGTCCAGCTTGTTGAACGCCTCGATCGGGTCGATGTCCGCGTCGAGCAGCACGAGGTCGTCCTTGGACATGACCTCGGAGAGCTGGGTGAAGCGGTCGACGCCGTTCAGGTCCGTGTCGGTGACGACGCCGACCGGCTTCTGGTCGGCGTCCACGACGACGCCCGCGTTGTGCGCGCGCTTGGACAGCAGCGCGAGCGCGTCGGCGACGGTCTGCGTGGGGGCCAGGACGATCGGGGTGTCCAGGACGTGGTGGCGCGTCTTGACCCAGGAGATGACCTCGGTGACGACCTCGATCGGAATGTCCTGCGGGATCACGACGAGGCCACCGCGGCGGGCGACGGTCTCAGCCATGCGGCGTCCGGCGATCGCGGTCATGTTCGCGACGACCAGCGGGATCGTGGTGCCGGTGCCGTCCGGCGACGAGAGGTCCACGCCCTGACGCGATCCGACGGCGGAGCGCCTCGGCACCATGAAGACGTCGTCGTACGTCAGGTCGTACGCAGGCTGGATGTCATTGAGGAAGCGCACGTGCTGCTCATCCCAGTCGTTCAGAGGTGGCCCCCGGACAGTTAGGCCGAGGGAAAAGCACGTACTTCAGTGTCCCATGCCCGGGGTGGTGCACCGCCTGGGATGATCACCCAGCCGAGTCGCGGAACCCCTGGTCGGATCCTCCAAGCGCGGGCCGCGGCGGTCACCGTCCGCTCAGGGTCGGGTGCCGAGCGCGAGAACGATCTCAAGGCCCGTCCCGCGCTCCCGGGCGTACTCCACCGCGTCGGTGAACACTTCCTGGGCGACGATCCACTCCTGGGGCGCGGCTTCCGCGTACTCCTGCCAACCGGTGACAACGAGCAGCCGTCCGGGTGCCGCGGGCGCCCATCCCAGGTCGGTGAGGCAGTCGGCGAGCGCGTCCCAGTTGCGCCCGAACCAGTCGGGCAGTTCGAGCGCACGGGCGCACCGGTCCATGAAGGCCGCCTTGTCGCTCACCCCGCTCAGTTCGAGCGAGACGGTGGCCAGGCCGGCGGCCCGGACGGCCTTGAGGACAGGGGCGAGGGGTTCGGGTGCCAGCGGTTCGGACGTCATCTCAGTACCGCCTTGAAGGACGCGTAGTGGTCGGCCGTGTAGTAGGTCTCGCCGCCGCTCCCGGTGACGATCCGGCGTGCGCCCCGGTCGCGTTCGCCGGGGGTGGGGACGGTGTATTCGCGGTAGTAGCCGCGCTCGCGCCCCGGCAGCTCCCGCTCGAAGTTCCGGAAGACGGAACCGTCTTTCTCGTACGGGAAAGGCCCGCCGTCATCGATGAGCCGCAACGTCCGCCGCGCCTCGGCGGGCAGCCGGTCGGCCCGGACGGTGGGCATGCCGTGGGCCCAGGCGGGGGCGGACGTGGAGGCGCGCTCGGCACCGTCCGATGAGCACCCGGCAACGAGCACGGCGAGACACACCAGCAGCGCCCCCACCGCACGAGGGACGAACCGGGTCAGCATGCGACAGATGCTGCCACAGCACCCCGCAAGGGGCACGGGGCTGCGTCCATTTGCGGCTCCGCCGCGTGGGCGCGATCAGCCACAGCGGACCCGCAGCCGCTCAGCTACCGTCCGGATCCGCCCGGTCCAATGCGGGGTGCGGCGTGTGCCCCATGACCATCAGCTGATCCGCGGCAGCCGTGTCCGTGACGAGGCTGGTCACGAGCCCCGAACGCAGCACCGCGTCAATCGCGGCGGCCTTACGCTGCCCGCCCGCGATCGCGACGACCTCAGGAATCCGTCGAAGCCGATCGGCCTCGACCGTGATGCACCGCTCCCCCAGGTCGCGCCCGACCCGACGCCCCTCGGCGTCGAAGAGGTGCGCGGACATCTCGGCGGCCACGCCCAGCGAGGCGTAGTGCGCCCGCTCCTCGTCGCTGAGCATGTCGTGGACGGTGGAGATGCCGGGCTCCCAGGAGCCGATGGAGACGGCGGCGACGGTGACCTTGTCGAAGTACTCAAACGCCCGCGCGATCCCGGTCTGGTTCCGCAGCGCGGCGGCCGTGGCCGGGTCCGGCAGGAGCATCGGCGCGTAGATGGGGTGGGCCTCGCCGCCGGAGACCTGCGCGGCACGCCGCACGGCCTCGACCGAACCGCGTTCGGCGGTCCCGGCGTCGTACACACCCGTCAGCTGCACGACCGTGCACGGCGGCAGCTGGTCGAGGGCGGCCGCCATGTGGATGGTCGAACGTCCCCACGCGAGGCCGAGGACATCGCCCTCGGTGACCAGCTCGCCGAGCAGGTCCGCCGCGACCTCGCCGAGGTTCTCGGGGTCCGGCGACTCCTCGACCTCGTCGGCGGAGGACGGCGACTCGACGACGACCGCGTGCCGCAGGCCGTAGCGGGCGCGCAGCGCGTCCGAGCGCTCCGCGTCCAGCTCGGCGGGCACGCGGATCTCGATCCGCACGAGATCACGCTCCAGAGCCGTCTCCAGGACCCGGGCCACCTTGAAGCGGCTGACGCCGAACTCCTCGGCGATCTGGATCTTGGACTTGCCCTCGAGATAGAAGCGGCGGGCCATGGCCGCCGCCTGCACCAGCTCCGCGGGTCCCATCCGCATGGCTGACCGGCCGCCCGTCGACACGACGATCTCCTCACTGTCATTTCAAGCAACTTCAAGCAACTTCGAGCAACTGTCTTCACGCATTCACACGCGTTGGTGCTGCTTCACCCGCTTTGGTGCGGCTTCGCGCGCATTGCCACGGCTTCTCGCGCATTGCCGCAGCACAACCCGGGTTCGTCGTTCATCCTTGCAGATCCGGCGTACTTGATCAGCCCTGAAGGACGGCGTTCACGTATCCGTGGCTCAGTGGCCGCATGCCCATGCCGCCGTGGACGTCGCCCCGGCCGCTTGGGTGCGCAATGCACGTACCGCCGCTGCCGGGTCGTTCGCCCCGTACACCGCGGAACCCGCGACGAAGACGTCGGCGCCCGCCTCGGCGCAGCGCTCGATGGTCGCGGCCGAGACACCGCCGTCGACCTGGAGCCAGAGTTCGAGGCCGTGCTTGCTGATCAACTCGCGGGTGCGCCGGATCTTCGGGAGCATGATGTCGAGGAACGCCTGGCCGCCGAACCCCGGCTCGACGGTCATGATCAGCAGCATGTCGAGCTCGGAGAGCAGATCCTCGTACGGCTCGATGGGCGTCGCGGGCTTCAGCGCCATGGAGGCGCGGGCGCCTTGGGCACGGATCTCACGGGCCAGACGGACAGGGGCCGCGGCCGCCTCCACATGGAAGGTGACCGATCCTGCGCCCGCTTCGACGTACTGCGGAGCCCAGCGATCGACGTCCTCGATCATCAGATGGCAGTCCAGCGGGGTGTCCGTCGCTCGGGCCAGGGACTCTACGACCGGAACCCCGAGGGTGAGATTAGGGACGAAGTGGTTGTCCATGACGTCGACATGGAGCCAGTCGGCACCTTCGACCGCCGTTGCCTCCTCGGCAAGACGGGCGAAATCCGCGGACAGGATGCTGGGGTTGATCTGCACGGCCATGCCCCAAGACTGCCATGCCCCGCGCTCGTTGCCTTCCGCGGTCCGTAGCGTGGGCCGACCGGCCCCCTTGACCATGGACCGCGTGCCATGCTGGGCGGTCCACCGGCACCACATGGGGCAGCGGGGGTAGCCATGCCGGACGAACAGTCGGACGCACGCTCGGACGCACGGCCTGAAGGACGGTCGGACGGACAGCGCCAGGCGGGCCGCGGCGTGGCCTGGCTGGTGTGCGGGCGGCGCACGAAGTGGCTCGTGGTGCTCTTCTGGCTGGTGGTCATCATCGTCGCCGCACCGCTCGCGCAGAAGCTCACGGACGCCCAGGACAACCAGGCGTCGTCCTGGCTGCCCGGTTCCGCGGAATCGACCCAAGTCCTGGACATCTCGGAGGAGTTCAGGCCCGAGCAGATTCCCGCGATCGTCGTGTACGCCCGCGAAGGCGGGCTGACGGCCGACGACCGGGCGCGGATCGCCGAGGACGTCGGCGAGCTCAAGGAGCTGCGCGCGCACGGCATCCGCGGCGCGGAGACCCGTGGCCCGGTCTTCGACACGAAGGATCCGGGGGCGGCCGAGGCGGCGCAGATCTTCGTGCCCATCACGATGGACGAGAAGGGCTGGGAGCGGATCTCGCCCGCCGTCGACTCCATCCGGGAGCGCTCGGGTGAGAGCGCTGACGGGCTCGCGGTGCACGTCACCGGGCCCGGCGGTACGTCCGCGGACTTCTCCGAGGCGTTCGAGGGCATCGACTCGACGCTGCTCCTTTCGGCGGCCGGCGTCGTCATCGTGATCCTCCTGATCACCTACCGCAGTCCCATCCTCCTGCTCGTCCCGCTGCTCGCGGCCATCGTCTCGCTCTTCGCCGCGCAGGCACTGATCTATCTCCTCGCGGAGCACGCGGGCCTGACGGTCAACGGCCAGAGCGCGGGCATCCTCACGGTCCTCGTCTTCGGAGCGGGGACGGACTATGCCCTGCTCCTGGTCGCCCGCTACCGCGAAGAGCTGCGCCGCCACGAGGACCGGCACGAAGCGATGCAGCTGGCCCTGCACCGAGCGGGCCCCGCGGTCATCGCGTCGGGCGCCACGGTCGTCGTCAGCATGCTGGTGCTGCTCACCGCCGACATGAACTCGACGCGGGGCCTCGGCCCCGTCGCCGCGATCGGTGTCGCGGTCGCCCTGCTCGCGATGCTGTCGCTGTTCCCCGCGCTCCTGGTGGTCTGCGGGCGGTGGCTCTTCTGGCCGCTGATCCCGCACAACGGCTCGGACGAGCCCACCGAGCGCGGCATCTGGGCCCGCATGGGCCGCGGCATCGCCCACCGTCCGCGCCTGACCTGGAGCATCACCGCGGTGGCGCTCGCGGCCCTGGCGCTCGGCCTGACGCAGCTGCGCGCCGAAGGGCTCAGCAACGCCGACTCCTTCACGGACAAGCCGGACTCGATCGTGGGCCAGCAGGTCCAGGGCAAGTACTTCCCCGCGGGCAGCGGCGACCCGCTGGTGATCGTGGCCGACGCGGACCAGGCCGAGGAGGTCCGCAGTACGGTCGCTCAGACCCGGGGCGTGGACGCGGCGAGCATCGGCGTACCGCCGGGCTCGAAACCGGAGTCCGGGGGCAGGGTCCTGTTCGAGGCCACACCGACCGACCCTTCCGACAGCGACGCGGCCAAGCAGACGGTGGAGCGGGTGCGTGACGCGGTGCACGCGGTTCCCGACGCGGACGCGAAGGTGGGCGGCGGCACGGCGGCCCTCCTGGACATGGACCGTGCGACGGCCCACGACAACAAGCTGGTGATCCCGCTCGTCCTGGTGGTCGTCCTGCTGATCCTCGCCGTGCTGCTGCGGGCCCTGGTCGCGCCGCTGCTCCTGATCGCGACGGTCGTTCTCTCCTTCTCCGCCGCGCTGGGCATCAGTGCGCTCGCCTTCCGCCACCTCTTCGACTACGCGGGCGAGTCCACGGACTTCCCGCTCTTCGTCTTCGTGTTCCTGGTGGCGCTCGGCATCGACTACAACATCTTCCTGTCGACCCGCATCCGTGAGGAAGCGGGCCGACAGGGCACCCGTGCGGGCGTGGTGACGGGCCTCGCGGCGACCGGCGCGGTCATCACGTCGGCGGGCCTGGTCCTCGCGGGCACCTTCGCCGCGCTCGGCACGCTCCCGATGGTGGCGTTCGCCGAGATCGGCTTCGCGGTCGCGCTCGGCGTCCTGCTCGACACCTTCGTCGTACGGTCCGTGCTGGTCACCGCGTTGTTCCTGGACGTGGGTCCGAAGGTGTGGTGGCCGCACTCCCTGAGCAAGGACCCGGCGGCCCGAGCACCTGCAGTGAGCTCAGGCGGTCCGCCGGATCAGCGCTAGGTACATCGCGTCCGTGCCGTGCAGATGCGGCCACAGCTGGAGGTCGGGTCCGTCGCCAAGCGCCGGGACGCCGGGCAGCAGCGGGCGCGCGTCGATCAGTTCGGCGCCCGCGTGCTGCTTGAGCACGTCGTCGACGACGGCACGCGTCTCCGCGAGGTGCGGTGAACAGGTGGCGTAACCGACGACGCCACCCACGCGCACGGACTCCAACGCGGTGCGCAGCAGCCCCCGTTGGAGCGGCGCGAAGCCGTCCAGGTCCTCCGGTCGGCGGCGCCAGCGGGCCTCGGGGCGGCGACGCAGGGCACCGAGTCCCGTGCAGGGCACGTCCATCAGAACGCGGTCGAAGGTGCCGGGCAGCCACGGCGGCCGGGTGCCGTCGGCGGCGATGACCTCGTACGGGCCCGGGTTACCGCGCAGGGCCTGCGCCACGAGGCGGGCCCGGTGCGGCTGCTTCTCGGCGGCAAGCAGGGCCGCGCCGCGCTGGGCGGCGAGACCGGCGAGCATGGCGGCCTTGCCGCCGGGTCCCGCACATCCGTCGAGCCACTTCTCGTCGCGCCCCTGGATCGGGGCGTTCGCGAGTGCGTTCGCGACGAGCTGACTGCCCTCGTCCTGCACCCCGGCGCGGCCCTCGCGCACGGCGTCGATCGATCCGGGCTCGCCGCCTTCGCTGAGCCGCACGGCATACGGCGACCAGCGCCCCGGCAACGCCGACTCCTCACCGACCGCGTCGAGGAGTTCATCGGCGGTGGTGCGTCCCGGCCGGGCCACGAGGGTCACTTCGGGCCGTTCGTTGTCGGCCTCCAGGAGGTCCTCGATGCCCGCACGGCCGCCGCCGAGCGCGTCCCAGAGCGCGGAGACGACCCAGCGGGGGTGCGAGTGGACGACGGCGAGGTGGTCCTCGGCGTCCTCGTCGTAGGAGGGCGCGACCTTCGCCACCCACCCGTCGAGATCGTCGGCGGCGACCTTGCGGAGCACCGCGTTCACGAACTTGGCCCGCCCGTCACCGAGCACGACGCGCGCCAGCTCCACGGAGGCGGAGACGGCGGCGTGCGTCGGGATGCGCGTCCCGAGCAGCTGATGCACACCCATGTTCAGCACATCGAGGACCGGCGGATCGACCTCGCGCAGCGGCCGATCGATGCAGGCGGCCACGATCGCGTCGTACGTTCCCTGCCTGCGCAGCGTCCCGTACACCAGCTCGGTGGCGAGCGCCGCGTCACGCGCGTCGAAGTCCCCCTTGTCGCGGGCCTTGCGCAGCAGCGGCGGCAGGACGAGGTTCGCGTACGCGTCGCGCTCGTCCACGGCCCGCAGTGCCTCGAAGGCGAGGAAGCGGACGGGGTCCTTCTTGGGACGGCGGTGGGGCTTGCCGGGCTTGCCCTGCTTCTGGGGTCGCCGGCTGGGCTGGTCGTTCAAAGGTGCTCCGCTATTGGATGGGGCCGAACTCATTCAGCGTACGTCGGTGGCGCCGAGCCGCTCGCCGGGGGCGATCCGCACCCCGCGCGCCCAGTCGGCGCCGCGCATCGGCTTCTTGCCCTGCGGCTGGACCCAGAGCAGCTCCACGGCGTGCGAGCCGGTGCCGACGTACACGTTGTTCTTGGCGGCCGCGAGCTCGCCGGGCGCGAGGTCGGTGCGGTCGGCGACGAGCGCGGCCTGGATGATCTTCAGGCGCTCCTCGCGGAACACGGACCAGGCGCCGGGCGCCGGAGTGCAACCGCGCACGACCCGGTCGACACGGAGGGCCGGGGTCGCCCAGTCAAGCTGGGCGTCCTCGACGGTGATCTTCGGGGCGAGGGTGATGCCGTCGGCGGGCTGCGGTACGGCCTTCAGGGACCCGTCCTCGATGCCGTCCATGGTGGCGGCGAGCAGCCCGGAGCCCGCGAAGGCGAGGCGGGTGAGCAGGTCACCGCTGGTGTCGGTGGGCCGGACGACCTCGGTGACGGTCCCGTACACCGGACCGGAGTCGAGCCCCTGCTCGATCAGAAAGGTGGAGGCACCGGTGATCTCGTCCCCCGCCATGACAGCGTGCTGCACGGGCGCGGCTCCACGCCATGCAGGCAGCAACGAGAAGTGCAGATTGACCCAGCCGCGGGCCGGGACCTCCAGGGCGGCCTTGGGCAGCAGCGCTCCGTAGGCAACGACCGGGCAGCAGTCGGGTGCGATCTCGCGCAGCCGCGCCAGGAACTCCTCGTCGCGTGGCTTCGCGGGCTTGAGGACCTCGATGCCGGCTTCCTCCGCGCGCTGGGCGACGGGGCTCGCGACGAGCCTGCGGCCACGGCCCGCGGGGGCGTCGGGCCGGGTGACGACGGCGGCCACTTCGTGCCGGTCGGAGGCGATCAGGGCGTCCAGGGCGGGGACGGCGACCTCGGGGGTGCCTGCGAAGACGAGCTTCATCGTTGCCTTTCGGCCTCTCGGGACGGGAACGTGCGGGGAGCGCACCAGTCTATGAGCCGCTCTGCCGGGCCGCGCTCCGCGGGGCCCGGCCAGCTGCGGAGTGCCTGCCGCGGGGGCGCGGCTCCTGGCGATGCGCACAGGGACGCCGCCCAGCGCGAGGCCATCCGCCCCGCGTCGCATCTCCGGATACCGCCCGCCGCTTGAGCGACCGTCACGAGAACGACCCTGCCGGGTACGGCTCGTCCGGGGGGGGGCGGGTCGGGTACGGCTCATCCCGGGGGCGGGTCGGGTACGGCTCGTCCGGGGGCGTACGTGTGGACGCGCGCCCCGTGCATATACGCATACGCCCCCGCACCGTGACCCCACACGAACTAGCGCGTTGGTCAAGAAAGAGTTGACCACAACGGGCCGCGCCGACGCGGCCCGATCCTTTTCAACGCCGGTTCGAGAGGCTTGTTCATGGCCGACCACGCAACCCACGACGCCCAGGCACGGGCCAGCCTGCACCTCCTGGTTCGGGACATCGAGCGGGTCCGCCGGCAGGTGGACGCCCTGCGTACGCTGACCGCCCAGCTCGGCAACGTCTACCGCCCGCGCCGCTCCAGCCCCTCCGCGGGCTTCGTCGTGTACGGGCGCGCCCCCGCCCCGACAGTCCGCCTCGCCCAGGAACTGCGGGACAGCGTCGAGACCCTGGTGACCGCCGCGGTGGACTTCGACCGCTCACTGGGCTTCTCGTGGGACGCGGTGGGCTCGGCCCTCGGGGTCACCAAGCAGGCGGTACACCGCCGTTACGGCGCCCGCCGGGCCACGACCCAAGCTGCCGCGGAGGCGGAGCGCGCCACGGAGACGGTCCCCGCCGCCACCGCGGCCCGCCCCCCGGTCCCGGTCGGCGCCCCCCTCCCATCGGTCCCCGCGGCCCGAGCCATGCCGACCCAGCCCACGGCAGGCAGCCCCGCCCTCCGCGAAGACCCCCGACCCAGCGCTTTCCCGGGCCCCCGCAACGGCTGACCACGACAACTCGGCGGCTGCCCTACCGGTTTCCCCGGTGCGGGCAGCCGCCGTCGTCGCGAGCGAACGCTCCTTACCGGCGTCCCCGCCCAACTCCCGGCCCCCGTACGCAAACGTTTCGTACGGGGATCAGGCCTCCCCCAGGCCTCAGAGTCTCCCCCACTCGCGAGCGAAGCCGAGAGCTTGAGGGAGGGAAGGGGGCCACCCCTACTGCCTGGCCCGCCAAGATACGAAGCGGCACGCGCCGCGCACACACCAGCCAGGCCCCGCGCAAGCGCCCCGCACGCCCCCGCACCGGCAGGCAGCGCCCCCGTCGAGGCACACACCCACCGCCCCCCCGGGGGGAGGCACACCCCCGCCTCGCCCCTGCTCCCGGGAGCGGACCCCAGCAACGCGCCTAGCCGATATCCAGCGGGTCCACCCGAATCCGCACAGGCTCCGCGGCCCCCCGGGCCATCCGCGCGGCCTGCGCCACCTTCAGCGAAGCGGCAAGCGCGGCGCCGCTCCCCGGCGGCACCCTGATCAGGACCCGCTCCCACCGCTCCCCGGCGGGCGCAGCCCCGGCCCGCCGCGTGGGGCCGGGCCCGGCAACCGGCACGGGAACGGGCCCCAACACCGCCGCATCCCCCGGCAGTTCGGCCGCCGCGAGGAACCCGGCAAGCGCCTCCGGAGTCCCCGCCACAGAGGCCATCCGCGACACGGGCGGAAACCCCAACTCGGCCCGCTCGGAAAGCTCCCGCACCGCGTGCCCCACGGGATCCCACCGCACAAGGGCCTGCACAGGCCGCAGCGTCGGTTCGGCGACGACCACCACGGTCCCACCCTCCCCCTGCGGCCGTACCAGCGAAGAGGCCGCGATCCACCGCCGCAACGCATCCTCCCCGGCCCGCAGATCGGGCCGCCCCAGCATGGCCCACCCGTCGAGCAACAGAGCGGCGGCGTAACCACCCTCGGCGACCGGCTCCGCCCCCGGAGTGCTCACCACCAACGCGGGTGTCCCCGGAACGGTGTCGAGAATCTGCTCACGCCCCGACGTCCGCACCGGCACCGCGGGAAACGCCCGCCCCAGCTCCTCGGCCGTACGCCGCGCCCCCACCACCTGCGCCCGCAGCCGGAACCCCCCGCACTCCCCGCAGTGCCAGGCACCCTCCTCCACCCCGCACCACCCACACCACAGCCCGCCACCGTCCCGCGCCTCCAAAGGCCCCGCACAGTGCCGGCACCGCGCGGGCTCCCGGCACCTCTCACAGGCGAGCCGAGGCACGTACCCCCGACGAGGCACCTGCACCAGCACGGGGCCGAGCTTCAGGCCTTCCCGCGCCACGTTCCAGGCAAGGGTCGGAAGCCGGGCGGCACGAGCAGCCTCGTCCCGGGCGAGGTCTCCGTCCCCCACGGTCCGTACGAGCGGCGCGCTCCCCCTTACCTGCTCGCGATCGGCGACCAGCGGCGCCGCCCACCCACTCTCCACGAGCTGCGCGGCCTCAACGGTGCAGCTCCAACTCCCCAGCAAAAAGCCGCACTTGTCCCGCGAGGCGCGAAGTTCAAGCACCTCACGCACATGCGGGAAGGGAGCATTGTCATCACTGTGACTGGCATCGCCGTCATCCCAGATCACGACGAGCCCGAGATTCCGCACGGGCGCGAACATGGCGGCACGCGTGCCCACCACGGCCCGTACGGCACCGCGCCGCACGGAAAGCCACTCGCGATACCGCTTCTCCTGCCCCACGTCAGCGGTGAGCAGAGCATGCTGGCCCGCCCCCATGAGCTGGGTCAGCGCCGCATCAACCCGGGCGGCGGGCCGCCCGGCAGGCACGACAACAAGGGCCCCCCGCCCCGAAGCAAGGGTCGCCTGCACGGCCCTGGCGATCTCTTCGGCCCACTCCGGCCCGGGAAGGGCGGTCCACACGGCCCGAGGCGCACCCCCGGAGGCCAGCGCGGCCAGAAACTCGGCCCCATGCCCGTACCGCCGCCAGGACCCCACCTCAGGCACGCCCGGAGGCGCCGGAACCTCCCCGGCCGCCCGCGCCTCGGCCCGAGCATGCCGAGGCGGAACGGCCAGCTGCAGCACATCGGCAAGGCTCCCCGCGTACCGATCGGCCACAGCGCGCGCCAACCCGAGCAACTCACCGTCGAGCACGGGCTCAGGCGAAACGACCTGCGCGAGCGCGGCCAGCGGCCCGGAGTAATCGGTCTCGGCAACGCGCTCGACGAGAAACCCGTCGATCAACCCCCCACCCTCACGCCGCCCACTCCGCACGTTCCGCGCCCCGGCCCCGAACCGCACCCGAACCCGCACCCCGGGCTGCGCCTGCTCGTCGAGCTCCTCGGGCACGGCGTAATCGAAGTACCGATCAAGATGCAGCACACCCTTGTCAACAAGCACCCGAGCCACGGGCAGACTCTTCGCCAAGGCGGCCCCCCGCCAGGTCCGCGGCTTGGCCCGCGGCACCTCGGCCTTACGCACCGCGTCCCGAATGAGCGCAAGCTGCTCGGGAGGCTCGGCCCCGCCGCCCCCCTCGGACTTCTGGTTCTCGCTGCTCACAGCAGCATTCCTACCAGACCCCACTGACACGGCCACGAGCCGGAGATCGTCTGGCTCGTATCACTTTCTCGACATGTCGTCCTCGGTCGGATTCCCTCCGCTCCGCAAGGACGAGGACGTCTGGGAACCGTCGTGTGGTGGCTCTCGAGGAATGACGAGAAGGTCGAGGGTGCCGTCGATCGCAGCGGCTTGCTCGCCCGGTTCTCCGCCGCGGCAAACAACGGGAGGGTCGGACCCGCCTTCGAGCATTTGGTGACCACGCCCGCGCCGGTGTACGCCGACAACGGTCCGGAAGCCGAGAACAGGACACCACCGGGGTTCACTCCCCCACCAGGACCCGGCCCATCCGACGACGGCGCGTCCCCGTCGCAACCGACGTCACGACGCCGTGAAATGCCGGGGCCCGGCTCCCCAGAGGGAAAGCCGGGCCCCGAAAAGCCAACTGCCGGTTACAGCCCCGCAGCCTTCCGCAGCGCCTCAACCCGATCCGTCCGCTCCCACGTGAAGTCGGGGATCGCCCGGCCGAAGTGGCCGTACGCCGCGGTCTGGGCGTAGATCGGGCGCAGCAGGTCCAGGTCGCGGATGATCGCGGCCGGGCGGAGGTCGAAGACCTCCGAGATGGCGGCCTCGATCTTGTCGGTGTCGACCGTGGCCGTACCGAACGTCTCCACGAACAGGCCCACCGGCTCGGCCTTGCCGATCGCGTACGCGACCTGCACCTCGCAGCGGGCCGCGAGGCCGGCCGCCACCACGTTCTTGGCGACCCAGCGCATCGCGTACGCGGCGCTGCGGTCGACCTTGGACGGGTCCTTGCCGGAGAAGGCGCCGCCGCCGTGGCGGGCCATGCCGCCGTACGTGTCGATGATGATCTTGCGGCCGGTGAGGCCGGCGTCGCCCATGGGGCCGCCGATCTCGAAGCGTCCTGTCGGGTTGACCAGGAGGCGGTACCCGTCCGTGTCCAGCTTGATGCCGTCGTCGAGGAGCGCCTTCAGCTCGGCCTCGACGACGAACTCCCGGATGTCGGGGGCCAGGAGCGAGTCCAGGTCGATGTCGGAGGCGTGCTGCGAGGAGACGACGACCGTGTCGAGGCGGACGGCCTTGTCGCCGTCGTACTCGATGGTGACCTGGGTCTTGCCGTCGGGGCGCAGGTACGGGATGGTCCCGTTCTTGCGGACCTCGGACAGGCGGCGCGACAGGCGGTGCGCGAGGTGGATCGGGAGCGGCATCAGCTCCGGCGTCTCGTCGCAGGCGTAGCCGAACATCAGGCCCTGGTCGCCCGCGCCCTGCTTGTCGAGCTCGTCCTCATCGCCTTCGACACGCTTCTCGTACGCCGTGTCGACGCCCTGCGCGATGTCGGGGGACTGCGAGCCGATGGACACCGAGACGCCACAGGAGGCGCCGTCGAAGCCCTTCTTCGATGAGTCGTAACCGATCTCGAGGATCTTCTCGCGGACGAGCTGCGCGATCGGCGCGTACGCCTTGGTCGTCACCTCGCCGGCCACATGCACGAGGCCGGTGGTGATCAACGTCTCCACGGCGACCCGGGACTTCGGGTCCTCCCGCAGGAGCGCGTCGAGAATGGTGTCGCTGATCTGGTCAGCGATCTTGTCGGGGTGACCCTCGGTCACAGACTCCGAGGTGAAGAGACGGCGGGACACATCGCTCCCTGTGGTTGCAGCGGCTGCTGGCTGATCATTGGTGGACGGGCCGGGAGCTGCGCCCGGCGTCGTCCGAGACCAGTTTATCGGTCGCACTCGGCCGCCGGACCACGTGTCTCGCCACTTGGGAGCGCTGTGACCTGCGGCACTGCATTGTGCGGTACGACGATCGGTCTCCACCAGAGGGCCTCACGCCCGAATTTCCCGGGTTTGAGGCGTCCAGTGGGGCGATTGTGACATGCGGGGCCGGGTTTCCACCCTTGTTCCACCGGGGCTCGAGCCAGGTTTCTTCCAAGGGTCACCCCTGATTGTTCTTCAGGAATTCTTCGGCAGGCGTTCCACCACGAGATCCCAGACCGTGTCCGCGAGTACTTCCTTCGGACCGTACGGAACCGCGGTCTCGCTGCCGTCCGCGCCGAGCACGACCGCCTCGTTCTCCTCGGAGCCGAACGTCTTGCGCTCGCCCACTTCGTTGACGACGAGCAGGTCGCAGCCCTTGCGTTCCAGCTTGGCGCGACCGTTGGCGAGCACGTCGTCCGTCTCGGCGGCGAAACCGACGACGATCTGGCCGGGGCGCGGCCGGTCACCGGCGATCTCAGCGAGGATGTCGGGGTTGCGGACCAGGGCGATCGGGGGCTGCTCCTGGCCGTCCTTCTTCTTGATCTTTCCGGTCGCGTACGTCTCCGGGCGGAAATCGGCCACGGCGGCCGCCATCACCACGGCATCGGCGTCCGCGGACGCCTTCAGGACCGCCTCGCGGAGCTGGACGGCGGTGCCGACGGGCACGATGTCGACGCCCGCGGGTTCCGGAAGGGCCGCGTTCGCCGACACGAGCGTCACGCGGGCACCTCGCGCCGCCGCGCTGCGGGCCAGGGCGTATCCCTGCTTGCCGGAGGAACGGTTGCCCAGGAAGCGGACCGGGTCGAGCGGCTCACGCGTCCCGCCCGCGCTGACGACGACGTGCCGCCCCGTGAGGTCGCGGGCCAGGTCCCCTCGGGCCAGTACACGGCGTACGACCTCGAAGAGCTCCACGGGATCCGGGAAGCGGCCCTTGCCCGTGTCCACGCCGGTGAGGCGGCCGACGGCGGGCTCGATGACCAGGGCCCCGCGGCGGCGCAGCGTGGCGACGTTCTCCTGCGTGGCCGGGTGCTCCCACATCTCCGTGTGCATCGCGGGCGCGAAGATCACCGGACAGCGGGCGGTGAGGAGCGTGTTCGTCAGGAGGTCGTCGGCGAGGCCGTGGGCCGCCTTGGCCATCATGTCGGCGGTCGCGGGGGCGACGATGACGACGTCCGCGGACTGCCCGATCCGTACGTGCGGCACCTCGTGGACGGAGTCCCACACCTCGGTCGAGACGGGGTTGCCGGACAGCGCCGACCAGGTCGCGGCCCCCACGAAGTGCAGCGCCGACTCGGTCGGCACGACGCGTACGTCATGGCCCGACTCGGTCAGCCGCCGCAGCAGCTCACAGGCCTTGTACGCGGCGATTCCGCCGCTGACCCCCAGAACGACCTTGGGCTTGCCCACCGTGCCTCCCCGCACTTGTGATCCCCGCACTCGGGAACGTACGACTCCATGACACACCACAGGCCCGGCAGTCGCGCTGCCGGGCCTGTGGTGAAGAACTGCAGGTAAAGAACCGCAAGTAAAAAACTACTGAGCCGGGCCCTCGATGGCCTCGGACGTCAGCAGACCCGCGTTGATCTCGCGGAGCGCGATCGAGAGCGGCTTCTCGTGGACGTGCGTGTCCACCAGCGGGCCGACGTACTCCAACAGGCCCTCACCGAGCTGCGAGTAGTACGCGTTGATCTGACGCGCGCGCTTGGCGGCGTAGATCACGAGGCTGTACTTCGAGTCGGTCGCTTCGAGGAGCTCATCAATCGGCGGGTTGATGATGCCCTCGGGCGCAGTGATGGAAGAGGACACTCTCTGCCTTCCGATGGGGATTGATCTCCGAATGGGAATTGAAGATCAAACCGAGGTTACTGAGGATGAAGATCAAACAACTTTCATCAAGGCTAGCAGCTCACGCGCCACATCCTCGACGGAGGTATTGACCAGGGTCGTATCGAACTCGGCCTCGGCCGCGAGTTCGATCTTCGCCGCGGCGAGCCTGCGCTCGATCACCTCGGGCGCCTCCGTCCCCCGGCCGGTGAGCCGGCGGACCAGCTCCTCCCAGCTCGGCGGGGCCAGGAAGACCAGCTGCGCCTCGGACATCGACTCGCGGACCAGGCGCGCGCCCTGCAGATCGATCTCCAGGAGGACGGGCTCGCCCGCTTCGAGGCGCTCGAGGACGGCGCCCCGCGGCGTGCCGTAGCGGTTGCCCGCGAATTCGGCCCATTCGAGCAGCTCGCTGTTGGCGATCAGCTTGTCCATCTCTTCGTCGGAGACGAAGAAGTAGTGGACTCCATGCTTCTCGCCGGGGCGCGGCTTCCGGGTCGTGGCCGAGACGGAGAGCCAGACCTCGGGGTGTTCCTTGCGCATATGAGCGACGACCGTGCTCTTGCCGACCCCAGAGGGGCCGGAGAGCACGGTCAGCCGCGGACGTACGTCCGGGGGCACGGGGGTCGTCCCCCGGGATGTTGCAGCCATGCAGCGATTATCCAGGTTCTCAGGAGTGCCTGAGAACGTCAGGCAGCGCCACCGCCGAACTCACGCTCCAAGGAGGCGATCTGGTTGGAGCCGAGACCGCGCACACGGCGGCTCTCGGAGATGCCAAGACGCTCCATGATCTGCTTGGCGCGGACCTTGCCCACGCCGGGCAGGGACTCCAGGAGAGCGGAGACCTTCATCTTGCCGATGACATCGTTCTCCTGTCCCTGCTTGATGACCTCATGAAGAGAGGCGCCGGAGTGCTTGAGTCGATTCTTGACCTCGGCCCGCTCCCGGCGAGCCGCGGCGGCCTTTTCGAGCGCGGCTGCGCGCTGTTCAGGGGTAAGGGGCGGAAGAGCCACGCCTACGTCACCTCGGATGTCGAACTGTCGGATACGGACCGGTGAGGAACCTAGTCGCCCCACACCTGGTGAGCAACGTGCAACGCACTTGCCCGTTCGCTCTCGTCGGAGACTAGCGGGCATGGCCGCCGGAGTCAGCGAGAACAGACGAAAAGTCCTGGTCAGCCTCTGTCGAGGCGTACATATCGGGCATTTCGCCCGGGATTTGGTCTGGTGAGCCATCAACGAAACGTAAGGACGTGGCCGGACACGTCCTTCGAAGACGGAAAAACGCCCTCAGGACAGCCTCCGGCCGACCTCACGCCGACCTCACGCCGAGGCGACGGCCTCACGGATCTCGTCCGCGAAGCGGCTCGCCGCGCCGCGCAGTCCCGCCACGTCTGGACCGTGCCGCAGCACACCCCGGCTGACGCTCGGCACGACATTGCGTACGACGTCTCCGAAGACACCCGGCAGATCCGCCGGAGTGGCGCCCTGCGCCCCGATGCCGGGAGCGAGCAGCGGACCGTTGATCGCGAGGTCGTACGAGGACAGGTCGCCCAGGGTCGCCCCGACGACGGCGCCGAAGGACCCCAGGGGCTCCGCTCCGGCGTTCTCGGCCGCCAGGTGCCCCAGCATCGTCGCGCCGAGCGTGCGGCCATCCTCACGCACCGCGTGCTGCACCTCGGCTCCCTCGGGGTTCGAGGTGAGGGCGAGCACGAAGAGGCCGGTGCCGTTCTCGCGCGCGAGGTCGACGGCCGGCTTCAGCGAGCCGTAGCCGAGGTAGGGCGAGACGGTGAGGGCGTCGGAGAACAGCGGCGAGTCCTTGTGCAGGAAGGTCTCCGCGTACGCCGCCATGGTCGAGCCGATGTCGCCGCGCTTGGCGTCCATGACCACCAGGGCCCCGGCCGCGCGCAGCTCCTGGACCGCCTTCTCCAGTACGGCGATGCCGCGCGAGCCGAAGCGCTCGAAGAACGCGCTCTGCGGCTTGAAGACCGCCACCGTGCCGGCGAGCGCCTCGACGACGGTCCCGGTGAACCGCTCCAGGCCCGCGACGTCGTCGTTCAGGCCCCAGGCGGACAGCAGGGACGCGTGCGGGTCGATGCCGACGCACAGGGGGCCGCGTTCGTCCATGGCGTGGCGAAGGCGCGTACCGAAGGGGTCAAGTGCACTCATGCTGGTCATCGGGGCTTCCTTGCGTCGGCGCCGACGGCCTCGGCGAGCGTGGCGTACGGGGAGGTGTTCAGACGGGCGGCGAGCCCCTTGTGGATCGCTCGGCCCCAGAAGGGCCCTTCGTAGATGAACGCGCTGTAGCCCTGCACCAGGGTGGCGCCCGCGAGGATGCGCTGCCAGGCGTCCTCGGCGTTCTCGATGCCGCCGACGCCCACGAGCGTGATGCGGTCGCCCACGCGCGCGTAGAGGCGGCGCAGGACCTCCAGGGAGCGCTCCTTGAGGGGCGCGCCGGAGAGTCCGCCGGTCTCTCCGTAGAGCGAGGGTTCGGATCGCAGACCGAGGCTCTCGCGGGCGATGGTCGTGTTCGTGGCGATGATGCCGTCGAGGCCCAGCTCGACGGCCAGGTCGGCGACCGCGTCGATGTCCTCGTCCGCCAGGTCGGGGGCGATCTTCACGAGAAGCGGCACGCGCCGCCCCGTGACGCTCCGGTCGGCCGCCTCGCGTACGGCGGTCAGCAGCGGGCGCAGCGACTCCGTGGCCTGGAGGTTGCGCAGGCCGGGGGTGTTCGGGGAGGACACGTTCACCACGAGGTAGTCGGCGTGGGCGGCGAGCCGCTCGGTCGACTTCACGTAGTCGGCGGCGGCCTCCTCCTCGGGGACGACCTTGGTCTTGCCGATGTTGACGCCCACGACCGTCCTGAAGACGGCCTTGCGGGCCCCCAGGCGCTCGGCCACGGCCGCCGAGCCCTCGTTGTTGAAGCCCATGCGGTTGATCAGCGCCCGGTCCCCGACGAGGCGGAACAGCCGCTTCTTGGGGTTGCCGGGCTGCGGCTCCCCCGTGACGGTGCCGATCTCGATGTGGTCGAAGCCCAGCATCGACATGCCGTCGATCGCGACGGCGTTCTTGTCGAAGCCCGCGGCGAGTCCGAAGGGGCCGTGCATCCGCAGGCCGAGGGCCTCGGTGCGCAGCTCCTTGTGGCGCGGCGCGAGCAGGGCCGCGATGAACGTGCGCAGCACGGGGACGCGGGCCGCGGACCGGATCCAGCGGAAGGCCATGTAGTGGGCCCGCTCCGGGTCCATGCGCTTGAAGACGAGGTTGAAGAAGAACTTGTACATGGTCGAGTCCTCGGTGTTCTCACCAGAAGGGGGACACCGGATCGGTGTCCCCCTGGTGGGCTGCTAGTCGCGGGCCGCGGTCAGATGCTCCGCGTGTTCCTGGAGTGAACGGACGCCCACGTCCCCGTGGTTGAGCGCGTCGATGCCCTGGACGGCGGCAGCGAGCGCCTGGACCGTCGTCAGGCAGGGCACGGAGCGGGACACGGCCGCCGTACGGATGTCGTAGCCGTCGAGGCGGCCACCCGTGCCGTACGGGGTGTTGACGATGAGGTCGACCGCGCCGTCGTGGATCAGCTGGACGATCGTCTTCTCGCCGTTCGGGCCCTCGCCCTCGCTCTGCTTGCGCACGACCGTGGCGTTGATGCCGTTGCGCTTGAGCACCTCGGCCGTGCCGGACGTGGCGAGCAACTCGAAGCCGTGGGCGACCAGTTCACGCGCCGGGAAGATCATCGTGCGCTTGTCGCGGTTGGCGACGGAGATGAAGGCGCGGCCCTTGGTCGGCAGCGGACCGTACGCGCCCGCCTGCGACTTGGCGTACGCCGTGCCGAACACCGAGTCGATGCCCATGACTTCACCCGTGGAGCGCATCTCCGGGCCGAGGACGGTGTCGACGCCGCGCCCGTGGATGTCGCGGAAGCGCGACCACGGCATGACGGCTTCCTTCACCGAGATCGGCGCGTCCATCGGCAGCGTGCCGCCGTCGCCGGTCGCCGGGAGCATGCCCTCGGCGCGCAGTTCGGCGACGGTCGCGCCGAGCGAGATGCGCGCGGCGGCCTTGGCCAGCGGCACCGCGGTCGCCTTGGAGGTGAAGGGAACGGTGCGCGAGGCACGCGGGTTGGCCTCGAGGACGTACAGGATGTCGCCCGCCATCGCGAACTGGATGTTGATGAGCCCGCGGACGCCGACGCCCTTGGCGATGCCCTCCGTGGAGGCGCGCAGCCGCTTGATGTCGTGGCCGCCGAGCGTGATCGGGGGCAGCGCGCACGCCGAGTCGCCGGAGTGGATGCCGGCCTCCTCGATGTGCTCCATGACGCCGCCGAGGTAGAGCTCGTGGCCGTCGTAGAGCGCGTCCACGTCGATCTCGATCGCGTCGTCCAGGAAGCGGTCGACCAGGACCGGCCGCGAGGGGCTGATCTCGGTCGACTCCTCGATGTACGCGGAGAGGCGGGTCTCGTCGTAGACGATCTCCATGCCGCGCCCGCCGAGCACGTACGACGGGCGCACGAGGACGGGGTAGCCGATCTCGTCGGCGATGGCCTTGGCCTCGGCGAAGGTGGTGGCGGTGCCGTGCTTGGGCGCGGGGAGACCGGCCTCGGCGAGCACGCGGCCGAAGGCGCCGCGGTCCTCGGCGGCGTGGATGGCCTCGGGCGATGTGCCCACGACCGGCACGCCGTTGTCCTTGAGCGCCTGCGCCAGGCCCAGCGGGGTCTGGCCGCCGAGCTGGACGATGACGCCCGCGATCGGCCCGGCCTGCGCCTCGGCGTTGACGATCTCCAGGACGTCCTCGAGCGTCAGCGGCTCGAAGTACAGGCGGTCGGAGGTGTCGTAGTCCGTCGAGACGGTCTCGGGGTTGCAGTTGACCATCACGGTCTCGTAGCCCGCGTCGCTCAGCGCGAAGGAGGCGTGGACGCAGGAGTAGTCGAACTCGATGCCCTGGCCGATGCGGTTGGGACCCGAGCCCAGGATGATGACCGCGGGCTTCTCGCGCTTGGCGACCTCGTTCTCCTCGTCGTACGAGGAGTAGAAGTACGGCGTCTTCGCGGCGAACTCGGCGGCGCAGGTGTCGACCGTCTTGTAGACCGGGCGCACGCCGAGTGCGTGCCGCACCTCGCGGACGACGTCCTCGCGCAGGCCGCGGATCTCGGCGATCTGGTGGTCGGAGAAGCCGTGGCGCTTGGCCTCGGCGAGCAGATCGGCGTCCAGGCGCTCGGCGGAGGTCAGCTCGTCCGCGATCTCCTTGATCAGGAAGAGCTGGTCGACGAACCACGGGTCGATCTTCGTGGACTCGAAGACCTCCTCCGGGGTGGCGCCGGCGCGGATGGCCTGCATGACGGAGTTGATGCGCCCGTCGGTCGGCCGGACGGCCTCTTCCAAAAGAAGAGCCTTGTCGCCGGGCTCGCCCACGAAGGTGAACTGCGAGCCCTTCTTCTCCAGGGACCGCAGCGCCTTCTGCAGCGCCTCGGTGAAGTTGCGGCCGATCGCCATGGCCTCGCCGACCGACTTCATGGTCGTCGTCAGGGTCGAGTCCGCCGAGGGGAACTTCTCGAAGGCGAACCGCGGGGCCTTGACCACCACGTAGTCCAGCGTCGGCTCGAAGGAGGCCGGGGTCTTCTCGGTGATGTCGTTCGGGATCTCGTCCAGCGTGTAGCCGACGGCCAGCTTCGCGGCGATCTTCGCGATCGGGAAGCCGGTGGCCTTCGACGCGAGTGCCGAGGACCGCGAGACGCGCGGGTTCATCTCGATGACGATGACCCGGCCGTCCGTCGGGTCGATGGCGAACTGGATGTTGCAGCCGCCGGTGTCGACGCCGACCTCGCGGATGATCGCGATGCCGACGTCACGCAGGGTCTGGTACTCGCGGTCGGTCAGCGTCATCGCGGGCGCGACGGTGATCGAGTCGCCGGTGTGCACGCCCATCGGGTCGAAGTTCTCGATGGAGCAGACGACCACGACGTTGTCGTTCTTGTCGCGCATCAGCTCCAGCTCGTACTCCTTCCAGCCGAGGATGGACTCCTCCAGGAGTACCTCGGTGGTCGGCGAGAGCGTGAGGCCCTGTCCGGCGATGCGGCGCAGCTCCTCCTCGTCGTGCGCGAAGCCGGAGCCGGCGCCGCCCATGGTGAAGGAGGGACGGACGACTACGGGGTAGCCGCCGAGTTCCTCGACGCCCTTGAGGACGTCGTCCATGGAGTGGCAGATGTACGAGCGGGCGGACTCGCCGTGCCCGATCTTCTTCTTGACCTCGGCGACGACATCCTTGAAGAGGTCGCGGTCCTCGCCCTTGTTGATCGCCTCGACGTTGGCGCCGATGAGCTCGACGCCGTACTTCTCGAGGACGCCCTGGTCGTGCATGGAGATCGCGGTGTTGAGCGCGGTCTGGCCGCCCAGGGTGGGCAGGAGCGCGTCGGGGCGCTCCTTGGCGATGATCTTCTCGACGAACTCCGGGGTGATCGGCTCGACGTACGTGGCGTCGGCGATCTCCGGGTCGGTCATGATCGTCGCCGGGTTGGAGTTGACCAGGATGACGCGCAGGCCCTCGGCCTTGAGCACGCGGCACGCCTGGGTGCCGGAGTAGTCGAACTCGGCGGCCTGGCCGATGACGATCGGGCCGGAGCCGATGACCAGGACGGACTGGATATCGGAGCGCTTAGGCACGCTGGCCCTCCATGAGCGATACGAAGCGGTCGAACAGGTAGGCGGCGTCGTGCGGACCGGCCGCCGCCTCGGGGTGGTACTGGACGCTGAACGCGGGCTGGTCGAGGAGCTGGAGCCCCTCCACCACCTGGTCGTTGAGGCACACGTGGGAGACCTCGGCGCGCCCGTAAGGGGTGTCGGAGACCTTGTCGAGCGGCGCGTCGACGGCGAAGCCGTGGTTGTGCGCGGTGACCTCGACCTTGCCGGTCGTACGGTCCTGCACGGGCTGGTTGATGCCGCGGTGGCCGTACTTCAGCTTGTACGTGCCGAACCCGAGGGCACGGCCGAGGATCTGGTTGCCGAAGCAGATGCCGAAGAGCGGGGTCTTGCGCTCCAGGACGGCCCGCATGACGGCGACGGGGCCGTCCGCGGTCGCCGGGTCGCCGGGACCGTTGGAGAAGAACACGCCGTCGGGCTGGACGGCGTAGATGTCGTCGGCGGTCGCGGTCGCGGGCAGGACGTGCACCTCGATGCCGCGCTCGGCCATGCGGTGCGGGGTCATGCCCTTGATGCCGAGGTCGACGGCGGCGACGGTGAAGCGCTTCTCACCGATCGCGGGGACGAGGTACGTCTCCTTCGTGGCGACCTCGGCCGCGAGGTTCGAGCCCTTCATCTCGGGCTGCTGGCGGACCTCGGCGAGCATCACGCCCTCATCGGGGAGCGCGTTGCCGGAGAAGATCCCGACGCGCATGGCGCCGCTCTCACGCAGGTGGCGGGTGAGGGCGCGGGTGTCGATGCCGCTGATGCCGACGACGCCCTGGTTGACCAGTTCCTCGTCGAGCGTGCGCTGGGAGCGCCAGTTGGAGGGCACGCGTGCGGGGTCCCGCACGACGTAGCCGGAGACCCAGATCTTCTTCGACTCGGGGTCCTCGTCGTTCACGCCCGTGTTGCCCACGTGCGGGGCCGTCATGACGACGACCTGACGGTGGTACGAGGGGTCGGTGAGGGTCTCCTGGTAGCCGGTCATTCCGGTGGAGAACACCGCTTCGCCGAAGGTCTCCCCCACCGCCCCGTAGGCACGGCCGCGGAAGATGCGGCCGTCCTCCAGGACGAGTACGGCGGGAGTCTTGGCCGCTCCCCTTGTGGAGGTCGTCATCGTGCGGTGCCTTCCGTAGTGCTGGTGTTGATCATGCTGTTGATGGCCTCGACCCAGTCCGCCTGCTCGGCCGCGTGGTCCGAGCGGAAGCCGGAGTCGAGTCGCTTCTCGCCGTGCTCCCAGGTGACGATCAGCAGACCGCCCTCCGCGAGGACCTTCCCGGCGATGCCCTTGTCGAGGCGGGCCTCGCGCAGCTGTGCGGCCGGGATGAAGAAGTCGGCTGCCCCTGGGCGTACGACATCGAGGCCCGCGTCCGTGAGCGTCAGCTCCACGCGGCTGCGGGTACCGAGGCCGTGCGCCACGATGCGGTCGAGCCACTGCCCTGCCGTGGTCGAGCCGTGGTAGCGGCCGGTCAGCTCAAGTCTGGCCGGGCCCGGCTCGCTCGGCGCGCTGGGCAGCTCGGGCAGGTCGCCCTGGAGCGTGCCGCGCCACTTCCAGCCCTCGCGCATCAGCCAGTAGACGAGCGCGATGAAGAGCAGGAGTCCGACGACCCAGCCCGCGCGGGCGGCCCAGTCGGTCACGTCCGCCGATTCCTTCTCGGCGGCCAGTTCCAGAAGAGATGTCACGCGAGCTTCCCGTCGACGAGCGTGGCGCGGCCCCGCAGCCACGTGTGCGTCACGCGGCCCGGCAGCTCACGGCCCTCGTAGGGGGTGTTGCCGCTGCGCGAGGCGAAGCCCGCGGGGTCCACGACACCACGGTAAGCCGGATCGAGAAGCGTGAGGTTCGCGGGCTCACCAGCCGAGACGGGGCGGCCGTGGCCCGTGGCCCGGCCGATCTCGGCGGGCTTGACGGACATCCGGTCGGCGACCGCGGCCCAGGTGAGCAGGCCCGTCTCGACCATCGTCTGCTGGACGACGGAGAGCGCGGTCTCCAGGCCCACCATGCCCATGGCGGCAGCGGCCCACTCGCAGTCCTTGTCCTCGTGCGGGTGCGGGGCGTGGTCGGTGGCGACGATGTCGATCGTGCCGTCGGCCAGGGCCTCGCGCAGCGCCATGACGTCGCGCTCGGTGCGCAGCGGCGGGTTGACCTTGTAGACCGGGTTGTACGAGCGGACCATCTCGTCGGTCAGGAGCAGGTGGTGCGGGGTGACCTCGGCGGTCACGTCGATGCCGCGCGACTTCGCCCAGCGCACGATCTCGACCGACCCGGCGGTCGACAGGTGGCAGATGTGCACCCGCGAGCCGACGTGCTCGGCGAGCAGCACGTCACGCGCGATGATCGACTCCTCGGCGACGGCGGGCCAGCCGCCGAGGCCGAGCTCGGCGGAGACGATGCCCTCGTTCATCTGGGCGCCCTCGGTGAGCCGCGGCTCCTGCGCGTGCTGGGCGACGACTCCGCCGAACGCCTTCACGTACTCCAGGGCGCGGCGCATGATCACGGCGTCGTCGACGCACTTGCCGTCGTCGGAGAAGACGGTGACACCGGCCGCGGACTCGTGCATGGCACCCAGCTCGGCGAGCTTCTTGCCCTCGAGGCCGACGGTGACGGCGCCGATCGGCTGGACGTCCGCGTACCCGCCCTCCTGGCCGAGGCGGTAGACCTGCTCGACGACGCCGGCGGTGTCGGCGACGGGGAAGGTGTTGGCCATGGCGAACACGGCGGTGTAGCCGCCGGACGCGGCGGCGCGCGTACCGGTCAGGACGGTCTCGGAGTCCTCGCGGCCGGGCTCGCGCAGGTGGGTGTGCAGGTCGACGAGGCCGGGCAGCAGGATCTTGCCCTCGGCCTCGACGATCGTCGCGTCGCCCGCGTCGATGCCGGTGCCCACCTCGACGATGGTCCCGCCGTCGATCAGGACGTCCTGGGGCTCGCCGCCGAGGACCTTCGCACCACGGATCAGGGTCTTGCTCATGGTCTTACTTCTCCTCGGAACCGGTGGGACGGGTGTGGGTGACGGCGGGTTCGTTGCCGCCAAGGAGCAGGTAGAGGACGGCCATCCGGGTGTGCACGCCGTTGGCGACCTGCTCGATGACCGTGCAGCGCTCGGAGTCGGCGACCTCGGCGGTGATCTCCATGCCGCGGACCATCGGACCGGGGTGCATGACGATGGCGTGCTCGGGCATCTTCGCCATGCGCTCGCCGTCCAGGCCGTAGCGACGCGAGTACTCGCGCTCGGTCGGGAAGAACGCGGCGTTCATGCGCTCGCGCTGCACGCGCAGCATCATCACGGCGTCGGACTTCGGGAGCACGCGGTCCAGGTCGTACGACACGTCGCAGGGCCAGCTGTCGACGCCGACCGGCACGAGCGTGGGCGGCGCGACCAGAGTGACCTCGGCGCCCAGGGTGTGCAGGAGGTCGACGTTCGAGCGCGCGACCCGGCTGTGCAGGACGTCGCCGACGAGCGTGATGTTCTTGCCGCTCAGGTCCTTGCCGAGGCCCGCGTCCTTGCCGACGAGGCGGCGGCGCATGGTGAAGGCGTCGAGCAGCGCCTGGGTGGGGTGCTGGTGGGTGCCGTCGCCCGCATTGATCACGGGGGCATCGATCCAGCCGGAGGTGGCGAGGCGGTAGGGGGCACCGGACGCGCCGTGCCGGATGACGACGGCGTCGACGCCCATCGCCTCCAGGGTCTGGGCGGTGTCCTTGAGGGACTCGCCCTTGGAGACGCTGGAGCCCTTGGCGGCGAAGTTGATGACGTCGGCGGAGAGGCGCTTCTCGGCGGCCTCGAAGGAGATCCGGGTCCGGGTGGAGTCCTCGAAGAACAGATTGCAGATCGTGCGGCCGCGCAGCGCGGGCAGCTTCTTGATCGGCCGGTCGGCGACCCGGGCCATCTCCTCGGCGGTGTCGAGGATGAGAACGGCGTCGTCGCGGGTGAGGTCGGCGGCCGAGATGAGGTGTCGCATCATCTGGGTTTACTCCGTGATGGGGAGGTTTGCGGGCATGCGGGCGCGCAGGGGTCTGCCCCCGGGTCCGCAGGAAGGCCGGTGCTACGCGGAAGCGGGCTTGGCGCCGAGCAGCACGGCGTCGCGGCCGTCCTCCTCGGCGAGCTGGACCTTGACCGTCTCCCGCAGCGACGTGGGGAGGTTCTTGCCGACGTAATCGGCGCGGATCGGCAGTTCGCGGTGGCCGCGGTCGACGAGGACGGCGAGCTGCACCGCGCGCGGGCGCCCGATGTCGTTCAGACCGTCGAGGGCGGCGCGGATGGTGCGGCCGGAGAAGAGCACGTCGTCGACGAGGACGACGAGGCGGCCGTCGATGCCGTCACCGGGGATCTCGGTGCGGGCGAGTGCGCGCGGCGGATGCATGCGCAGATCGTCGCGGTACATCGTGATGTCGAGTGAGCCAACCGGGATCGTGCGTCCGGTGATTTCTTCGAGCTTCTCGGCGAGGCGCCGGGCGAGGAAGACGCCGCGGGTGGGAATGCCGAGCAGCACCACGTCTTCGGCGCCCTTGGCGCGTTCGACGATCTCGTGCGCGATACGGGTCAACACCCGTGCGATGTCCGGGCCTTCGAGCACGGGCCGGGCGACATCGGCTTCGTTCGTGTCGTGCGAGTCCATATGAAACGGACCTCCTTCTCCGCCTCACGGGACGGACCTTAAAGGACGTCGAAATTGCGCCATCCACGTTACCAGCACCGGCAACACCGCCGGTCACGACCCCCCTCGGAAGGGGCGGTACGGACCATTCGGCTTGACGCACCCAAGTAACGCTGCGTAACCTCACAGTGAGTTACCGTTCTTCGTCCGGGGAGCTATATGTCCAGCGAATACGCCAAACAGCTCGGGGCCAAGCTCCGCGCCATCCGTACCCAGCAGGGCCTTTCCCTCCACGGCGTCGAGGAGAAGTCCCAGGGACGCTGGAAGGCGGTCGTGGTCGGTTCGTACGAACGCGGCGACCGCGCCGTGACCGTACAGCGCCTCGCCGAGCTGGCGGACTTCTACGGCGTCCCGGTCCAGGAGCTGCTGCCCGGCACCGCTCCCGGCGGTGCGGCCGAGCCGCCGCCCAAGCTCGTGCTCGACCTGGAGCGCCTTGCGCATGTCCCGCAGGAAAAGGCAGGCCCGCTGCAGCGGTACGCCGCCACGATCCAGTCGCAGCGCGGTGACTACAACGGCAAGGTGCTCTCGATCCGCCAGGACGACCTGCGCACCCTCGCCGTGATCTATGACCAGTCGCCCTCGGTCCTCACCGAGCAGCTGATCAGCTGGGGCGTCCTGGACGCGGACGCGCGCCGCGCCGTCGCCCACGACGACGTCTGATTTCCTCAAGCGAGAGCCGAGCAGAAACGTAACGCCGGGGTGGCCGGAACCGATCGGTTCCGGCCACCCCGGCGTTCTGCGTAGGCGCGTGAGGCCCCAGGAGCCACAGGAGCGCCCAGGGGTCCCCGGACACGCCAGAGGGCCCGCAGCATGGCGCTGCGGGCCCTCTGAGCGGTACGGGAGGCTTACGCCTCGTCGCGGCGCAGGCTCGGCTTCAGATCCTTGAAGCGGCCGAGCAGGCCGTTCACGAAGGACGGCGAGTCGTCCGTGGAGAACTCCTTGGCGAGCTGCACGGACTCGTCGAGCACCACGGCGTCCGGCGTCGCGTCGACCCAGATCAGCTCGTAGGCACCGAGCCGCAGGATGTTGCGGTCCACGACCGGCATCCTGTCCAGGGTCCACCCGACGGCGTACTGCGAGATCAGCTCGTCGATGTGGCGCGCGTGCTGCGCGTACCCCTCGACCAGCTCCATCGTGAACTCGCTCACCGGCGGCTGCCGGGTATCGGTCCGCGAGTGGCGCACCCAGTCCGCGAGGACCGTCACTACGTCTGCGCCACGCTGGTCGGCCTCGAAGAGAATCTGGAAGGCGCGCTTGCGGGCCGTATTACGAGCAGCCACGGTTAGCTGTTCACCCGGCCGAGGTAGCCGCTGTCACGGGTGTCGACCTTGATCTTCTCGCCGGTGGTGATGAAGAGCGGCACCTGGATCTGGTGGCCGGTCTCCAGCGTCGCGGGCTTGGTGCCGCCGGTGGAGCGGTCGCCCTGGACGCCGGGCTCGGTCTCCTGGATGACCAGCTCGACGGCGGCCGGCAGCTCGACGAAGAGGACTTCGCCCTCGTGCTGCGCGACGGAGGCCGTGAAGCCCTCGATCAGGAAGTTGGCGGCGTCACCGACGGACTTGCGGTCGACGTGCAGTTGGTCGTACGTCTCCATGTCCATGAAGACGAAGTAGTCGCCGTCCATGTAGGAGAACTGCATGTCGCGCTTGTCGATCGTCGCCGTGTCGACCTTGACGCCGGCGTTGAAGGTCTTGTCGACCACCTTGCCCGACATCACGTTCTTGAGCTTGGTGCGCACAAAGGCAGGGCCCTTGCCGGGCTTGACGTGCTGGAACTCGACGACGGACCAGAGCTGGCCCCCGTCGAGCTTGAGCACCAGGCCGTTCTTGAGGTCGTTCGTGGAAGCCACGGTTGCGGAATCTCCTGGACTGACGTGGACGACCCCGGCGCACGCGCACAGCTCGAAGCTAGAGCGCGAGCAGCTCCTTGGTCGTAATGGTGAGTAGCTCGGGTCCGCCGTCCGCCTCGGGGCGCACGACGAGCGTGTCATCGATCCGGACACCACCCCGTCCCGGGATGTGAACCCCCGGTTCGACGGTGACCGGCACGCAGGCGTCCAGTTTACCCATGGCCGCGGGCGCCAACTGCGGGTCCTCGTCGATTTCGAGCCCCAGCCCATGTCCCATCAGCGGAGCGAGACCGTCCGCATACCCCGCGGAGTCCAGTACGTGACGTGCCGCGCGGTCGATGTCACGGTAGGCGGCGCCCGGTGTGAGAGCCTCCCTGCCCGCCCGCTGAGCGGCGAAGACGAGGTCGTACAGCTCGATCTGCCAGTCCGCGGGAGACGTACCGATGACGAACGTACGTCCGATCTCACAACGATAACCGCGATAACTGGCCCCCAGGCACACGGAGAGGAAATCTCCTTCCTCCACCCGCCGGTCCGACGGCCGGTGGCCGCCTCTGCCCGAGTTCGGGCCGGTGCCGACGGACGTCGGGAAGGCCGGTCCGTCCGCGCCGTGATCGACGAGGCGGCGCTCCAGCTCAAGGGCGAGATGGCGCTCCGTACGCCCCACGAGAATGGATTCGAGCAGCTCGCCGAGTGCCTGGTCGGCGATCTCGGAGCCGATCCGCAGGCAGGAGATCTCTTCCTCGTCCTTGACGAGCCGCAGCTGTTCGACCGCTCCCCCGAGATCCACAAGGCGCAGCCGGGGCGCGACGGAGCCGACGGCGCGATGCCGGGCGACGGTCAGGTCGTGCTCCTCGACGGCGAGCGAATCGGCTCCCTGCGCGGCCGCGAGATCGGCGCCCGCCACGGCGGGGTCACCCCCGGAGGCGTCGAGCTGCTGCACCCGCAGCCCCTCGGCGGGCCGCCCCTCGCCGTGGTCGTCACCGAGCGGCCCGCCGCACAGCAGCAGATCCTCGGTCCTGCCCAGCAGGAGCACGGCACCGTGCGGCGCCGCTCCCGCGAGATACCGCACGTTGGCGGGACGGGACACCAGCGCCGACGCGCTGCCGCCCGCGGCACAACGCTCCCTCAACCGCTCACGGCGGGCCGCGTACACCTCTGACATGTAACGAGCCTATGAGCGGCGGCGCGGGACGGCCCGTTCAGCGCACCCGACCGAGCAGGGCTACCACTGCGGCGGGCTCGCGATGGAGCGGGCCAGGACGTCGTCCAGGACGCGGGCCGTGGCGGGCACGTCCAGCTGGGAGTTGTCGATGATGGGAAGCCCCGAGCCGTACCAACCGGCCATACGGCCGTGGATGCGGGCCACTTCCTCGTCCGTGAGGCGACGGTTTCCGCTGCGCTCCGCGTTGCGCTCCAGGACGATCTCCAGGCCCGGCAGCAGGACCACCGGCAGCAGTCCCGGGCCCACGTGACGCTTCCAGCCGCCGAGGCCGACGACCGGGCGGTCGGGGAAGACCGCGTCGTCGAGGATGCACGAGATGCCGTTGGCCAGGAAGTTCCGTGCGGCGAAGCCGCAGGTGCGGCGGGCCAGGCGGTACTGCGCCTCGGAGTGGTCGTTCCACCCGGACTGGGGGTCCGCGAAGCCCGAGCACACCCATTCCCGGACGTCGTCCAGGCTGATGTGCGCGGTCGGCACCCTGCGGTGCTCCGCCCAGTACTTGGCGACGCTCGTCTTGCCCGCACCCGCGGGTCCGATCAGGAGGACGGCCAGTGTGGTGGCGCCGGTGTCCGCCTGGGCCGTGCCGGGCGGCGGGCTCGGCACGGCGACGGGGCCGCCGGGCGGGAGCTGGATGTGGCCGGTCGTGTCCGGGGTCGGGGGCACGGGGGCGCCGGGGGCGTGGCCGTGCTGGGGGGCGACGCCTTGCTGCGGGGCGCCCGGCACCACGTGCTGCGGGTGCGGGGCAGGGCCCTGCGGATGGGGAGCCGTGCCCGGGGGGTGCGGGGCGCCGACGAAACCCGGCGCGGGAGGCGGTGGGCCGCCCGGCGCGGCACCCGGCGGCGGACCGCTCGGGTGGTGTGCGGCCGGGGACCAGCCGGTGGCCGGTCCGTGCCCCGGCTGATGGGGCGGCGGCAGCGGAGACCCCACTGCGTGCTGCATCCGGTGCCACTCCGTCTCGTGCGACTGACGCTGGTCGGGCGGCGGCCGGGGCCACCCGTTACCGAACGGTACCGTCCCCGGCCGACGTTGTGTGAACGGCCGGGGTGGCCGCAGGGTGCCCGTGGCTTGTTCTGGTGGGCCGATTCCGTGTTCCTGTGGCGCTACTTCGCCACTTCGCCGTACGCGGCGAGCAGCACCGCCGGGTCGGGTCCCTCCAGGACGGTCGGCTTGCCGAGACCGTCGAGGACGATGAAACGCAGCAGGTCACCGCGGGACTTCTTGTCGACCTTCATGGTCTCCAGGAGCTTGGGCCACTGGTCGTAGCGGTAGCTCAGGGGCAGGCCGACCGACTCCAGGACGGCGCGGTGCCGGTCGGCGGTGGCGTCGTCCAAGCGTCCGGCGAGGCGGCCGAGTTCGGCCGCGAAGGCCATGCCCACGGAGACGGCGGCGCCGTGCCGCCACTTGTAGCGCTCGTTCTTCTCGATGGCGTGGGCGAGGGTGTGGCCGTAGTTGAGGATCTCGCGCAGGCCCGACTCCTTGAGGTCGCCGGAGACGACCTCGGCCTTGACCTTGATGGAGCGCTCGATCAGCTCGGCGGTGTGCGGCCCCTGCGGGCTGCGCGCCGCCTCGGGGTCCTCCTCGATCAGTTCGAGGATCACCGGATCGGCGATGAAACCGGCCTTGATGATCTCCGCGAGGCCGGACACGAAGTCGTTGACCGGCAGCGAGTCGAGCGCGGCCAGGTCGCACAGCACACCCGTGGGCGGGTGGAAGGAGCCCACGAGGTTCTTGCCCTCGGCGGTGTTGATGCCGGTCTTGCCGCCGACCGCGGCGTCCACCATGCCGAGGACGGTGGTCGGCACGGCGATCCAGCGGACCCCGCGCAGCCAGGTCGCGGCCACGAACCCGGCGAGGTCCGTGGTGGCTCCGCCGCCGACACCGATGATGATGTCGCTGCGGGTGAAGCCGGACTGGCCAAGGGCCTTCCAGCAGTACGCGGCGACCTCGGCGGTCTTGGCCTCCTCGGCGTTCGGCACCTGGATGGCCACGACCTCGTAGTTCTGGTCGGCCAGGTCCTGGCGCAGCGCGTCGCCGGTCTCGGCGAGCGCCTCCGGGTGGATGATCGCGACGCGCTTGGCCTGCTCGCCGATCAGACCGGGCAGCTCACCGAGGAGCTGCCGGCCGACGAGCACCTCGTACGGCTCGGTGCCCGCGGTACCGCCGACCTGGATACGGGTGGGCGTCTGCCCCGACGTCTCAGCCATCTCCGTCATGCTTCCTTCAACTCCAGTGCGTCGAGGACCGCTTGGGCGACCTCTTCGGGGGTGCGGTCGTCGGTGGCGACGACGGCGCGAGCGACGTCGGCGTAGAACTGGCGGCGGGCGTCCATCAGTTCGCGCCACTGTTTGCGCGGGTTGACCGCGAGCAGCGGGCGCGCGACGTTCAGGCCGGTGCGCTTGACCGCTTCCTCGACGTCCATCGACAGATAGACGACGGGGTGCGGGGCCAGGAGCGCGCGGGTCGTCTCGTCGAGGATCGCGCCGCCGCCGAGCGCGAGGACACCCTCGTGCTCGGCGAGCGCCGTACGCACGGCCTCCCGCTCGAGGTCGCGGAAGTGCGGCTCCCCCTCGTCCACGAAGATGTCCGCGATCTCCCGGCCCTGTGCGGCCACGATGTCGGCGTCGGTGTCCCGGTAGACGGTGCCGAGGCGCTCGGCGAGCAGCGCGCCCACCGTCGACTTGCCCACGCCCATCGGCCCGACCAGGACGATCTGCGGGCCGGTCACCGGATCTGCAGGTTGTCGAGGTACGACGTCACGTTGCGCCGGGTCTCGGGCACGCTGTCGCCGCCGAACTTCTCGGCGACCGCGTCGGCCAGGGTCAGCGCGACCATCGCCTCGGCGACGATGCCCGCGGCCGGGACCGCGCACACGTCGGAGCGCTGGTGGTGCGCCTTGGTGGCCTCGCCGGTGGCGACGTCGACGGTGGCGAGCGCGCGCGGCACGGTCGCGATGGGCTTCATCGCGGCGCGCACGCGCAGCAGTTCACCGGTGGTCAGGCCACCCTCGGTGCCGCCCGAGCGGCCTGAGGTGCGCCTGATGCCGTCCTCGGTGGAGACGATCTCGTCGTGCGCCTTGGATCCCGGCACCCGCGCGAGGTCGAAGCCGTCGCCGACCTCGACGCCCTTGATGGCCTGGATGCCCATGAGCGCGGCGGCGAGCCGCGCGTCGAGCCGCCGGTCCCAGTGCACGTGCGAGCCGAGCCCGACCGGGACGCCGTACGCGAGGACCTCGACCACACCCCCCAGGGTGTCGCCGTCCTTGTGGGCCTGGTCGATCTCGGCGACCATCGCCTTGCTCGCGTCCGCGTCGAGGCAGCGCACCGGGTCGGCGTCGAGCTTCTCGACGTCGGCGGGGGTCGGGTAGACGCCGTAGGGCGCCTTGGCGCTCGCCAGCTCGGTCACATGGCTGACGATCTCGATCCCGGCCGTCTCCTTCAGGTACGAGCGGGCGACCGCGCCGAGCGCGACGCGGGCCGCGGTCTCGCGGGCGGAGGCGCGCTCCAGGATCGGCCGGGCCTCGTCGAAGCCGTACTTCTGCATGCCCGCGAGGTCGGCGTGGCCGGGCCTGGGGCGGGTCAGCGGGGCGTTGCGGGCCAGATCGGCGAGGATCTCCGGGTCGACCGGGTCGGCCGCCATGACCTGCTCCCACTTGGGCCACTCGGTGTTGCCCACCATGATCGCGATCGGCGAGCCCATGGTCAGGCCGTGCCGGACGCCGCCCAGGAAGGTGACCTCGTCACGCTCGAACTTCATGCGCGCACCGCGCCCATAGCCGAGGCGCCGCCGGGCCAGGTGGTCCGCCACCATCTCCGTGGTGATCGGCACGCCGGCGGGAAGACCCTCCAGCGTCGCGACAAGTGCGGGTCCGTGGGACTCTCCCGCGGTCAGCCAACGCAACCTGCTCAACGGTGCTCCTCATGCTCGCGCCTGGAACTGCGTGGCGCGACCGGGTGCGCGGCCCTGGCCCGCCACCCCTGATCCTCCCACGTCGGGGGGCGGGACCTGGCCTCCGGTCCACAAGGCGGACGCTTCAGCGGGCGGCCAGCGCGTGCTCTCCGGCCTTGCGCATGGCGGCGAGCGGCGCGGGCGAGCGCCCGGTCATCTGCTCGACCTGCAGCACGGCCTGGTGCACGAGGAGGTCGAGCCCGCTGACCACGGCGCCGCCGTACATCGACCAGCGGGCCGCCAGAGCGGTGGGCCACGGTTCGTACAACACATCGAAGAGGGTCGTGGGCCGCTCGGGCACGGCGGCCGACAGCGCGTCGGTCGCGCCCGCGGGCGTCGTGGCGATCACCAGCGGCGCGCTCAGCGCGCGTTCGGCGTCCGCCCAGTCCTCCGTGCGCACCTCGACGTCGAGCCGTTCGCCCCACTGCCGCATCTCGGCGGCGCGCGCCTCGCTGCGTACGTACGCGACGACCTCACCGGTGCAGATCCGCGCGAGCGCGGCGAGCGCGGACGACGCGGTGGCGCCCGCGCCGAGGATCGCGGCGGACTCGACCTGCTCGATCCCGCGTTCCCGCAGGGCGGCGACCATGCCGGGGATGTCGGTGTTGTCACCGACGCGGCGGCCGTCCTCGGTCAGGACGACGGTGTTGACCGCCTCGACGGAGGCGGCGGTCCCGCTGATCTCGTCCAGCAGCGGAATCACCGCGCGCTTGAGCGGCATCGTCAGGGACAGCCCGGCCCACTCGGGCCCGAGCCCCTCGACGAAGCCGGGCAGGGCCGCCTCGTCGACGTCGAACAGGTCGTACGTCCAGTCGACCAGTCCCAGCTCCCCGTATGCGGCGCGGTGCAGCACCGGGGAGAGGGAGTGGGCGATGGGGGAGCCGATGACTGCGGCTCGGCGGCTTCGCTCAGTCGCCACTCTTCCGCCGATCGTTGAGTTCCGCGACCAGCTTTTCGTGCTCGGCCAGCGTCTTGGTGAACTGGGTCTTCTTCAGGTCGACGGAGATGAAGAACATCCATCCGCCGTCGTCCGGATCCAAAGTGGCCCTCAGCGCCTCGTCGCCCGGGTTTCCGATCGGTCCCGGCGGGAGGCCCTTGTGGAAGTACGTGTTGTACGGGTCGGGATCGTTCCGGATCTCTGCAATCGGGATGTCGATCTCGCTCTGGCCCTTGAGGTAGTTGTACGTCGAGTCGAACTCGAGCTTCTGGTTGGTCACCGTGTTGGACGTCTTGAGGCGGTTGTAGACGACAGCCGCCATCTTCTTGAAGTCGTCGTGCGTCATGCCCTCGGCCTGGACGAGGCTGGCCACGGTGAGGACCTGCAACGGGTCCTTCAACTGCAGCTCAGCGGCCTTCGACTCAAGGCCCATCTCGTCGTACTTCTGGCTGGCGTGGGCCACCATCTTCTTGAGGACCGCCTCGGGCTTCTGGCCCTTGGCGACCGGATAGCTGGAGGGGTAGAGGAAGCCCTCGAGCGGGTCCTTGATGTCCTTGTTCGTGTTCGCCCACTTCGGAAGCCCCAAGGACTTCCATTCCTTCTTCGCGATAGCCGCGGTCGTGCCCTTGTCCAGCTCCAGGCGGGTGTCGATCTGGCTGTAGACCGAAGAATTACGCCGGCCCTCGGGAATGATGAGGTTATTGCGGCTCTTGGGGCTGAGCATCAGTTCGACGGCGCTTTTCGCCGACATTTCCTTTTTCAGGACATAAACGCCGTCCTGAATGGTGTCACCCTTGGGGTTCTGCGCCTGCGCGGAGACAAAGGCGTCCACGCTCTTGACGACCCCAGCCTCTTTCAGCTTCTGGCCGATCACATAACCGCCGGCGCCCTTCGGGATGTCGACGGTCGCGAGGCCCGCCCCCTCGCCCGCGAAGTCCGGCGACGTACCGAATCGGTCCTGATAGAACTGGTAGCCGAAATAGCCGACTCCGCCGAGGCCGCCGGCGAAGACCAGCGTCACCACCAGACAGGCGCAGCCGCTCCTGCGCTTCTTCGGTTTCTTTCCGCCCCGGCCGCCCCGTCGGTCCCCGCGGCCACCACGGCGGCCCGGGTCGTCGTACTCGTCATCGTCATCGTCGTCGGCGCCCGAGAAGAACGCGTGCTCGCCCTGGTCCGGGCCCGGGTCCCAGTCCTGCTGCGGCTCGGGTTCGGCGCGGCGGCGGGACGGCGGCTCCGGCGGGGGATACGCATCGGGCGTGCCGTAGTAGTCCGGGCTCTCCGCGCCGTACCCGCCCGGCTGATTGCCGTACGGGTCCGACGGGTCGGCGGCGTACGGCACCTGTCCGTGCTGACCGGTGTCCCAGCCGCCGTTGTACTGGTGCTCGGGGCCGCCGTTGTACTGCTGGTCCGGGCCGGGGTTGTACTGCTGCTGCCCGGCGGGCCCACCGTACTGCAGCTGACCGTGGCCGTAGGCCTGCTGCTGGCCCGTGCTCCAGTCCTCGTACTGCGCCTGCTGCGGCTGCTGAGGGTGGTACTGCCCCTGGCCGCCGTAGGGGGACGGGCCGCTCGCGGCCTGCTGTCCTCCCCATCCGCCGTCCCCGTACAACGGGTCCTCGGGATGCCACGGTTCGGAGCCTGGGCCCCGGCCATACTCAGTCATCGATCCCCTACATGCCGCGAGGCGGGGCCGCCGTCGGAGTGGGAGGGCAACCGTTCCGCCTCTTGATGCTGTGCGGCAGCTGTTCGAACACCGCCGCATCGCGCGGAACGTTACCGTATCGCGATCAGATGACCACTTCGACGCCCTCGCCCGGAGCTTTACCTGACGCCCGTTCGGACTCCAGTGCCTGCTGGAGGATGATGACGGCCGCCGCCTGATCGATGACAGACCTGCCCTTTTTGGACTTCACGCCCGAGGCGCGCAGCCCCTGACTGGCCGTCACTGTGGTCATCCTCTCGTCCACGAGCCTCACCGGAATGGGCGCCACCAAGCGCGCGAAATCCTGCGTGAAGGCGCGGACCTTGACGGCCGCCGGGCCCTCGCCGCCCTTGAGGGAGCGAGGGAGACCGACGACGATCTCGATCGGTTCGTACTCCTCGACGAGCTGCTTCAAACGGCGCTGGGCCGCCGGGACATCGCGTCCCGGCACCGTCTCCACCGGCGTGGCGAGGATCCCGTCGGGGTCGCACGAGGCGACCCCGATCCGGGCGTCACCGACGTCGACGGCCAGCCGCCGGCCCCGGCGCATACTCCCGGTCGACTCAGACATCAGGCCGTCTCGGCCACGAGGCGCTCGACGGCGGCCATGGCCTCGCCGATCGCGGCCGGGTTCTGGCCGCCGCCCTGGGCGACGTCCGGCTTGCCGCCGCCACCGCCGCCGAGGGTCTTGGCGGCCGTACGGACGAGGTCGCCGGCCTTGAGGCCGCGCTCGCGGGCTGCTTCGTTCGTGGCGATGACCGTCAGCGGGCGGCCGTTGGCCGTCGTGAACAGGGCGACCACGGCAGGGCGGTCGCCGGGGATGCGGTGGCGTACGTCGAGGACCAGCTTGCGCAGGTCGTCGGCGCCCGTGCCGTCCGGCACCTGGCCGGTGGCGAGAGCCACGCCTCGTACGTCCTTGGCGGATTCGACGAGACCGGCGGCGGCCTGGAGGACCTTCTCCGCGCGGAACTTCTCGATCTCCTTCTCGGCGTCCTTCAACTTGCCGAGCATGGCGGAGACCTTCTCGGGCAGCTCCTCGGAACGGCCCTTGACCAGCTCCTGGAGCTGGGCGACGACCGTGTGCTCCTTGGCGAGGAAGTTGTACGCGTCGACGCCGACCAGGGCCTCGATGCGGCGCACGCCCGAACCGATGGACGACTCGCCGAGCAGCTTCACCAGGCCGAGCTGTGCGGTGTTGTGGACGTGCGTGCCGCCGCACAGCTCCTTGGAGAAGTCGCCGATGGTGACCACGCGCACACGCTCGCCGTACTTCTCGCCGAACTCGGCGATGGCGCCCTGCTTCTTGGCCTCGTCGATCGACATGACCTCGGCCTGCACGTCGAGTTCGTGCGCGAGCACTTCGTTGATCTTCTGCTCGACGTCCGTCATGACGGCCGTGGGCACGGCCGACGGGGAGCCGAAGTCGAAGCGGAAGCGGCCCGGCTGGTTCTCGGAACCGGCCTGGGCGGCCGTCGGGCCAAGGGCGTCGCGCAGCGCCTGGTGCGTGAGGTGCGTGGCGGAGTGGGCGCGGGCGATGGCACGGCGGCGGTGCACGTCGATCGAGGCCCAGACCTGGTCGCCGACGGTGATCTCGCCGACCTGGACGACGCCCTTGTGGACGTGCACGCCGGGGACCGGCTTCTGCACGTCACGGATCTCGACGGCGGCGCCGTTCTCGAGGCGGATCCGGCCGGAGTCGGCGATCTGGCCGCCGCCCTCGGCGTAGAAGGGGGTGCGGTCGAGGACGACCTCGACCTCGTCGCCCTCGCGGGCGGCCGGGGACGAGGCGCCGTTGACCAGGAGGCCGACGATCACGGCCTCGTTCTCGGTGAGGGTGTAGCCGGTGAAGTCCGTGGCGCCGGAGGCGTCGGCGATCGCGCGGTAGGCGTGCAGATCGGCGTGGCCGGTCTTCTTCGCCTGGGCGTCGGCCTTGGCCCGCTCCCGCTGCTCCTTCATCAGGCGCCGGAAGCCGTCCTCGTCCACGGTCAGGCCCTGTTCGGCGGCCATCTCCAGGGTGAGGTCGATCGGGAAGCCCCACGTGTCGTGCAGCAGGAACGCCTTGTCGCCGGCGAGGACCTTGCCGCCGGCGGCCTTGGTCTCGGTGACGGCGGTGTCGAGGATGTTCGTGCCGCCCTTGAGGGCCTTGAGGAAGGCGGCCTCTTCGGCGAGAGCGACGGTTTCGATGCGCTTGCGGTCGGATCGCAGCTCGGGGTACTGCTCGCCCATCGACTTGATGACCGTGTCGACCAGCTCGTGGACGACCGGGCCGGTGGCGCCCATCAGACGCATGTTGCGGATGGCGCGGCGCATGATGCGGCGCAGGACGTAGCCACGGCCTTCGTTGCCGGGGGTGACGCCGTCGCCGATGAGCATCACGGACGTACGCATGTGGTCGGCGACCACGCGCAGGGAGACGTCCGAGCCCTGCTCGGCGCCGTACCGCACGCCGGTCAGCTCGGTGGCGGTGTCCATGATGACGCGCAGGGTGTCCGTCTCGTACATGTTCTGTACGCCCTGGAGGATCATGGCGAGGCGCTCGAGACCGAGGCCGGTGTCGATGTTCTTGCTGGGCAGCTCGCCGAGGATCTCGAAGTCCTCCTTCGAGGTGCCCTCGCCGCGCTCGTACTGCATGAAGACCAGGTTCCAGATCTCCACGTAACGCTCGTCGTTGACGGCGGGGCCGCCCTCGACGCCGAACTCGGGGCCGCGGTCGTAGTTGATCTCGGAGCAGGGGCCGCAGGGTCCGGGGACGCCCATGGACCAGTAGTTGTCCTTCTTGCCCAGGCGCTGGATGCGCTCGGCGGGGACGCCCACCTTCTCGCGCCAGATGGTCTCGGCCTCGTCGTCGTCGAGGTAGACCGTCACCCAGAGGCGCTCGGGGTCGAGGCCGTAGCCACCGTCCGCCACGGAGCTGGTGAGCAGCTCCCAGGCGTACGTGATGGCGCCTTCCTTGAAGTAGTCGCCGAAGGAGAAGTTGCCGCACATCTGGAAGAACGTGCCGTGCCGCGTGGTCTTGCCGACCTCTTCGATGTCCGGCGTACGCACGCACTTCTGCACGCTCGTGGCGCGCGAGAACTGCGGCTTGACCTCACCCAGGAAGTAGGGCTTGAAGGGCACCATGCCCGCGGGGACGAGGAGCAGAGTCGGGTCGTCCGCGATGAGCGACGCCGAAGGGACGACGGTGTGCCCGCGCTCCTCGAAGAAGCTCAGCCAGCGGCGGCGAATCTCGGCCGACTCCATCAGTGGTCCTCATTCCGGTTGTACGAGTACTTCGACTTCGAGAGGTACTTGCCCTGCTTGTTCTTGTCGGTCTTGCTTGACTTGCTGATCTTGCCGTTCTCGATGGCCACGACGACGGCGCGCTGCGCGGGGAGTTCGGGGTCGACCGGGGCTTCGAGGCCCAGGGCCTCGCCCAGTTCGGCCTCGCGCTGGGCCATGCCGTCGCGGACGTCGAGAGCGAAGTCCTTGAGCTTGTGGCCCGCCTCGACGGCCTTGTTCGCGGCCTGCGCCGCGAGGCTCTCGGGGGTCAGTTGCTTGATCTTGCGGTTGACCTTGGTGGTGGCCCACACACCGGCAGCGGCGCCCGCGGTGAACCAGAACGTACGGCGGAACATCGCTGCGTCAGTCCTTCTTCCGCTTGCCCCGCCGCCGCGCGGAGGGGACGGTGCGCCCCACGATCACGGTACGTCGGGCGGGTGCCGGGGGCACATTGTCTGATTCGGGTCCGGTCTTGCGGCCCAGGGCCCTGCGCACGCCGTAACCGAACGCCGCGACCTTGACGAGGGGCCCGCCGAAGGTGGAGGCCACCGTCGTGGAGAGCGCCGACGCGTTCGACGTGACCTCCTGGACGTCCGACGCGATGGCGTCGACGCGCTCGATCTGGGTCTGCGCCGAGCGCACCGCGGTGGAGGCGTCCGCGAGGAGCGGCACGGCCTGCTCGGTCACGTCCGCGACGAGCTTGGTGGTCGCCCTGAGCGTCTGCGCCAGCCTCACCAGCACCACGGCCAGGAAGGAGACCAGGATCGCCCAGAAGACGGCCACCAGGATCCCGGCCACCTCTCCACCCGACACTGCGCACCGCTCCCTGAACATCGGTCCTGAACATCGAAAAGTCGTCCTCCGACCCTATCGCGCCGAGGCCGAGGCTCCGCACCGCATTACCGTGTACGGGCAAGGGAGTTCACCGAACTGATTGTACTGACTGCTTACGGATGAGTACGCTCCGTATCTCATGCGACGCGATCAGGGCACGGGTAACCGTCGGTACGACTCCCCCGCCCGCCCGCCGAGACCCGGCAACCTCCCTCTGGAGCTCAACTCCTTCGTCGGACGCAGCGATGAACTCGCTTGTCTCGCCGCCGCGTTGGAGACCACACGGCTGGTCACGGTGACCGGCGTCGGCGGTGTCGGGAAGTCGCGCCTCGCCGTCCGTGCCGCCGGTGACGCCGCGCCGCGCGACGGTGCCTGGCTGGTGGAGCTCGCTGCGGTCCGGGACCCGGATCTGGTGGAGCACGCGGTCGCCGACGCGCTGCGTCTGACGGATCACACCCACCGCCCGCCGCGCGCCGTGCTCCTCGACCATCTCGCGGAGCGGGAAGTCCTCCTCGTCATCGACGGGTTCGAGCACCTGGTGGCGGCGTGCGCCTCGCTGGTGGGTGAACTGCTGCACCGCTGCACCGGCCTGCGGGTGCTCGCGGTGGGGCGCAGGCCGCTGGACACCGGGGGCGAGCGGATCTTCCCGCTCGCGCCCCTGCCCACGCCGGACGCGGCGGCGCTCTTCGCCGACCGTGCGGTGGCCGGGCTTCCCGGCTTCGCCCTGGACGAGGAGAACGAAGCCGACGTGGCGGAGCTGTGCCGCCGCCTGGACGGCATCCCGCTCGCCGTCGAGCTGGCGGCGGGGCGGCTGCGGGCACTGTCGCCCGCGCAGCTCCTGACCCGCCTCGACGACCGGTTCGCGCTGCTCACCGGGACCCGGCGCGACGCGCCGCCGCGGCATCAGACGCTGCGTACGGCGATCGGCTGGAGCCATGAGCTGTGCACGACGGGCGAGCGCCTGCTGTGGTCGCGGCTCTCGGTGTTCTGCGGCCCCTTCGACCTGGAGGCGGCCGAGTACATCTGCAGCGGGGACGGCCTGCACGCCGATCACGTCCTCGACGTACTCGGTGAGCTGCTCGCGCAGTCCGTCGTCACCCGCGAGGAGGGGCCGACGGGCGTCCGCTACCGCATGCTCGACACGGTCCGTGCGTACGGCGCCGACTGGCTGGAGGCGACCGGTGACGCCGCGCGGATGCGGCGCAGGCACCGCGACTGGTACATGGGGCTCGCCACCTGGTGCGAGCTGGACTGGTTCTCGCCGCGCCAGGCTCGCGTCGCCGAGCTGGTCGACTGCGAACTGCCCAATCTGCGGGGCGCGTTGGAGTACTGCCTGACCGAGCCGGACGAGACGCATCTGGGCCAGTATCTGGCGGGCAGCCTGTGGTTCTACTGGGTCGGCTGCGGTCGCCTCGCCGAGGGGCGCCACTGGCTCGACCGGGCCCTCGAACTGGACGGCGGCCACGACGACTCCCGTCTCAAGGCGCTGTGGGTGCTCGGCTATGTCGCGGTGCTGCAGGGCGACACGGTCGCCGCGCTCGCCGCGCTGCAGGAGTGCAAGGACGAGGCGGAACGTACCGGCAGCGCCATCGCGACCGCGTACGCCGAGCACCGCATCGGCTGCCTCGCGCTCCTCACCGACGACATGGAGCGCGCCGAGTCGCTGCTGCGCTCGGCCCTTGAGCAGTACCGCGAGATCGGCGAGCTCAACAGCAACGTCCTGATGGGCCAGGTCGAGCTGGCGATGGCGCTCGCCTTCCGGGGCGAGCTCGCCGACGCGGTGGAGCTCTGCGAGGACGTACGCCAGGTCTGCGAGGACCACGGGGAGCGCTGGACCCTCGCGTACGCCCTCTATGTCCTCGGCTTCGCCGCCTGGACGCGCGGCGAGACGGCGATGGCCCGTGACCTGGTCATGCGGTGTCTGGCCCTGGACCACACCTTCCACGACCTGCTCGGCACGGTGCTCGCGATCGAGTTGCTCGCCCTGTTCACCATGGAGGAGGGCGATCCGGCCGAGGCCGCGGTGCTGCAGGGCGCCGCGTCCCGTATCTGGCCGTCGGTGGGCCTTCCGCTGTTCGGCTCCGGGAGCTTCGGCGGGCCGCACGAGCTGTGCGAGACGCAGGCCCGCGAACAGCTGGGCGACGCGCGGTACGAGGAGTGTCTGGCGGTGGGGACCCGTCTCGCTCCGGACGCGGCCGTGACCCGGGCCCTGGGCGCGGACCCCGAGGGCAACGCAAAAACCCGCCGCCTGCCCCACCACGAAGGGAGGGCGGGCGACGGGCTGAAGCAGGGAGAGCTACGTCCGGGTCAGCGGGCGTAGTACTCGACGACGAGCTGCTCGTCGCAGATCACGGGGATCTCCTTGCGGTTCGGGTCACGGTCCAGACGGAAGGCCAGGGCCTTCAGGTTGACCTGGAGGTAACGCGGGATCTCGCCGTCGGGGGCGAAGCCGCCCTCACGGGAGACCTGGAACAGCGGCTTCTCGCGGCTGCGCTCGCGGACCATCACGACGTCGTCGGGACGGACACGGAACGACGGCTTGTCGACCTTGCCGCCGTTGACCTCGATGTGGCCGTGGCTGACCATCTGACGGGCCTGGTAGATCGTGCGGGCGATGCCCGAACGCAGGATCAGGGCGTCGAGACGGCGCTCGAGCTCGATGACCAGGGCCTCGCCGGTCTTGCCTTCGGCCTTCTTGGCGCGGTCGTAGGCACGGGCCATCTGCTTCTCGCTGATGTCGTACTGCGCGCGCAGACGCTGCTTCTCGAGCAGACGGACCTTGTAGTCCGAGTTCTGCTTGCGCCCACGGCCGTGCTCGCCCGGCGGGTAGGGACGGGCCTCGAAGTACTTGACGGCCTTCGGGGTCAGCGCGATGCCGAGGGCACGCGACTTCTTGACCTTGGGGCGGGACTGGTTCGGCATGAACCAACCTCTCTGTTCAATGTGATATCGGCTTCACCAGGGTTAGGGGAGGTCGCAATCCGCAGCCTGGGAAACCCATCGGATCCGGTGGTGCTGGATCCGGCGGGCAGCCGCTCCCTGGTCTGGGCACTATGTGCAGCACGCGAGTGGCCCACCGACCGCTTCCCGGAGTACGAGATGGTGGTGGGCTGCCCGCGACACCTTCGACGGTGCGCGACGCTCCTGGAGATCCCTGGACGGTGAGGTCCGGGGCTCCGGCTGGATGTCCCGTTCTGGTGGCGTCCGGTACGAGACCGGACACGGGACGCAGCACTTCGGGCAAGTGTACCGGGTGGCAGGGGGTGCCTCAGCCGCGGGCCGGGATGGGCCGCGACGGGGAGCGGCTACTCGCCCTTGAGGCGCTCGCGCACGCGCTCGACCACGTCCGCGTACCGCGCCTCGGCTCCATAGCGCGTGGGTTGGTAGTAACGCTTGGCGGCGACGGCGTCCGGTGCGTACTGCTGGGCGGCGATCGCGCCCGGCACGTCGTGCGGATACACATAGCCCTGGGCGTGGCCGAGCTTGGCCGCTCCCTTGTAGTGCCCGTCGCGCAGGTGGGGCGGGACGGGGCCCGCGAGGCCCGCGCGGACGTCAGCCTGGGCGGACTGGATGGCCATCGTCGCGGCGTTCGACTTCGGGGCCAGGGCGAGGGCGATCGTCGCGTGGCTGAGGGTGAGCGCGGCCTCCGGGAATCCGATCATGGCGACGGCCTGGGCCGCGGCGACCGCCGTGGGCAGCGCTGTCGGGTCGGCGAGGCCGATGTCCTCGCTCGCGGAGATCATCAGTCGCCGTGCGATGAAGCGGGGGTCCTCGCCGGCCTCGATCATCCGGGCGAGATAGTGCAGGGCCGCGTCCACGTCCGAACCGCGGATGGACTTGATCAGGGCGCTCGCGACGTCGTAGTGCTGGTCGCCGTCCCTGTCGTACTTCACGGCCGCGCGGTCGACCGACTCCTCCAGGGTCTGGAGGGTGATCTCCTTCTCGCCCTTGGCCAGGGCCGAGCCCGCGCCCGCCTCCAGGGCGGTCAGTGCGCGTCGTGCGTCGCCTCCCGAGATCCGCAGGAGGTGCGCCTCGGTGTCCTCGGGCAGCTCCACCGCGCCGCCCAGGCCCCGCTCCTCGGTGAGCGCCCGGCGCAGCAGTCCGCGCAGGTCGTCGTCCGTGAGGGGTTCGAGCGTGAGGAGGAGGGAGCGGGACAGGAGCGGGGAGATGATCGAGAAGTACGGGTTCTCGGTCGTCGCCGCGATCAGGGTCACCCAGCGGTTCTCGACGGCCGGGAGCAGGGAGTCCTGCTGGGCCTTGCTGAAGCGGTGGATCTCGTCCAGGAAGAGGACGGTCTCCTTGCCGTGGCCGCCCATCGCGCGCCGGGCGCCTTCGATGACGGCGCGGACCTCCTTCACGCCCGCGGTGATCGCGGAGAGCTCCACGAAGCGCTTGTTCGTGGCCTTCGAGACCACGTACGCAAGGGTCGTCTTGCCGATGCCGGGCGGCCCCCAGAGGAACACCGACGAGGGGCCCGCGGGTCCTCCCCCGCCCTCGCCGACCAGCCTGCGCAAGGGCGAGCCCTGCTTCAACAGATGCTGCTGGCCGACGACTTCTTCGAGGGTGCGCGGGCGCATCCGGACGGCCAGGGGACTCGTCGAAGGGTCCTTCTCCTGGCGGTCCTCGGCAGCTGCGGTGAACAGGTCGGGCTCCACGGTGGGAACCCTACGTCAGCCCACTGACAATCCCCTCGGCGCTGTCAGCTGGTCCAGAACTCCCACCAGCGCGTGAGGATCAGCATGCCGATGATGCCGACGTGCAGCACCGGGAAGACCCAGGTGAACTCGCCGAAGAACGTACGCAGCCAGGAGGGCGCGGGCAGCAGACCCTTGCGGATGTTGAACGACGTCACGTACCAGAACATGACGATCGTGGCGACCCACGCAAGGCAGCACCACAGGCACAGCGAGTTGATCTCGTACAGCGACTGGTACATCAGCCAGGTGCAGAACCCGACGCCGAAGAGCATGCCCGCGTTCAGCGTCAGCCAGTACCAGCGCGGGAAGCGTGCCCGGCCGAGCAGGCTCATGCCGACACAGATCACGACGGCGTACGCGGCGATGCCCAGCATCGGGTTCGGGAAGCCGAAGACCGACGCCTGGTCGCTCTTCATGAT